>JAGDVY010000013.1:54101-63436 GCA_023255875.1 Hydrogenobacter sp. | reverse complement strand
TTACTTACCTCCTTTAAAAGTTATATTTCATCATATAAAAAAATTTTTATATATACAATGATTTTAATCATAGAATTTTTAGTTTTTTAATGTGCAATTTTATTTAGTTTTAGGATATATGACTCCTGCTAAAGTAATGTTTTTGTGGTGAGAGTTCATGATGCAATATAACTTATACAACCTATTTACAACATCTGAGGCTGTTTGAGAAATCCCAGAACATTGACAAAAGTTGATTTCTTAGAGCTATAATCTAAGCAAAAATGTTTAGCTCCTTTTCAGAGTGGAAGTGCAGACAAAGTCTTGAAAGACAAGACTTTGGGATTTCTTAAACACTCTAAATTACTCTTGACTTTTAGCTAATTGAGAATTATTATCATTAGAGGAGGTTTATGTAAATGGATAAGGTATACATCTTTGACACCACATTAAGGGACGGAGAGCAAGCACCGGGCTTTTCTATGACCGCTGATGAAAAACTTCAAATGGCGCACCAGCTTGCAAAACTCGGTGTGGATATCATAGAAGCAGGTTTTGCAGCAGCATCTAAGGGAGACTTTGATAGTGTCAGACTTATAGCTTCGGAGATAGATGGTCCTGTCATATGCTCCTTAGCAAGGGCTTTGGAAAAGGACATAGAGCTAGCAGGGGAAGCTCTAAAACCAGCAAAAAGAAAAAGGATACACACTTTTATAGCCACATCAGAGATACACATGAAGTACAAACTGCGCATGTCTCCTGAAGAGGTTCTTGAAAGAGCACAGAAGGCTGTAAGATTTGCAAGAAACTTTACTGATGATGTGGAGTTCTCGTGCGAAGATGCCACAAGAAGTCAAAGGGATTTCCTTTACAAGGTAATAGAAACCGCTATAAAGGCAGGTGCTACAGTGATAAATATACCTGACACTGTAGGATATGCACTACCAGAGGAGTTTGCCCAACTTATAGAGGACATAAAGAATAATGTTCCCAACATAGACAAAGCCATTATAAGTGTGCACTGTCATGATGATCTTGGTATGGCTGTTGCCAACTCTCTTATGGCAGTAAAGCACGGTGCAAGACAGGTGGAATGCACTATAAACGGTATAGGAGAAAGAGCAGGCAATGCTGCTCTTGAAGAGATAGTCATGGCAATAAAGGTGCGCAAAGACTTCTTTGGTGATCTTTACACAGAGATAAACACCAAAGAACTATACAAAACCAGCAGACTGCTTTGTAGGATAACAGGGTCTTTTGTACAGCCCAATAAGGCAGTGGTAGGAGATAACGCCTTTGCTCACGAATCTGGCATACATCAGCATGGAGTCCTTGCAAACCCCCTCACTTACGAGATAATGAGTCCAGAAGATGTGGGCTTTCCTTCAACAAGGATCGTGTTGGGCAAACACTCAGGAAGGCACGCACTCAAGCGCAGACTAAGTGACCTTGGCTTTCAACTGAGCGATCAAGAGATAGAGAAGGTTTTTGAAAAGTTTAAGGCTCTTGCGGACAAGAAAAAAGAGGTTTATGACGAGGACTTGGAAGCTCTCATATACGAAGAGTTTATGAAGATAGATGAAGAAGAACCCATAAAGATAAAGCATTATCAGGTGCAAACAGGAGAAAACATCCTTCCTACCGCTACTGTGGTGCTTACCTTTAATGGTGAAGAGAGAACCGCAACCTCTACGGGGAACGGTCCTGTGGATGCTGTGATAAAGGCAGTGCAAAAAGCCCTTGGCATAGAACCCAAACTGCTGGACTTTTCCATAAAGGCGCTCACTCCCAATACGGATGCCCAAGCGGAAGCTCGTTTAGTAGTGGAACTTGATGATGTGAAAGCCTCTGGCAGAGGAGTAGATACAGACATCATCAAAGCGAGCATAAACGGCTTTGTAGATGCTCTAAACAGAGCCATTATGAGGAAAAACTACATAATTTCTAAGGAGAAAATAAGAGAAGAAGGAACTGTGTGATCAGAGCTTGGTGTATAATAGAGAACTTATGATAAATCACAACGTTTTTATAGCTCTTCTTCATTATCCTGCCATGGACAAGCACGGAAAGATTGTGATCACTTCCTTTACGACCATGGATCTGCACGATATAGCAAGACCTGCAAGAGCCTATGAGATAAATACCTATTACATAGTTCAGCCTGTTGATGGACAGCGTGCGGTAATAAAAAGACAGTTAGAGTATTGGCTCTCTGAAGAGGGATCAAAGACAAATCCCACAAGGAACGAGGTAGTAAAGTTAGTCAAGCTTGCATACACTCTTGATGAGGTAATAGAAGACATTCAAAATACAAGAGGGAGTAGGCCCGTGTTGGTAGGCACAGACGCAAGGGATTATCCTAACAAAGTGTCTTATGAGTTTCTCAGAGAGGAGATTAAAAAGAGGGAAAGGGACTTTTTGATAGTTTTTGGGACGGGGTATGGCATACCGCCAGACCTTATGGCTACCTTTGATTACATTCTTGAACCCATTTACGGTGCGGGAGATTGGAACCATCTTTCTGTTAGAAACGCGGTAGCCATCATATTGGATAGACTTTTTAGCAGGAACAGGTGCTAATATGCTCTATCACATATCTCTTTGGCTTAAGGATTACCTGTTTGTTTTTAATGTCTTTAAGTACATCACTTTTAGAGCCCTCTTTGCGGTTATACTTGCCTTTGTGATCACTCTGATAATCACTCCTGTATTTCTCAAAAAGATGAAAGCCCTCCAGAGACTCTTCAAAGGCTATGTTAGGGAATACACACCTGAGGGTCATATGGTCAAAAAGTATGTGCCCACTATGGGTGGGTTTGTCATAGTTCTTTCCTTTACTCTTTCTTCCTTTCTCCTTATGAGGCTTGACCTTGCTTACTTTTGGATCGTTCTCTTTTGTACTTTGGGTTTTGCGCTGATAGGTTTTGTTGATGACTACATTAAGCTCAAAAACAAAAAGGGTATATCTGCAAAACTTAAATTTACCGCTCAAGTTGTTGTTGCCTTCATTACTGTGATGCTCATACATACCTACACGGAAGTAAATACCAAGCTTTACTTTCCCCTCTTTAAGAACCTTCAGATAGACCTTGGGCTCTTTTATATACCCTTTGCTGTCTTTGTGATAGTTGCTACTTCCAATGCGGTAAATCTTACAGACGGGCTTGATGGTTTGGCAATAGGTCCAGTTATGACCACATGCGCATCACTGGGTATAGTAGCTTACACAGTAGGGCACGCTACACTATCTAAGTACTTAAACATACCTTACGTGCCTTATGCAGGAGACCTTACAGTACTTTGTTTTGCTATAGTAGGCGCAGGTTTGGGCTTTTTGTGGTTTAACTCTTATCCTGCACAGCTCTTTATGGGTGATGTGGGTGCCTTATCTTTGGGAGCAACCATAGGAGTGATAGCTCTTATTTCCAAGTCAGAACTCTTGCTTCCTATAGCGGGTGGAGTCTTTGTTTTTGAAACTCTAAGCGTTATACTTCAAGTAGCTTACTTTAAGCTCACCAAAGGCAAAAGGCTCTTTAGAATGGCTCCCTTTCACCACCACTTGGAACTCTCAGGTATACCAGAACCTAAGATAGTGGTGAGGATGTGGATAGTATCTATGCTTCTTGGCATACTGGCGGTATCTACTCTAAAACTCAGATGAAGCTTATAATATAACATTATGATATACTCAGAAACTGTAAGGTACGCATTGCTGGCTCTGTCCTACTTGGCGATTAACAGCGACAGGCTTGTGAAAGTCGATTAGATCACTGCGCTTTGAGACCCGGAAGATGCGAGGAGTGGCAGGTATCTCCCTGTGGAGTGCACGAAAGGTGGACACGCTTAAGAGAGGCTATTCTTGACTACCTTAATACAACCACCATAGCGCAGTTGGCACAAGTAGAAGCAAAGTATGGGTGATGTCATGAAGAAAGTAGCTTTTATCACTGTAGGTTGTAGGAGTAATGAGTTTGACACCCACTTTATGGCTCATAATTTCAGGCAGAAGGGTTATAAGGTGGTGGTTGATGAACCTGCGGACATATACATAATAAACACGTGCTGTGTCACCTCTGGTGCAGAAAGGTCTTCCCGTCAATTTGTGTATAGGTCCAAAAGGGCAAACCCTTCCGCGCTGATAGTGGTTACAGGATGCTACGCTCAGACAAACCCACAAGCTCTTGCTAAGCTCAAAGAGGTAGACCTCGTTGTGGGCAACACTCACAAAAAGGACATTCTCAGGATAGTGGAGGAATATCTGGAGGGAAAGGAGGAAAGGGTCCACGTGGGCAACATATTCACCCAAAGAGAGGTAGAAAACTTTGATGTGATCACATACTTTGAGAAGGTTAGACCTTTTGTGAAGGTTCAGGAAGGATGCAACAGGTTCTGCACTTTTTGTGTTATTCCTTTTGCCAGAGGTAAATCAAGGAGCGTCCCCAAGGAAAAGGTGATAAAGGAGGTAGAGCTTCTTGCAGAGAGGGGCTTTAAAGAGATAGTCCTTACGGGAACTCAGCTCACTCAGTACGGTTTGGATATGGGAACAAGTTTGTATGAGCTCTTAAAAGACTTACTCAAAATAAAGGGAATAGAGCTCATCAGACTTTCTTCTGTGTATCCTTCGGAAATAAGTAATGACCTGCTTAACCTTTTACTTACTGAGGAAAAGATAGCACCTCACTTTCACATACCCCTTCAAAGCGGTTCTGACAGGATACTAAAGCTCATGAAAAGGGACTACTCAGTAAAGGATTATGTGAGTTTAGTGGAAAAGATAGTTTCAAAAAGACCTCTGTCTGCCATAGGTACAGATGTTATAGTGGGCTTTCCTTCCGAGAAAGAGGAGGATTTCCAACTTACCTATCGGCTTTTGCAAGAGCTACCCATATACTACATGCACGTGTTTCCCTACTCAGACAGAGAAAAAACCAAAGCTTCTGCTATGAAGGAAAAGGTCAGTGAAAAGGTAAAGAGGGAAAGGGTGGATATACTTAAAACCCTTGATAACGCAAAGAGGGAAGAGTTTATCAAGAAAAACCAAGGCAGAGAGCTTAGAGCTTTAATAATAGAGGAAAACGAGCTTTTGACAGAAAACTACATAAAACTACGCAGGGAAGGCTACAGCGCTGTGGGTGAGCTTGTAAGGATAAAGGTTTAAAATATGACGGCTGTCAGGAAGTAATCAGAAATTAGTATGAGCATGGAAGATACCACCACACTGTTTGTGGTTGCGCGCCCAACACCTTCTGTTCCACCGCTTGTGTAAAACCCAAAATAACAGCTAACCGCGGATATTATAAAACCGAAGAAAATCGCCTTGTAGAGCCCACCTATAAAGTCGTAGAGTTCTGCAAGGTCCTTCATCTTCTCCCAAAAGAGGTATTCATTAACTCCAAAGAGCTTTACCGCTACAAACCACCCTCCAAATATGCCAGAAATGTCTGCCAGCAGAACAAGCATGGGAACACCTACAACTCCAGCAAAGATCCTGGGACTTATAAGGTAGCTTATAGGATTTATGCCCATAACCTCCAAGGCATCTATCTGCTCGGTTATTCTCATGGTGCCTATGTTGGCTGTCATGGCAGAACCCACACGAGCAACCACCATTAGAGATGCCAAAACAGGTCCTAACTCTCTTCCCATGGATATGGCAACCACGGCACCTATTAGGAACTCCGCATTAAACCTGTGAAAGGTGCTGTAAGTTTGCAAAGCTATCACACCACCGGAGAATATGGAAGTAATGACTACAACAGGAACTGTCTCCGCTCCAAGGTAGGCAAGCTGTTTTATAAAATGCACCCTTTTGGGTGGACGGAAAAACATAAAGTACACACCCATAAGGGTAAGTATGACGCCCCTTCCTATTTCCTCAATAACTTTCAACATGTCTTAGGTAGGCTTCGTACCTCTGTTTTATCTCTTCCATGAAGTCCCCACCAAGTTTTTCAAGCAAAGCATCCGCTATAACTATTGCAAGCATAGCTTCTGCTACAACAGATGCAGCAGGCACCGCTACCACATCGCTTCTCTCTTTACCTGCCTTTACCTCCTCTTTTGTTTCTACATCAACGCTCCTTAAGGGCTTTGTAAGTGTGGGAATGGGCTTCATAACCGCACGAACCAGTATGGGCATACCGTTTGTCATACCCCCTTCTGTACCCCCTAAGTTATTAGAATACCTAAAGTAGCCTTTTTCTTTGGACCACGCTATCTCATCATGCACCTCAGATCCAAACCTTCTTCCTGCCTCAAAACCCATTCCAAACTCCACACCTTTTATGGCATGTATGCTCAAGATAGCCTGCGCTATTCTACCATCTATCCTTTTGTCCCACTGTATGTGACTGCCAAGTCCCGGAGGCACACCCACAGCAAAAACCTCAAACACACCCCCCAAACTCTCACCCATTTCTCGTGCCTTATCTATCACCTTTATGAACTCCTCGTCCTTTGAAGGATCTGGAAATCTCACCACAGACTTTTCTGCAAGCTCGTGCCTTTTTATAAGGTCCTGTTCCTCTATGGGTGGGCTACATGTGCCTATACTTACCACATAACTACCTATCTTTATACCCAGCTCTTCCAAAAACCTCTTGCACACCGCACCAATAGCAACTCTTGCAGTGGTTTCTCTAGCGGAAGCTCTTTCTAATATGTTTCTCAGGTCCCTTTGATTGTACTTTATGCCTCCCACCAGATCCGCATGACCGGGCCTTGGCCTTGTAAAAGGCACAGCGCTTTGGGGCCTTTCTCCTTCCACAGCCATTTTTTCAGACCAGTTTTCCCAATCTCTATTGGGAATGATCATGGCTATGGGGCTTCCCAAAGTTTTGCCAAAGCGCACACCCGAAAGGATCTCCACCTGATCTTTTTCTATCTTCATCCTTCCTCCTCTCCCGTATCCCCTCTGTCTTCTTTCTAACTCTTTGTTTATGTACTCAGAAGATATCTCAAGATTGGCAGGTATGCCTTCAAGTATGCACACTACCGCCTTTCCGTGAGATTCACCAGCAGTTAAAAACCTTATGGGCATCAGGTAACTTTTACCGCTTTAATGACCTTACCAGCCTTTAGACACTTGGTACAAACATAAACCCTCTTTACGCTTCCATCACTCAGCCGTATTCTCATCTTGTGGAGGTTTGCCTTGAAAGTTCTTGAGTTTCGCTCAGCAGAGAAGGTCACACTCTTTCCAAATTTGGTAGTCTTTCCACAAACATAACACCTTGCCATTTTTTACCTCCTGCTAAAAGTAAGTAAAGTAAGTATTATAATGTGTAGTGCCATGAATGTGGGAATAATCGGCTATGGAAATATGGGAAGTAGCTTTGCAAAGGGGCTGAAGGAAAGGGCAAGTAATATAGTGGTTTTTGATATCAACCAAGAAAAACTAAAAAAAGCTTTGGAGGAAGGTTTTGGCACTGCAAAAGACCTTAGCTTTTTGGTCAAAAGCTCAGACCTGATAATGCTGGCGGTAAAGCCAAAAGACGCAAAAGCAGTGTTGGAAAGCCTCAGAGACCTACTTGGGGGAAGGGTGCTTTTGAGCATAGTGGCTGGGCTGAGCATTAGCAACATAGAGAGCATAATAGGAAAGAAAAAGATCATCAGAGCTATGCCTAACATAAATGTGGCGGTCCAAAAGGGTGTAATAGCTTATACGCACAACGATGTGGTAAGTGATCAGGATAAAGAAGAGTTTTTAAGAGTTTTTTCTGCATGCGGTAGCCTTTATCATATAGCCGAAGACCTAATGGATGCCTTTACTGCGCTGGCAGGTTCTGGTCCCGCTTTTGTGTTTAAGTTTATCTCCGCTCTCATCACCGCAGGCATCAGAGAAGGTTTTCCTTATGAAGTTTCAAGAGGTATAGCTATAGACACGGTACTTGGTAGCTGTGAGCTTCTAAAGGCTCTTGGAGGACATCCAGAAGAATGGATAACACGGGTTGCCTCTCCGGGTGGGACTACCGTAGAAGGTCTAAAGGTGTTGGAAGATAGAGCCTTTTCTGGCATAGTAATAGAATGTGTGGAGAAAACGCGAGAGAAAGCCAAGAGACTTTCCTGAGGATCAAAGTAGGAAACATTCGTGCAGGCATCACAAAAAACCCAGAGGGAATATTTACTCTAAAACAGACCCATTCGGATAAAGTTTACCTTCTTGAGAGGCTCAATCAAGAACCTATAGAAGGTGATGCCATAATCACCCAGCTAAGGGGAATAAGGATAGGTGTAAAGACCGCGGACTGTGTGCCTATAGCCCTTTTGGGAAAACACACTGTGGGTGTTATACACGCAGGTTGGAGAGGTCTAAAAGGCAAAATTATTGAGAACACTGTGGAGATGTTTAAAAGTTTTGAAAAAATAGATGAGGTGATAGCCTTTTTGGGACCTTCTGCAAAAGCATGCTGTTATCAGGTAGGAGAAGAGTTTAAGGAACATTTTGTGTGTCTTCACTATAAAAACGGTTCTTTCTTTTTGGATACCCAAGAGGAAGCCATCATCAAGCTCAAAAGTTTAGGCATCAGGAAGTTTATAAAGCTGAGCTCATGCAGTATATGTAATGTCAAGTACCCATCTTACAGAAGAGATAAAACCAAGGAAAGACTATTTACTTATGCTTGTATTGGATGATCTCTTTCATCAACAAAGGCAGAGAAATTGGGTAATTTAATCATTATGGAAAGGTCCTTTTGCAAACACGAGCACATATTTCATATGCCCAAAAAGAAAGCGGAAGGCAAAGTTCTATTAGTTTTTGTGCTGACGCTCGTATTTATGCTCGTTGAGATTGTAGCGGGTTATGTTTTTGGGTCTGTTGCACTGCTTGCGGATGGTGTGCATATGGGAACTCATGCGGTAGCCTTTGGTATAACTCTTGGTGCTTACATGTTGGCAAGAAAGTGGTCAAAAGATGCGAGCTTTTCTTTTGGCACATGGAAGGTGGAAGTGTTGGGAGCTTACACAAGCGCAGTTATATTGGGTGTGATGGCTTTTCTGGTGCTTGGTGAGGCGGTTCTCAAGCTGATAAAGAGAGAAGGTGTCCAATACGAAGATGCCCTTTTGGTAGCTTTTGCAGGATTGCTGATCAATTTAGTAAGTGCCTTTGTCCTCTCACACGATGATGAGCACAAACACGACTTTAATCTCAGCGCTGCTTACCTTCATGTGATTGCTGATGTTTTGACCTCCCTTTTGGCAATAATCGCCTTGCTTGGTGGAAAGTATTTAGGTATGTGGTACTTAGACCCTCTTTCGGGACTTGTAGGGTTCTTCGTTATTCTAAGGTGGTCTTATAGCCTTCTTAAGGACACTGCGCAAATACTCCTTGATAGAGAAATGGCATCACCTTTAGT
>JAGDVY010000013.1:0-54001 GCA_023255875.1 Hydrogenobacter sp. | reverse complement strand
GTTGATTACTACATAAAGCGCCTTGAGGGTATGGACAGCTTAGTTCATACCACCATAGAGATAAAGTACTGTCCCAACAGAAAGTTAACACATTAACAAAATTGTAAACAAATTTGCAACAAAGAAAACCTAATGGTCCTAAAGAAAGTAATAAAATAAAGCTTTAGCAAAGGGCTGTCTTTTGGCACGCTCTTTGCAATAAAAATAAAGGAGGTTGGCATGAAGAAGGTGGAAGCTATAATCAAACCCTTCAAGTTGGATGAGGTAAAAGATGCCCTTGTGGAGATAGGTATAGGTGGTATGACGGTCACAGAAGTTAGGGGTTTTGGCCAACAGAAGGGTCACACGGAGATCTACAGAGGAACAGAGTACGTCATAGACTTTCTTCCTAAGGTAAAGATAGAGGTGGTGGTAAAAGACGAAGATGTGGAAAAGGTGATAGAAACAATAGCAAAAACCGCCCAAACGGGAAGGGTAGGAGACGGCAAGATATTTGTCATACCTGTTGAAGAGGTGGTGCGCATAAGAACTGGAGAAAGGGGTGAGCAAGCGATCTAAATCTATAAAAGGAGGTAAAGCATGCCCAAGTACACGCCGGAAGAGGTGCTGAACCTTATTGAACAGGAAGGTATCCAGTATGTGGACCTTCGTTTCTCTGATCTTTTGGGTCAGTGGCAACACTTAACCATACCTGCCTACGAGCTTTCTCTTGATACTTTTGAAAACGGTAAAGGATTTGATGGATCTTCCATAAGGGGTTGGCAGTCCATACACGAGTCGGATATGATTGCCATTCCAGATGCATCCACCGCCTTTATAGATCCCTTTATGGAGCCCAAGACTCTTGTAATGATATGTGACATTTACGATCCCATCACAAGGGAACG
The DNA here is from genome assembly GCA_023255875.1 of Hydrogenobacter sp. Classification (GTDB taxonomy): domain Bacteria; phylum Aquificota; class Aquificia; order Aquificales; family Aquificaceae; genus Hydrogenobacter. The sequence continues at coordinate 53,114 of JAGDVY010000013.1, read as the reverse complement.
CTACAGCAGGGATACAAGGTACATAGCACAAAAGGCAGAGCTTTATCTGAAACAAACAGGTATAGGAGACACCGCTTACTTTGGTCCTGAAGCGGAGTTTTTCATATTTGACTCTGTAGAGTTTGGTACATCCTCTAACTACGCCTTTTGGAGAATCGATTCAGAGGAAGGATGGTGGAACAGAGAAGTTACTTCTTCGGGCTACAAAATACCCAACAAAAGAGGGTATTTCCCAGTTCCACCATTGGACAAAACTCATCATCTTCGCAACGAAATGGTATCCATCATGTCCCAGCTTGGCATCGTGGTTGAACTTCATCATCACGAGGTAGCCACCGCAGGACAGTGTGAGATAGACATAAGATACGACTCTTTGGTAAACCAGGCAGACAAAATGTTCATCTACAAGTATGTGGTTAGGATGGTAGCCAATAAGTATGGCAAATACGCCACATTTATGCCTAAGGTTCTTCCCAACGACAATGGTTCCGGCATGCACACCCACTTTTCCATATGGAAGGATGGACAGAACCTCTTTGCGGGTTCTGAGTACGCTGGAGTGTCGGAGATATGCCTTTACGCTATAGGTGGCATACTAAAGCATGGACCCGCCCTTACAGCCTTCACAAATCCCACCATTAACTCCTATCACAGACTTGTTCCCGGTTTTGAAGCTCCTGTAAGGCTTGCCTACTCTGCCAGAAATCGCTCCGCAGCCATTAGGATACCCATGTACTCCCAGTCTCCAAAGGCAAAGAGGATAGAAATAAGATTCCCAGACCCAACGTGCAATCCTTATCTTGCCTTTTCCGCCATACTCATGGCAGCCATTGACGGCATAGAAAACCGCATACATCCAGGAGAGCCCTTTGATAAGGACATATACTCCCTACCACCAGAAGAGCTAAAAGATATCCCTCAACTTCCAGGTTCTTTAGAAGAAGCTCTGAAAGCTCTGGAAAATGACTATGAGTTCCTCCTAAAGGGAGGTGTCTTTACTGAGGAGTTTATACAATTCTGGATAAATTACAAGCGTAAAGAAATAGATGAGATAAGGTTCATACCGCATCCTAAGGAGTTTGAGCTTTACTTTGATATTTAATGTAAAGGGGGGACGCAGGATCCCCCCAAAATGGTGTTTAAGCGTATATTTCTCTGCCATCTTTTCTACGAACGAATATAACTGATGGCCTTGGAATTTTAACACCGTCGTTTAGATAAGGCCATTGACTTACCATTTTTCCAGTATCTGCTGGGTCTTCTCCTGGGTGTTGTATAGCACAGAAGAAGTATTTATAATCGTTTGTAAACTCTGGACCGCATATTTCACATCCAGGAACGCCTGATAGGAACATCTTGAGCTCTTTGCTAAATGGGTTTAGCACATAAACACCGTCGTTTTTCTGTAATCTGCTTTTACCTGGATTTCCGTCGGTAGCTATCCAAACGTTACCAAGTTTGTCTATGGCTATATTGTCAGGTGCACTGATGGAAGGTGTATCGTTAGAAGCTGGTTTTTTGTATAACACAAGTTGGCTGTTTGTATCAGGGCTTCCAGAGATACCACAAAGTATGGGTATATCCCATCTAAACTTAGTGGATTCTGGGTCTTCTCCTTCTTCTTTGATCTCTATTATATGTCCAAAGTAGTTGGGAGAGCGAGGGTTCGGAGCGTTTGGAGTTGTTCTTTTATCGTTGTAAGTCATAACTGCCCAAGCACTTTTGGTTATAGGGTTCCACTCAAAATCTTCAGGTCTATCCATTTGAGTTGCACCTAAAGCTGATGCAGCTCCCCTTGTGTCTATGAAAACAAGAACAGGGTCATTTTTATACACATCTGGAAGATTACTGTTTACCGTAATTTTTCCTGCTTCTACAGATGCAAGCATTATCCACTCACCAGTAAAGTCATCTTTGAATTTGGCAACGTATAAAGTTCCTTCGTCCAAAAGACCAAAGTTAGCCTCCCTGTTGGTAGGGTCGTACTTTCCTTTTGTAACGAATTTATAAATGTATTGAAATCTTTCATCGTCTCCCATGTAAACTACTACTTTCCCACTTTTACCAACCACACAGGTGGCTGCTTCGTGTTTTATTCTACCAAGGGCAGTTCTTTTAACTGGTGGTCTGTTTGGATTTAGAGGGTCTATCTCAACAACCCAACCAAAGCGGAAAGGTTCGTTGGGTTCTTTTTCTATGTTAAACCTGTCATCGTAGAGATGAAAGCCATAAAAAGCGCTATAGCTTGAAGGCACTCCGTACCTTTTATGAAGGTCTTGCACGTGTGGATCACTTATGTTATTAAGATTTCCCCCAAAGTAGGAGTTAAAGTTCTCTTCACAGCTCAAAAGTGTCCCCCAAGGAGTTTTACCGCCAGAGCAGTTATTGAGAGTTCCATAAACTAATTCACCGTTAGGGTCTTTGGAGGTCTTTAGTAATCTGTGTCCTTTAGCAGGTCCAGATATGTATATTGGAGTGCTTCCAGTTATTCTCCTGTTATACTTAGAACCTTTTACATATGTGTATTTTCCATCTTTATCTTTTTTAATCTCAACTATTGATACACCGTGAGCTTCCAACATTAACATAGATTCTTCTTTTGTTGGTCTCCCTGTTTTTGGTTTTAAAGTAGTTAAATCAAGGAAATCTTTGAATGCTAACTCAGGGTTAAAGTATTCGTTGTTTACAGCTAAAATTTCAGCACCATCAGGAGCTTTAAAATAACCTACAAAGTCGTTGTTGTATCCAAAACAGTATTTTTGACGCTCCACATCTTCTTGTGTGCATCCTTCGTAAACTCTGTTCCAGTTTAGATTTGGACCGTTATCAAGGGCATCACCCCACTTTACAATTATGTCCCACTCAAAGTCATCAGGAACTGTTATTCTGTCTTCTGTGTTTGGATAAATAGTTTTAAAGGACAGAGGACTTACACTTGGAACACTACCACCTACACCGCGAGAAGATAAAACAAATACACCCGCACCCAAGATACCCATCTTTTTGAAAAGATCTCTTCTGCTCAAAGCCCTCTCTAAGACTTCACCAAAATACTCACCCATAGTCTTTAACCTCCTGACGAGTAGTTATGGATCGTAGGAAAAGATTGTTAAATTTTTTTGAAGTTCATTGGTATTTGGCAATGTTAAGGGTAAAAGTAGGATTTATGTTCTGAACTACTCCTTAAAGCGGGCCCGGAGGGACTCGAACCCCCGACCTAGGGATTAGAAATCCCTTGCTCTATCCAGCTGAGCTACGGGCCCTACCCCGCACCCGGGACTGCAGGCTTACCGTTGCTCCCTTTCGGGCCTGGCGGGGTTCACCCTTTCCCGTTGCGGGGTTAATTATTAATTATATAACCTTTTTGAAGAAACTTCACTACCACCACTTTCACATGAAGGACGGTATCTGCCCACAAAGTTTAATTCAGGCATAAAATATACAGCAGGATGAAGAGAGTGCTTATAACAGGTGTAAGAAGGATAGGTTTTTATATAGCCAAAAGATTGATAGACAAAGGGTACAAAATAGCCTTTGTTTATCGCACACGCACACAGGCTGTGGAGGAACTCCTAAGGCAGAATGCTTTTGGTATTGAGGCGGACCTGTCAGACCACCAAATCTACTCTAAGGTGGTAGAAGAAACCATTGATCACTTAGGAGGAATAGACGCTTTTATACACAGCGCAAGCCCCTATTTTTCTACGCCCATTGAGTCCTTAAAGAGAGATGACCTGTATGCGCACTTTGTCCCAAATACAGAAGCTTTTCTGTTTCTTAGCAAACTTCTTTACCCATACATGCTTCACAATTCTGGTGATACCAAAGGCAGGATAGTAGCCTTTGGAGATTGGGCTACCAACACCACACCCTACAGAAACTACTCTGCGTATTTCATCTCAAAAGGTGCTCTTCATACTGCGGTAAAGGTGTTAGCAAAGGAGTTTGCACCTCATGTGCTTGTTAATGCCATAGCCCTTGGACCTACTCTAAAACCAGAGGACTTTTCGGAGGAAAAGTGGAAGGAATACATAAACAAAACACCACTAAAAAGGCAGGTGTCTATAGAAGATGTGGTGGCACTTACCGAGTTTTTGCTAGAAGCCCAAAGTATAACAGGAGAGATCATAAATTTGGACAGTGGGAGGCACATATCCGGTGAGTGTTAAGATAGCGGTCCTCTTTAGTGGTGGAGTAGAAAGTACTACCTTGCTTTACATGTACCTCCAAAAGGGGCATTTGGTTTATCCCGTTTATGTAAAATCTGGAGAAAGGTGGGAAAGCCTTGAACTTGAAAACGCAGTAAACCTTTGGAGATACACAAAGAGAAGTTATCCAAACCTTATGGCACTAAGAGTTCTAAGAGTGCAAGGACACGTAGATCCAAGAAAAACCCTAAAAACTGTACAGGACATTTTCATACCCTTGAGGAACATGACCCTTATAACCACATGTGCTCTTTACGCTCTTTCCAAAGGGATAAACAGGTTAGGCATAGGCAGTCTTGGGCTTTACCCTTTTCCAGATAACACGGTAGAGTACCTAAAACAGCTGGAAAAACTCATATCCAAAGGCGTAGGTAGAGAGTTTTATATAGAAACGCCTCTGTTTGGGCTTGAAAAGGCTCAAGTAGTGAAGATGGGACTTAGCATAGTGCCCTATCACCTTACCCTTTCGTGTGCCAATCCCAAGAAAATAAAAGGTAAAATAGTTCCGTGTGAAAAGTGCATAAAGTGTAGAGAAAGACAAGAAGCTTTAGTTATAGGCTAAGATTTCACATAAATAGGTTCTAAAAAGAAGAGGTCATCACCTTGGTATCCAGATCTTAGCTTTTCGTAAGCGTATATTCCACCGTAAGCAGAAAAGGGGAAAAACTCAAGAACCACATTGCTACCCTCTATAGCGTGATCCTTTAAGCTTATTACATAACCCTGTGGTGGACATGCCTTAGCGGACTTTATCTCCGATATTTTGTCTTCCTCTACTATCCTGTAGAATATGGTGTGGCTCACTTTCAAGCAGGGTATCTTGGGAAAGTTTGTGTGTGTATGCTTTGCCATCAGTTCAAGATTCTCATATCCTACCACTGGCTTATTAAAAAGATAAGCCCAGCCTTTTATAAAGGTTATGCCAATTCTCACCGAGGTGAGGTATCCTACACCTACACAAATGGCAAAGGCATCGTAATCTTGGGGTCTTATATTGTAATCTGCCAACACCTTGGGTAAGTTCTCAAGAGTCTTCTTTGAGTTGTCAAGATAGCACAAAAAGGTCACCTTCCCTTCATCAATCACCGAAAAGTTTAAGAAGGAAAAGGAAGTATCAAGAGAAAAGATTCTCATTAGCTATACTATTATATATGCTGTTTGTTAGCTTTTTGATGGGTGTCCTTTACGTGGAGAGTCTTTACATACTTTCCAGATATACAAGTTGGCTATATTTGTCAAGCTTGGTGAGGCTTGTTTTAACAGGAATGTTCTTTTTCTACATTCTTAAGTCCTTGGGTTATGTAGGTCTTCTTATGCACCTTTTGGTGTTTCACATGGGTTTATTACTTCATCTGATAGTCAGGGGTTGGGTATTCAATGGACTGGTTAAAAACCGTTGAACCTTTATTTAGAGAGTCCTTACTACAGTTCTTTATTTGGATGGCACTAATTCATGTGCTTGCCCAAGTTTTTTTAGACAGAAGAATAGCCTTTTGGATAGCATCCATATCAGCCACTTATCTCTGGATAAAATACTACGAGATTTTTACACCCATAAAGGCTTGGTTGATCATATTAGGTGTTTTCTCCTTTTACCTTCTCCTGAAATACCTATTCCACTTCAATATTTTTTTGTATCTCAAAGGTAGGAAAAGGTGTCCCATGTGTTATAGCGAGGTTCATATAAAGGCAATAGTATGTCCTTACTGTCATAATAAATTTACCTGACTACTTCCCATTCGGTGATTAGGTGGTGTCCTCTTTTGAAGTGTGCCCTAAGTCTAAGGTGCATAAGGTTTCTAAGCTTTTTAAAACCTTCACCACCTACAAGGGTAGGCACATTCTCACCGCCTACTATGACAGGCAGATGTATGAGTCTTATCTCATCTACAAAGCCCCTCTTTATGAACTCCCAGTTAATGGAAGCCCCACCTTCTACCATAAGGCTGTTTATTCCTCTCTCCACAAGCATAGGCATAAGAGCATCAAAATCCACAAGGTCTTCTCCTACTACCCACACTTCCGCTCCTATTTCTCTTATTTTTTCCAACTTTTCTTCAGGTGCTCTCTTTGTAGTCACTATCAGGGTAGGTGCGTCCTTTGAGAAAATGTTGGCATCCAAAGGAACATTCGCAGTAGAACAGGGAATTATCCTGACGGGATTTTTGCCCTGAACGTATCTGACTGTAAGGCTTGGGTTATCTGTTCTTACTGTTTCGCAACCTACCATGATGCCATCCACTTTAGCCCTTATCTCGTGAAGATATCTGTAGGCTTCTTGATCCATCAGTGTCATAAGCTCTTTGCTGGATGCTCCCCTATATAGAGTGAGTTTCCCATCAACACTTACTTCCGAAACTATGATCACATATGGCCTATTCATAGTCCTTCCCAAAATGTTTGTAGAGGTAAAGTATTCTAATAAGAAGAGACAGCAAGGTCAAAAGAGCTATGAGTTTTATACCTACAGATAAACCTATAGGAGCATTCACTCTTTCTAACACCGCAAACATCACAAGGGTCAGATGCGTTTCTGGCCTTCCAAAAAAGCCAACACCTTCTAACGGGTCTTGTATCTTGCCTTTTATGCGCGCTTGGTATCCTATCTCCGAATAAACCACAGGTTTTATAAAGGAGTGAAGCATGGATGCAGTCACCACCGTTATGGCAGTAAAAGGTCCTGCGTAAAGGTATCCCACCGTTCCCAAAACAAACCCATCTACCCACTTGTCTGCGATCCAATCAAAAACCGCACCAAACTTGGAGGCTCTATCTGAGAGTCTTGCCACTATGCCATCCGCAAGGTCAAAAAGCCCAGAAAGTATTAAAAAGCCAGCACCTGTTAAAAGCTTACCATGATAGAAAGAGTAAGCGGATGCCATCCCAAGAATTAAGGAAAGAAGAGTTATCAGGTTGGGAGGAAAGTGAAGTTTGTAAAGAACTATACCAACAGGTGTATAAACCTTTTTTAGAGCTTCTCTTCTTTTGGTGAGATTCATTTGAGCTCCTTACCCGTTATCCAAGGCATCATCTCTCTTAATTTTTCACCCACTTCTTCTATAAGGTGCCTTCTGTCCCTCTCCAAAAGGGCGTTGAACACAGGCCTTCCCGCTTGGTTTTCCAGTATCCACTCCTTGGCAAACTCTCCCTTTTGTATTTCGGTAAGTATTTCCTTCATGAGGGGTTTTATGAGTTTGTATATCCTCTCTCCGCGTGTTACATCACCATACTTGGCGGTATCAGATATGGAATACCTCATGCCTGCTATACCATATTGGTATATAAGGTCCACGATGAGCTTAAGCTCGTGAAGACATTCAAAGTAGGCAACCTCAGGTTGATAACCAGCTTCCACAAGGGTTTCAAACCCTGCCTTTATGAGCGCGGTAACGCCTCCACAAAGTACCGTTTGCTCTCCAAACAGGTCCGTTTCTGTTTCCTCCTTAAAAGTGGTTTCTATCACTCCTGCTCTTGTGGCACCTATGGCTTTTGCGTAAGCGAGGGCTTTGTCTTTACAATAACCGCTCGCATCTTGATATACAGCTATAAGTGCAGGCACACCTTTGCCCTCTTCGTACATCCATCTTACTAAGTGTCCAGGTCCTTTGGGTGCTACCATAAACACATCTACTTCCTTTGGTGGCACTATTTGTTTGAAGTGTATGTTAAAGCCGTGAGCAAAGGCAAGGCTTTTACTTGGATTAAGGTATGGTTCTACGCTCTCTTTGTATATCTGAGGTTGTACCGTATCAGGTGTTAGAAACATGATAATATCAGCTTCCTGCACCGCCCTTGCAGGTTCAAGAACTGGAAAACCATCCTCCAGAGCCTTACGCTTAGACTTACTGCCCTCATATAACCCTACAATTACCCTTATTCCACTATCTCTGAGATTTAGCGCATGAGCGTGTCCTTGACTACCATAACCCAAAATGGCTACTGTTTTGCCTATTAGAGGTTCAAGAGTGGCATCCTCTTCATAGTAAATCTTAGCCATATTATGCCTCCCAAAAAAATTATACTACTTTTCCACCCTCAGGAAGAGCTTTATGCCGTCTTTCTTTATCTTGTATCTGGTAATAGCCAACCTTTCTTTAAACTGCTTGGGGACCCTTTCATAAACCTCCGTTAGCTTAACAGCAGGCCAAACATCTATACCAAAAAGCTCCCCATCTACTAAAAAGATGTCATCTTTTGGTAGATCCTTTGTAAGAGCTCTCATGAGTATGTACCTTCTACCTGTGTTTCTGTCATTCTTGACACTATTTGTGTTTTCCGAAAGCCTGATCTCTCTTTTTTTCTTAAATAGGAAACCTTTAGTTTCCATCTGTATCTTCAAGAGCCCATCTTCAAGCTCAAAGTTTAGGTTAGGATAGGCACTCTTTAAGATGTCCTGAGTTAGGTACACCTCTATTTCTGCGTCTATAAGATTACCAAAGTTTAAAAGGTCTTCAACAAATAAACCCATAATTTTAAAAATATAAAGCGGACCCTAAAAACTTTTATCGTCTTAGCTTATATGCCCATATCCTTAGCTTGCTCTTCTGTGAGCTTTCTGTCCTCTTCCTTTCTACTTGCACACCTGTCAAGAAGCTCTTTTAGTCTTAAAGGCGCTTCTGTGAGAGGCAAAGAAGAGTCATATATCTCTCCCTTTACTTTACACTCTTTGAAAGCTTCATAGAGCATGCGAAGACCTTTTTCTGCCTCTGGACCGTTTCTGCGTACCACCCACACCCAATCAGGGTTTAGTTTGCCCTCTTTGTAGAGGTCCCTTATGGCGTTTGCCACTCCTTCTCCTAAGGTCACATCTATCCTTGTATTGTTGGCAGTGCCACCGCAAACAAGCACTCCCCTTATGCCGGGTTTTGAAAGTATTATCCTTGTTATCTTATACATCTTCTCCGCAGGAGGATTTCCTCCTATATCTGTGAAGTTGGCAGGCCTTAGCCCCACAGCGTAGGTGGTTTCTATGGTGACCGTTGAACCACCACCACCAAAGGTCATCATGGCAATATCACCATCCATTTCCACATAAGAACCAGCCTTTCCACGGTGATCATCTCTGTCTATTAAAGATGCCTCTATTTCTCTCTCTGTGGGTGGTCTCTTTAATGCTGTCCTCACACCGTATATCTTAGAAGGAGGAATTGATGCATCATCATCTATGGTCACTACCGCATCAAGGGCATATACCTTTTGTTTGCCATCTACATCGCATATGGCAAGGGGATTTATCTCCAAAAGTCTTGCTTCTGTTTCCCAAAAGGCTCTGTACATGTTGGCAATGACTTCTGAAAGCTCCCTAAGAACTCCCATGTATTCTTGGGGAAAACCAAGCTCAAGAAGGTAATTTCTAACCATGTGAGGATAGAGTCCCTTAAGAGGGTTTATGGGCCAGGTTTTGACCTTTTCAGGTGGCACTTCCTCTATATCCATACCACCCTCTAAGCTGAGGGTAAGCACAGGTGCTCTTACCTCTGTGGAGTAGGTAATGGAAGCATATAGCTCTTTTAGTATGTTTGCCTTTTGGGCAACTAATATACCTATGGGCATTTCACCATAAACGGGATAGTTAAGTAGCGTTTGTACTGTTTCTATGGCAGTTTGTGGATCTCTGCATACCTTTACCGCTCCAGCTTTTCCCCTTTTGCCTACAAGCACCTGAGACTTTACCACACACTCACCAAGGTCATTTATAAACTGCACCAGCTCATCGTTTATGTGGTCCGCAAACATATACTTGGGTGTTGGTATGCCGTACTTTTTGAATATTTTGTCATAAGCCTCGTACTCATAGAGGTTCATTTTACTCTTCCTCCTTTTGGTGGACTCTTAAAATTATTATACATGGATCTAACCCAGAAAGCCAAAAGAGTTAAACTGCTTCTAATGGATGTAGATGGAGTTTTAACAGATGGCAAATTATACTATACCCAAGAAGGAGAGGAGATAAAGGTGTTTAATGTAAGAGATGGCTTGGGCATAAAGCTTATCCAAAAGGCAGGTATAAAAACGGGTGTAATATCAGGAAGAAACTCAAAACCCCTCATAAACAGGCTTAAAGAGTTGGGAGTTGAAGAGATATATTTGGGACACAACGAAAAACTACCCGCTTTTGAGGAGATTTTAAAGAAAAATCATCTTAGTGGTGAAGAGGTTGCCTATATAGGAGATGACTATGTGGATATTCCCATTCTTCGTAGGGTTGGTTTCCCTATAGTGGTCTGCGATGCACCAAAGCTGGTAAAAGAAACTGCCCTATACATCACAAAAGCCAAAGGTGGAGAAGGTGCGGTAAGAGAAGCCATAGAGTACCTGCTTGAACTAAGAGGTGAGTTAAAGGAGATGTTAAAATACTATTTTGAATGACAAAAGTTCTCATTGGTGTATCTTCGAGCATTGCCATATACAAAGTTTGTGACATAATAAGGTCCCTGCGGAAAAAGAACTACCAAGTGAAAGTTATCATGACCCCCTTTTCCGAAAAGTTTATAAGCAAGCTCACCTTTGAAGCTCTAAGTGGTAATAAAGTTTATTCCCAGTGGGAAGATGACCCTTTGGCGCACATAAACCTCGCAAGATGGTGCGATGTTTTCCTTATAGCTCCCTGCAGTATAAACACACTATCCAAGATAGCCCTTGGGATAGGTGATAACCTTCTTACGTCTACCGTTCTTGCATACACTGGCAAGCTTCTAATAGCACCAGCAGGAAACGTTTCCATGTACACAAACCCCATCGTAAAGGAACACACAGAAAAGCTAAAGTCTTTGGGACACATTATTATAGAACCAGAAGAGGGAAAGCTTGTCTGTGAAGAAGAGGGACAGGGAAAGCTCGCAAGCGAAAAGAGAATTCTTGATTGGATAGAGTACGCAACAAGACCAAAACCCCTAAAAAACAAAAAGGTCCTCATCACGTGCGGTGCCACAAGGGAATACATAGACCAAGTGCGTTTTATATCTAACTCCTCCAGCGGTAAAATGGGCTTTGCCTTAGCAAGCGCCTTTAGATGGTACGGTGCGGATGTGAAAGTAATAGCTGGCTTTACCACAGCGGAAGAACCCCCAGAAGTTGAGATACACAGAGTAGTATCCACACAGGACATGTACCAGAAAGTGATGGAGCTAAGAGATTGGGCTGACATAATTGTTATGAATTCAGCTGTTTCGGACTACACTCCTGCTATGAAATATACAGGTAAGATAAAAAAAACAGAAAGGATAAACCTTGAGCTTATAAAAACACCAGACATCCTTGAAGAGCTTGGAAAGAACAAGAGAGGAAAGCTTTTAATAGGCTTTTCCCTTGAGGAGGAGAAGGAGCTTTTGAAAAACAGCTGGGAAAAACTAAGAAGAAAAAACCTTGACATGCTAATAGCTAATCCTTTAGAGGTCATGGATAGGGAGTTTCACAAAGGATACATACTCTATGCAGATGGTAGAGAGGAACAGATAGAGCTCACACAAAAGCAGATCTCCGCAGAAACCATAGTAAATAGAGTGTTTCAACTCCTTATAGGTACCTAATAAACCCCAAAGGATCGCCAAAACATATTCAGTTGTCAAGTTCTACGGCCATATGGCTATGCTAATAATATACCCAAAACTCATGTGTGTCAAGTGAAAAAAATTTCCTGTCGACCTCCAATCTCACAAAAACCCTGGAGATAGACAGATGCTTGTCATTCTTTGTTTAGATGCAATTTTTTAAAGAAATGAGGTTTCCTTTTGAAAATTCCTCTAAATCTACTTTTATAAAATTTCCGTCTTTGTCAAACTCCAGAATTAATACTTCTTCAGCTTCTACAGGATCGTAAATCTCTATTTTTCCATACAGCTCTCCTATATCTCTAAGAGCTTTCAACATTTTTTACTACCTCCACCATACCAAATCCTTGTGGGTTTTTTGCACCTAAGCCTGCTTCCAAAGCAAGCTTTAAAATCTCCTTGCTTCCCTTTATCCTGTAGTATCCTTCCCATGCCTCTATTAATGTTTTTCTATAAACTACCTTTTTCTTGTACTTCTGACATATCTTTACGGGTTCCACCTGTAGCTCCCCTCTGTAGGACCTACTATAAATAAATAATTTCATACTTCTTAAGCAGGTTATCTTTGATGATCTGATAGAATTTTTCGTCCCACGGATTGAGATATTGAAACCTTCTTTGTCCCAAAGGAGTTGTATATACAGTTATAGGCGATAGACACCTTACGATAATATCCTCTTGTTTAATTTCTGGCTTTATTACATCTACAGAATTCAAATACAGCTTGTTATTTACAAGGAAAAGTTCATCGTTTTTTATAAGATTTTTTACAGAAGAGGAAACTATATCTATCAAAGGTGATGCAAAATAAACAGTAATGTTGTTATCAAAAACTATGAAATCTCCTTCCTTTTTTATTATTTTACCTATTATTTTGGAAAAAGTGAATAGCTTAAACCTTCTTTTGTTATAAACAAACCCTATGTTGTGGAGAAAATTGGAAAGTATGGGATCCATGTTTTTGTAGAAAAAGGCTTGCAGATAATGGTTATAACTTTTAGGAAGGCGTATATTATCTTCTGCGGAGAGGGTTATTCTAAGTATCATATTATGTTAAAATAAGCCAAAATGAGTAAATTTGTGGTAAAACTTCTTTCCCCTGCAAAGGTGAACCTTGGGTTGTGGCTTTTGGGAAAGAGAGATGATGGCTATCATGAGATATTCACCATATATCATGCTGTTTCATTGTTTGACGAGGTGTTTATAAAAGAAGGTCCTCTAAAAGTGGAAACGAGCAATAACATACCACAAGAGGAAAACCTTGTTTATAAGGCTCTTAGGCTTATGGAAAGGCGCTTGGGTAAAGAGCTGGAGTTTAGCGTGTATATCCACAAGAACATACCACAGGGTGCTGGATTGGGTGGTGGGTCGTCCAACTGCGCTGTGGTGTTAAAAGCCATAAACAGTTTGTTGGGTGAGCCTCTAAGCATAGAAGAGCTAAAAGAGATAGCCCAAAGTGTGTCTTCTGATGCTGTATTTTTCCTATATGGTGGTACCGCAGTGGGTAGAGGTAGAGGAGAAAAGATAGAACCTATTAGACATGTGGATTTAAAGATCACGCTCATATACCCAAATCTTCAGGTAAGCACGCGCAGGGTTTACTCCATGGTTAGTCATACATCATTGACACCTAACTTGGATAGTGATAAAATAATACAGAGTGTATTAGAAGGTAGGTTTGAGGTTTTGGAGAACCGTTTGGGAGAGCTCGCTATGGAGCTCTTTCCTGAGATGAGAGAGGTTTATAGATTTGTTGAGCATTTGGGATACAGACCTATGGTAAGTGGAAGTGGTTCTTGTATATTTTATATAGGTGAGGCATCGGAAGAGGTAAAAAAAGGTGCCCTTTTGCGCGGATGGAGGCTTTATCAAGTTAGAAGCTATAATGGGGTGTAGCTCAACTGGCAGAGCACCGGACTTTGGATCCGGGGGCTCCTGGTTCGAGTCCAGGCACCCCAGCTTTTTTAAAACTTTTATAAGGTAGAACCATGAACATAAAGTTACTTACAGGAAACAGCAATCCTAAGCTTGCAAAAGAAGTGGCAGAATACTTAGGTATACCCATATCGGATATGATAGTCTCGCGCTTTAGCGATGGTGAGATAAGGGTGCAGATAAACGAATCTATGAGAGGAGAGGACGTTTTCATAATTCAGTCCCTGTGTGCGCCTGTTAATGAAAATATAATGGAACTTCTTTTAATCCTTGATGCTCTCAAAAGGGCTTCTGCAGGAAGGATAACTGCAGTTGTTCCATATTACGCTTACGCAAGGCAGGATAGAAAGGACAAGCCAAGAGTACCTATAAGTGCAAGGCTCTTGGCAGACTTGATAACCACCGCAGGAGCACAAAGGTTGGTGGTAGTAGATTTACACTCTCCCCAAATACAGGGATTTTTCAACATTCCCGTTGATAACCTTTACGCTCTTAATGTCCTTTATGAGTACCTCAAAGATAAGGTGAATGAGAATACCGTAGTTGTTTCACCAGATGCAGGAGGTGTAGAAAGGGCAAGAAGGCTTGCCAATAAGCTGGGGTGTGGTATAGCCATCATATACAAAAGAAGACCTGAACCTAACGTAGCAGAAGTCCTTGACCTAATAGGTGATGTGGAAGGGAAAAAGGCTATAATAATTGATGACATGATAGATACCGCAGGTACTGTAGTTTCTGCTACCAATTTGCTACTTTCAAAAGGTGCGGTGAGTGTATCCGTTGTGGCAACACATCCCGTTCTTTCTGGTCCAGCCATAGAAAGGATAAACACTTCTCCCATTTCAGAAGTTGTAGTCACCAACACTATACCCACAGATAATAAGCCTTGCGATAAACTCAAAGTAGTTTCCGTAGCAGGACTTATAGCAGAGTCCATAAGAAGAATACACGAAGGTGAATCTGTAAGCTCTCTCTTTACATAAAAGGAGGTACGTTATGAAAAAAGTGCCACTAAAACTCATCCCAAGAAAGTTGGGAAGCAAAAGCGAGCTAAAAAGAATGAGAAAACAAGGTTATATACCCGTAGAAGTCTACGGTAAAGAAGTAGAAAACAGGCATGCCTATGTTAGCCTGAAGGACCTTATGAGCCTACCTTACGGAGAAACCTTTTTAATAGAAGCGGATTTAGATGGAGAGAAAAGGATATGTTTGCTCAAAGACATTCAAAGGGGTTATTTAGGAGATAACATCCTTCATGTGGATCTGTACGATATATCTCATACAAGGGAAATAGAGGTAGAAGTCCCACTAGAATTTGTTGGAACACCTGCAGGTGTAGGTTTGGGTGGAACTTTTGAAATTATGTTGCACACATTGACTGTAAAAGCACCTGTGGATAATATTCCTGACAAGATATCCGTTGATGTCAGCAGTATGGGTTTGGGTGATGTGCTTCACGTGAGGGACATACAACCTCCTGCAGGTTGTATAATAATGGATTCACCTGAAGAGGTGGTTGCGGTAGTGCTTGAGCCAGAAGCAGAGGAAACACCTACAGAAGAAACTACATCTTAATGATAAAACTTCTGGTGGGTCTTGGAAATCCGGGTAAAAAGTACGAAAAGACTCGCCACAATGTGGGTTTTATGGTAATTGACCAACTGGCAAAAAAGCTAAAGCTAAAAGATTACCAAGAGGAGTGTCTGTCACATGTATATAAGGCAAAGATAGGAGGAAGGGAAGTCCTTTTGGCAAAGCCACAGACCTATATGAATAACTCAGGCATAGCGGTAGTTAATCTTCTTGAAGAGTACCATATATCACCTGAGGAGATGATAGTTATATACGATGACCTTGATCTACCTTTGGGAAGATTGAGGTTAAAGCTTGAAGGCAGTAGCGGAGGACATCACGGTGTTGAATCCATCATAAAAGAAATAAAAACAGAGAAGTTTCCAAGACTGAAAGTTGGGATAGGTAGGCCTAAAGATAAAAGCCAAGTGGTTAATTATGTACTATCACCTTTTAGTGAAGAGGAGGAACAGATACTTTACACAGTTCTTGAACGCTCAAGAGAGTGCCTAATGAGATGTATCGAGATCTCTCCAGAATACGCTATGAACTTCTGTAATGCACCTATAACCTGAAGTATCATAATAAATCATGTTAGCCTTTGAAGAAGATCATCCCTTTGCCTTAGCTTATAGGTTGGTAGAAGAGGGCAAGATAGACCCTTGGAATGTGGATATAGTAGAACTTGCCAATGCATACCTTGAAGAGATAAGAAAGATTCAAGTGTTAGACATGCGTATCCCCGCAAAAGTCATAATGGCTGCCTCCTTTCTCCTGAAAAAGAAAATAGAGGTGCTTTTTCCAGAACCAAAAAAGACCCGCGAAAAAAAGAGAAATTATACCCTTGATGAAATAGTTCAGGAATTTGAGGAAGAAAAGGAAAGTTTCTTACAACTTCCACAAAGGGTGGAAAAAGAAGAGATAAAGGAGAGAAAACCTGTTAAAAGACAAGCAAAAAGCAGGCAAAAAAAAGCGAGTGTAATTCCCATACATGTATCAAAATTTGAGGAAGTTTTAGAGGATATACACAGGCTTATATCCCAAGGTGTTAAGAGGTTTTCTTTGTTTGAACTTTTTTTAGGAAAAAACTTAGCACCTTATATTATGGCTCTTATGACCCTTTATAATGACGAAAAAATAGAGCTTTATCAAGATGAGCCTTATGGTGATCTGATAGTTGAGGTTATAAGCAATGAGTAAAAGACTTATGAGCCAGATCTTTGATGAAGTGAGCAAACTCTACGATCCCTTCCTAAGGGCTATAACCTTTGGTGGCATAAATAGGTGGCAAAAACTGCTCGTTGAGATCCTTGATAAAGAAGGAAATCGCCTTGATGTGGGTACTGGCACGGGAGAAGTGCTGAAAAAGTCTACAAACAGAGGACTAAAGGTAGGTATAGACCTATCTATGGGTATGCTCAAAAGAGCAAAGGATAAATGTTCTTATTGCTACTTTTTGTTAGCTGACGCAGAAAACATACCTTTCAAAGATCTTTCCTTCAGAACAATAACCTTATCTTTGGTTTTTAGGCATATAGAAAACAGAAGGGCATTTCTTAAGGAAGCTTACAGAGTGTTAGAAAGAGGAGGACAGATAGGTATTCTTGATATAAATAAGTTTTCTGGTACCAAACTGCTGAGCTTTTTGATGAGATATCCTTTAAAACCTTTGGGACTTTTGCTGTTTGGCAGAGAAAGATGGGACTTTTTTTTGCACTCCTTAGAAAACGCTCTAAGTATTGATGATGTGGAAAAGTATTTAGAGGAGGAGGGATTTAGAATCTCCCAGGTCAAGAAGTACATGCTGGGTGTTGTTTATGTACTGAGGGCAGAAAAAACTTAGACAGGTATAACGCTAACAAACTTCTTGTTCTTTCTGTTCTCAAACTTTACTATGCCGTCCTTTAGTGCAAAAAGTGTAAAGTCAGACCCCATACCCACATTAGCGCCTGGATAGATCTTAGTACCTCTCTGCCTGACTATGATATTGCCAGCTTTTACAAATTGACCATCGTATCTTTTTACACCTAACCTTTTAGAATGACTATCTCTACCATTTCTTGTTGAACCACCGCTTGCCTTGGAAGCCATGCTTAAACCTCCTTTATCTCTTTTATTAGTATTTCAGTAAAAGGCTGTCTATGCCCTTTCCACCTTTTGTAGTTTTTCTTAGCTCTGAACTTGAAAACTATAACCTTCTTGTGTTTACCTTTCCTTAATACCTGTGCAACTACCTTTCCTTTGTAAAATTCTATGCTTCCATCATCTTTTCTTACCATAATGGGTTCAAACTCCACAAGCTCTCCTTCAGAAGCCTTTATGGTCTCTATCTTTAAACGATCACCTTCCTTTACCAAGTACTGTTTACCACCTGTTTGTATAACAGCGTACATAAGTACCTCCTTTTATAAAAATAGTTAGAGGGGGATTTTCCCCCCCATCAAACTTACTTCTTCTCGCCAGCTGGAGATTGCGCAGGTTGCTGTTCTTGTTGTTGTTGCTGTTGTTGCTGCTGTTGTTGTTCAGCAGATGGTTGAGAAGACTGTCCAGGTTGTGCAGGTTGTGCTTGCTGTTCTGCAGGTTGTGTAGGTTGTGCTTGCTGTTCTGCTGGCTGTGCGGGTTGCGCTGGTTGCTCTGCTGGCTGTTGTTCCTTCTTCTGGCAGGATGCAAGCAATGCTACACCAAGAACACCAAGAGCTATAAGCTTTCTCATTTTGCTACCTCCTTTAAAATTTTAATATAGAATTATAAAACGCACTTCAATAAAAAGTCAAGAATTCTAAAGGCTGTTTGAGAAATCCTATAGCATTGACAGAACTTGATTTCTAAAAACAGACCTCAAAAGCTCAAAAAATAAGTAAAGCTTCTAAAAATAGGTCCTCTTTTTGTTTTGGGTATTATTGTGGAAAGCTTTTTTGCTATTTTTCAAACAGCTTTAGAATTCTATTCTTTTGTTAAAATCTCTTATATGGGGCATTTATTTGTGCTTTCTGCACCTTCGGGTACGGGTAAGACTACTGTTGCGGAAAAGCTCGTGAGTGAAGTTCATAACATAAAGAAGGTCATAACTGCTACCACAAGGCAGAAGAGAAAGGGAGAGATAGAGGGTGTGGACTACATATTCATGACCAAAGAAGAGTTTGAAGAAGGTATAAAGAGAGGCATTTTCCTTGAGTATGCTCTTGTGTATGGTAACTATTATGGCACTCCCAAAGAGCAGGTAGAGAAAATTCTAAACCAAGGCAAGGATGCCCTTTTGGTGATAGACGTGCAGGGTGCAAAAAGTATAAGGGAAAAATTTCCAGAAAGCATTCTTATCTTTCTCCTGCCTCCATCTCTTGAGGAGCTAAAAAGAAGGCTCATTACAAGAGGTTATAGGGATAAAAACTTATTGGAAAGGGAACAAAAAGTGAAGATGGAGATAGCTTGTGCTAGACACTTTGATTATATAGTGGTAAATGATTTTCTTGATAAGGCGGTGGAAGCCATCAAAAACATAATAAACGCACACAGGCACACAAAAGAGGATTTTTTTGAGAATATAGATAACCTTATAAAAGATGCTAATATAAAAGAGATCATGCTAAAAGGTGAATGTGATATTTTCTTAGAGGAGAGATGATGATAGGGGAAGAGTTTATAAAGATACCACAGATTCCAGAGGGAAGTTTTGAGATTCCTACCATGCCTTTGAGGGATCTTGTGGTCTTTCCCACCATGGTGGTGCCTCTGTTTGTAGGTAGGAGTTTTTCCATAAGAGCCATAGAGGAGGCACTAAGGAGAGACAGACTTATATTCCTTGTGCTTCAAAAGGACAGAGACACGGAAGAACCAGAGGAAAAGGACCTTTACCAGATAGGAACTATAGCCCATATTATCAGAACCGCACCCATAGAAGAGGGAAGACTAAAGATATTGGTACAAGGCATAAAAAGAGCAAGACTTAAAAGCTATAGGAAAGATGAGGGCTACTACCTGTCCTTAGTAGAACCCATAGAGGACCAACAAATTCCTCCAGAAGAGCTCACAAAAGAGGATAAGGCTTATATGAGCTCACTCAAAGAACTTTTGGATAGAGCGGTGTCTTTAGGAAAGCAGGTGATTCCCGACCTTCTTATGCTTATAAAGGATATGGAAGATCCCGGAAAACTCGCAGACCTAACCGCGTCCATTCTTGACATAAAGTCCAAAGAGGCACAGGTAATACTTGAAACCATAGATCCAAGGGAAAGACTAAGGATAGTACATCAGTATGCACTCAACGAAGTGGGAATACTTGAGGTGCAAAGCAAGATAAGAAACATAGCAAGGGAGAGGATGGAAAAAGAACAAAGAGAATATTTTCTCAGACAACAGCTCAAAGCTATACAAGAGGAGTTAGGAGAAGGTGATGAGAGAAAGGCGGAGATAGAGGAGTACAGAAAAAAACTCTCTGGATTGAAGCTTGAAAAGTCTGTAAAGGCAGAGATAGAAAAGCAGATAAATAGGTTAGAAAGACTTCATCCTGATTCTGCAGAAGCGGGAGTTTTAAGGACATGGCTTGATTGGGTATTAGATTTACCTTGGAATAAAAAGACAAGAGATAGGTACGATCTTGAAAAGGCAAAACTCATATTAGACAGAGACCACTACAACCTTGAGAAGGTAAAAGAGAGGATCATAGAATACTTGGCGGTTAAAAAACTTACAAAGGGTAAGAAGTCAGAAGTTCAGATTTTGTGCTTTGTAGGTCCTCCTGGTGTGGGTAAAACTTCCTTAGGAAAGTCCATAGCGGAATCTTTAGGTAGAAAGTTTGTTAGGATCTCTTTGGGAGGCATAAGAGATGAAGCGGAGATAAGGGGACACAGGAGGACATATGTGGGTGCTATGCCTGGCAGAATTATACAGGCAATAAAACAAGTAGGTACAAAAAATCCTCTGATAGTTTTGGATGAGGTGGATAAGATATCCATATCTTTTCAAGGAGATCCTGCAGCAGCTCTCTTGGAGGTGCTTGATCCAGAACAAAACAAGAGCTTTGTGGATCTCTACATAGGTATGCCTTTTGACCTTTCAGACGTCTTCTTCATATGTACCGCTAACAGGATAGACACTATTCCAAGACCTCTGCTGGATAGGATGGAAGTTATAAACTTAGCAGGATACTCAGAAGAGGAGAAAGTGTTTATAGCAAAACAACATTTATTACCCAAGCTTTTACCACACCACGGCTTCAAAGAAGGGGAAGTGATATTCCAAGATAGTGCCATACTTGAGGTCATAAGGGGCTACACCAGAGAATCAGGAGTTAGGAACCTACAGAGGTATCTGGGAAGCATTCTCAGAAAGTTAGCTCTCAAAAAGCTCAAAGGAGAAAAGCCACCCTTTGAGGTAAGCCCTCAGGACGTAAAAGCTTACTTGGGAGTGCCCAAAAGATACATAGAAAAAGAAGAGCGTCCCATGATAGGTATAGCGGTGGGGCTTGCTTGGACAGAAGTAGGCGGAGAGATTATGCTCATAGAGGCTACCAAGTTCAAGGGCAAAGGTAATTTGATACTTACAGGATCTTTGGGTGATATCATGAAGGAGTCCGCTCAAGCGGCGCTATCTTACATAAAGTCCAAAGCGGAAGATTACGGTATAGATCCTGATATTTTCTCTAACTTTGATGTACATGTTCATGTGCCAGAAGGTGCGGTTCCCAAAGATGGTCCTTCTGCTGGTATAACCATAGCTACAGCGCTCGTGTCTTTGTTTACCCAAAGGCCTGTTAGGATGGATGTGGCTATGACAGGAGAGGTAACTTTGCGTGGTAGGGTCCTTCCTGTAGGAGGACTAAAGGAAAAGATACTTGCAGCAAAGAGGGCGGGCATATACGAGGTGATACTCCCAGAAAAGAACAAAGATGAAGTGCTTGAGGATTTACCTGAGTATGTAAGGGACAAAATGACTCTCCACTTTGTGAGTAATCTTGATGAGGTGTTTAATATTGCTTTACTTACAAAACAAAATGCGGTATAATAACTTAAGGAGGTGATTTAGTTGGCTATAGTGGAAGTTGGTGAAAACGAACCTTTTGAGAAGGTGCTAAAAAAGTTCAAAAGGATAGTGGAGAAAGAGGGCATACTTACAGAGGTAAAAAGAAGGCAGTTTTACGAAAAGCCTAGCGAAAAAAGAAAGAGAAAGGAGAGAGCAGCTAGAAAAAGACTGCTCAAAGCTCTGAAGAAGAAGAACCTTTTGTAACTGATCATTCCTTTCTGAATGAGGGAAAGGGATCTAGAAAGGTTAGAGTTTTTTAAGATATTAGAGAAAATAAAGGAGTTTGTACATTCCAAAGCTACAGAAAGATTCGTAGATAAGATAAGACCCATAAAAGACCCAGAACATCTAAGAAGTGAGATAAACATCACTCGAGACTTTATAAAAGTAGAGGAAAGCGTACCCATCTATCCTTTTGATGATGTGGAAGAGCTCATAAAGAGATCCTCTATAAAAGATGCCCTCTTGAGTGTGGAGGAGGTGCTCTCCCTTTTAAAGGTTATGAAGCTCATAAGAGAGGTAAGGAAAGCCCTTGGAAGTCATGTAGGTGAGTATCCAAACCTTCAAGCCTTAGTTAAAAATCTGCATCTTTTTTCAAGTTTAGAGAGTGTTATAGAGTCTTCAATAGATCCAAGGGGATTTATAAAGGATTCAGCAAGCGAAGAGCTAAGCAGGATAAGGCAGAGGATCAGAAGTTTAGAGAAGGAGGTTATGAAAAGACTTGAGAGCTTGCTTTTGAGACCAGATGCAAACAGCATATTTTCCGATAGATTTGTGGCTTTCAAGAACAATAGGTATGTGCTTCCTGTAAAAACCACAGAAGCCAAGAAGATTATAGGCATAGTCCATGGAACATCTTCGTCAGGTTTTACTACATATATAGAACCTCATAATGTAGTAGAGTTAAACAATCAGCTCATAACTTTAAGGAGTGAGGAAGAAGATGAGGTAAAGAGAATACTAAGAAAGATTACCTCCTACATAGGAGAGCATGCCAGCAGATTACAAGATGCCTTTTTAACTCTTTTAAAGGTGGATTTTCTGAAGGCTGTAGCCAAGTTTGCCCAATTGTCAGGTAGTAAGCTAATAAGGATAGGTGATAGGATAGAACTCAGGTCTGTTAGACATCCCATACTTGTGTTCTCAAAAGAGAACGTGGTTCCCATAGACATAGTGCTTTCCCAGAAAAGAGGCTTACTTTTGACAGGTCCCAACACAGGGGGTAAAACGGTTGCCCTTAAAACTCTTGGACTTTGTGCTCTTATGTTTCAGTGTGCCCTGCCAATACCAGCGGAAGAAAATAGCCAACTTCCCATTTTTGAAAATATATTCACTGACATAGGTGATGAGCAAAGCGTAGAACAGAATCTTTCCACCTTTTCTGCCCACATATCCAACATAGTGGATTTTCTACCTATGGTGAATGAAAAGTCTTTGGTGCTCCTTGACGAGCTGGGAGCAGGCACTGATCCTTTGGAAGGTTCAGCCTTAGGTATAGGACTTTTGGAGTATCTGCGCAAAAAAGGAGCTTATGTGTTTGCTACCACCCATCACACACCCATAAAGCTCTACGCTATAAATTCTGATTACTATGTACCAGCCAGCGTGTCCTTCAATAAGGAAAGCTTGGAACCCACCTACAGCATAATCTACAATACCATAGGTGAAAGTATGGCTTTTGAGATAGCCAAGCGCTACGGAATACCAGATGAGATACTAAAAATAGCGGAGGAGAACCTGCCTGAAGGCTCTAAGGAGTACATCACCGCAAGGGAAAACTTGGAAAACTATATAAAGGAGTATCAGGAAAAGCTCAAAGAGCTTGAACAGTACAGGTTAGAGTTAGAAAAGCTCAAAAAACAGCAGGAACTACTTCTTCATGAGCTCGAAAAACAGAAAGAAACAGGATGGGAAAGTGTTTTAAAAGAAGCGCAGGAATATCTCAAGAATCTTATGAAAGAAGGTGAAGAGATCCTAAGGAGTGCAAAGGAAAGACAAAGACTCAGGGAGTTTGTGAAGGAAAAGACAAAGGAGATAGAAAGCAAGCTAAGAAAGGAAGAGATAAAGGTAGGAGACTGGGTAGAGCTTATGGGTTCAAAGGGAAGGGTCTTGGAGATCAAAGAGGATAAAGCAAATGTGTCTTTTGGTGGTGTAAAAGCTTGGGTTAGTCTAAAGGATCTCAAAAAAACGGAACCACCCCCAAAGAGGGAAGAGGAAAGTTTTGCAAGTTTTGAAATAAGGAAGGGGCGTCCTTCGGAGATAAACCTTATAGGTATGTCTGTAGATGAAGCGCTTCGGAAGTTGGAGCTATTTTTGGAAGAAGCGCACAAGATGGGTATAAAGAGCGTAAAAGTTATACACGGACATGGAGTACTCAAAAAGACTGTTGAGGAGTTCCTTTCTTCTTCTGATCTTGTAGTTTTCCACAGGGAAGGTTATCCAAAAGAAGGAGGCGCGGGCGCCTCCATAGTTTATTTGAGCAGAGATTAACAGGCAGAACCAGGAGAGCCTGCACAGTCCTTGCAAATGTGTATAGGATGTGTGCCAAAAAGCAGACTAAGTGTTTTTTCCTCAAAGAAGGGTGACACGTCTCCGGTCTTTACCTTCCACATAAAGTACTTCTCAAAAGCGGATTTGAGCCAGTGCATCCATACAGCCTTTTTGTACTTTACAGTAGACCTTGGCGGAATAACAGGAGATGCGTAAAACCCTATAGCGTCACCACCCATATCCGCTACGCATATGGCGGAAAGCTCTGGTGCGTATCTGTCCGCTGAGTTCCTTATGTCATTTACTATGTTGTGGGCAACCGCTAAAGCCATTTGCTCTATCATCATACCTGTCTTTGGTACTCCTGTGGGTATAGGTGTTTGCTCCACTGGTGGTATGGCAGTTACTACTCCTACACCAAATATATTTTTGTATGTGGGATTTTGGAAACACTTATTCACTATGACCATCTTGTTGGCAGGGTTTGCCACTTTATCTCCCGCAGATGCAACCACCTCTGGTCCCATAAACCTTGGCATAATCATAGAGAGCTTACAAGGAGCTTCGTAAGTCCTTCCTTCAAGGTCTTCGTAGATCACCTTATCAGGTTCTACCTTGGTTATCTTGACATTGGCTATGTAATTTATGCTTCTTTCTTCCATAATATCTTCCATTAACCTACGAGAAGGTCCTACACCACCCAAGCCCATGTGTCCTACATAAGGTTCAGAGGTAATGTATGTTATAGGCACTTTGGGCCTCAGTCCTCTCTTCTTTAGTTCGTAATGAAGCATAAAGGCAAACTCGTATGCAGGACCAAAACAGCTAACTCCGGGTATAGCACCCACTACTACTGGTCCTGGGTCTTTGTAAAAAGCTTCAAGCTTTTCGTTGAGTTCCATAGCGTGTTCCGCAGTACATACAGAGGTGGAATACTGCTCCTGACCTTCCGCACCAAAGACAAGCTTGGGACCTGTAGCTATCACAAGATAGTCATAGTGTATTTCTTTACCACCTGTAGTTTTTACCTTGTTTGCATCAGGGTCTATACTCTCACCATTCTCATTGATAAACTCTATACCGTGCTTTGGAAGGATATCAGCCAAGGGTACACTAATATCCTCAAACCTTCTCCAACCCAGTGCCAAGTGGGGGTAAGCAGGTGTAAAGCCAAAGTAAGGTCTGCCGGAGACGATAGTGATCCGCAGATTCTTATCCAGCTTTCTAAGGTTATACGCTGTAGCTATACCTCCTACTCCACCGCCTAATATTACTACGTGCTTGCTCATAATTCAACCTCCTAAGAGCTTAATAAAGACAGCTTATAATTATATAACACTTTTTCACAATAATAAAAGGTAAATAAAAGCTAGTAAAAGTTCTTTTTATTTATCACTTTTTGCCGTATTAGTAATATAATTAATTTGTTATGATACCGTTAGAGGAGGTAGTACTATGGAAGCCTCAAGGAGAGACGTAATTGGTCTTGCCATAGGTGGGCTGGGAGTTGTTGGGGTTGCGGGAGTACTTTATCCCATAATAAAGACCCTCGCTCCCAGTGCTGCATCTTTAGCATCTGCAAAGGTAGAAGTAGACATATCCCAGATACCAGAGGGTAATGTAAGGGTTGTCTCTTGGAAGGGCAAACCCGTCTTTGTGGTGCGTCTGCCAGCAAACTTTCAGTGGAATGGCACCACTAAAGAGAATGACAACAGAAAGCTTCTTGAGGGACACAACGCTTACGCTCTTATAGCAGTTTGTACACACCTTGGTTGTGTACCTCTCTGGAAGCCACAAGGAGAAGCGGAGTATAAGTATCCTGTCTTTCACTGTCCTTGCCACGGTGGTTTCTACTCACCGTGGGGTGATAACATAGCTGGTCCTCCACCAAGACCCTTATACATACCACCTCAAAGCCTCCAAGGAAACAAGCTAATTATCGGTGAGCCAGGTTTTGTTAAAGAACAAACTTAAGGAGGTTGAGACTATGTTGGGAAGGATAGGAAAGTGGATAGATGAGAGAACACATTTAAGCGATCTTTGGCGTTCCCAAATGGTTGATTACAAGGTGCCCAAAAACTTAACCTTCCCTTATGCTTTTGGAGTTATGGCTCTTGTAGCCTTTGCCATACAGATCATCTCTGGCATATTCCTCACCATGTATTACCAACCTAATGTTCAAACCGCCTTTGACAGTGTCAATTACACCATCATGAAAGAAGTGCCTTTTATGTGGCTAATAAGACACGTTCACGCAGCAGGAGCGAACTTCTTTTTAGCTATCGTTTATCTACACATGTTTACAGGCATTTACTATAACGCTTACAAAAAGCCGAGAGAACTCACCTGGATAGTGGGTTGGCTTATCTTCTTTGTCCTCTTGATGACCGCTCTTTCTGGCTACCTATTACCTTGGGGACAGCTATCCTATTGGGGTATGGTAGTTACCACAGAAATACCCACATCCATTCCAGGACCTTTGGGTGAAGCCATATCCGTTTGGATGAAAGGTGGGTACGAGCTTGGGCAGATAACCCTCGGAAGGTTTTTCGGACTTCACATATGGCTCTTACCTCTTATACTCTTGGGCCTTGTAAGCCTTCACCTCTACCTTGTTAGGGCTGCAGGTATATCCAATCCAGAAGGTATAGAGATAGATAAAAAGAAGGAAGGAGTTCCTTTCCATCCTTACATGACGCTGAAAGAGGCTGCTTACGTAATGGGATACTTGGCAGTCTTCTTCTTCTTTGTGTTCTTCTACATGCATCACTTCTTACCACCTGATAACTTTGAACCTGCAGACCCCTTCAAAACTCCTCCTCATATAGCTCCTGAATGGTATCTTTTAGCTTTCTATACTGTATTTAGGTCCATACCTAATAAGTTTCTCGGTTTTGTTGCTTTTAGCCTAATCTTGCTATTACTACTGCTACTTCCCTTCTTGGATTTCTCTCCTTATAAGAGCGCAAGGAGAAGATCCCTATTTTTCGCTATGTACATAGTTTTAGTTATATCCTCAATGGCTTTGACCATTTTGGGTGCCATGCCTCCCACACCCACCAACGCCATGTTAGGTCTAGTTTTTACTGCTGGACTATTTTCCTTCTTCTTATCTTTGCCCATAATATCCATCATAGAGTGGGGTTGGTACAAAACCAGAGGAGGTGATAAGACATGATAAAGACTGCGTTTTTCACAATCCTGACTCTTGTCTTCTTTTACATAATATGGATAAACAATGTGTTTGCACCCCATGAAACCTACGAAATGCCAGAGCAGTACAAGAAGATAGCAGAAGATGACAGATACGCAAAGGAAGGGAAACAGCTATTTGAACAGAACTGTCAGGCGTGCCATTCAGTTAGGTATGACGCAGTTTACCCTTCTGCAATACAAGCAAACCCTAATCTAAAAGCCCTTCAGGAACAGTACGGAAAGGTGCTACCCAGAGATGTGTATGAAAGTGCCTTTCAGGCAGAGCTCGCTCAACTAAAAGAGTCCTTTGGTAAAGTGCCTCCAGATCTTTCCACCATATACATCGCAAAGGGTAAAGAGTACCTGTTTAACTTTATCCTTGAGCCTCAAAAAGTTTTGCCTGGTACATCCATGCCTGCGGTTATTACAGGAAAGCCAGAAGAAACCGCCAAGATCATATCCTACCTAAGATCTGTGTCAGAACCGTCTTCTTCCGAAAAGGCAAAGAGAACCCTTATGGGAATAGGTACTATAGCATATCTTGTGGTTATGGGTGTGCTCATATGGATATGGAGATCAAGGATACTCAAAAGGATGGGCTTGCACTAATACAAGCATCCTTTAGGGGGCAGTCCTTACAAAGAGGACTGCTCCTACAATATTTTTTTGCATGCTCGTCTATTAAAGCGTGAAACTCTTTATAGATTTTTAAGTCCTTAGGTAAATTCTCTTCAAAGAAACGCTTAAGGCTTTCATAATTGTCCTTAATTCCGTAAAACCTCTCCATAAAGCGCTGAGTGTATTTGTCTATCACAAAATGCATTCTTTCTCCAGCGTAGAGTAAAATTACGTCTGCGGTCTCTTTGCCTATTCCTTTTACACTTAGAAGCTCCTGACGTTTTACATGTCTTACCTTATCTATAGGATTTAAGAAAACTGCCACCTCTTTCAGTCTTTGTGTCTTGAGCCTGTAAAAACCAGCAGGTCTTATAAGATCCTGTATAGTCTTTTCATGGGAACTTCTTATAAATTCAAGCGATAAGACACCATGTTTTTTTATGTTCTCAAGGGCTTTTTCCACATTTTTCCAGCTTGTGTTTTGGGTAAGCACTGCGGATATAACTATCTCTTCCCTCGGGTCTGTACCCATGATCCTGTGATACTCAGTGTCAATGGGCCACCAATTTTGGTATCCGTAAAGATCAAGAAGGGTTTGATAGATGCTCAATAAGGATTTTTTGTAACTCATGGAACACGTCTTTTGGTCTTTCTTTGTAAGACTTTCCAAGCTCTATAGCTCTCTCTAAAGGTAAGTAGCCTTCCCTAACAAAGAGTTGCATTAACTGAGGCAGGTTTGTTTTTCTTTTGCACGAAATTTTACCCCTTTCAAAATCAATAAGATAGATATCTCCATCTTCACCTACAAGCAGGTTTTTATCAAGCTTTTGAAATTCATCCTTTGATATGCACATACTGTCAAGAAGATAAGCAAGTTCAAGAGTTTTTAAGAATATCTCTATCTTTTTTGGTTCGTCCAAAATGCATTTTTCAAAGGGCATACCCTTTATAAACTCGTACATAAAAAAATCCTCTCCTCTCATAAGTATCTGTGGAAAGCTCTTTATACCTTTTAATCTCTCTAAGATGTCTGCCTCTTTCCTTATAGCCTTTTCTAAATGTCTATCTTTTGCTACCTTTATAGCAACCTCTTTATCCTTGTAAATGGCTCTATAGACATGACTTCTCCATCCTTTACCAATAAGCTCCATATTTCTGAGGTGATCTTTTAACTCTTCAAACCTCACTTCTCCACTCTTCTACCGCCTTTTTTAGATTTTCAATGGGTACATCTTTGTTAGTGATCACTTCAGTTTCGCCTTTTTCAAGACTAACCTTAGTGTCCTCAACTCCTTCAAGCGAAAGCAGTGTCTTTCTCACTGTGTTGGCACAGTGCTCACGAGTCATTCCGCTCACTTTCAACCTTATACTGCTCATGATCTTTAATATAGTTTGCAGGTCTTCCCTTGTGTTCATGTTTATAAAGGATCCAAGCTCAGGGTCAAACTGCAAAATTTCTTCTTCTGTTATACAGTGATAGCCTACTTTTTCAATGAATTCTATCACTTTTTTGTTTCCTGTTTGAATGTATGTTTCAAGGTCTTTCAAAACACTGCGAGCGTATATGCCAATAAGGGGGTAGAGTTTTCCTTTTACGCAGTATATGGTGATGGGTTCTTTGTAGTTATCAAGGAGATACTTTATAACAGATGGCTTTATAAGGGGCATGTCAGCGCTTACTATGAGAACTTTATCAGTCTTGGCGCTCCTCAGGGCGGTATATATGCCAATTAAAGCACCTTGATCTGCAAGAATATCTTTAATAAACTTCACTTCCAAAGAGGAGTACTTTGAAGGGTCTTTTCCTACCAAAAATATTTCATCACACACACATTTTAGTGCGTCAATGATGTACTCTACGCACCTTTTTCCTTTTATGGGAAACAGGGTTTTGTCCTCACCAAACCTCCTGCTTTCACCACCAACCAACACAAAACACTCAATCATGCTTTTTCTTAACAAGAGATGCCAGCATGGAAAGGAATATGGCACTTACTATAAGCAGGAGGGACACAAAAACGGGTATGTGGTAAAAGTCCGATATTAACATCTTTACACCAATAAATCCCAGTATAAAGGAAAGCCCATA
Organism: Hydrogenobacter sp.; assembly: GCA_023255875.1. GTDB lineage: Bacteria > Aquificota > Aquificia > Aquificales > Aquificaceae > Hydrogenobacter. The sequence goes on along the minus strand of JAGDVY010000013.1, from coordinate 23,439 downwards.
GTGTAGGTAGTGAAAGAGACCTAAGACTGCGGATGCAGCAAAGTACAAAGACCTAAGGCCCAATATGGCAAAGATGTTGGAAGTATAAACCACAAAAGGGTCTTTGGAAATGGAGAGTATAGCTGGTACAGAGTCAATAGCAAACATCACATCCGAACTTTCCACAAAGATCAAGGTCAAAAACATGGGTGTAGCGTATATTTTTCTACCTTCTTTGACAAAAAATTTTCCTTTTTGAAGGTCTGGTCTCATGGGCAGAAGCCTTTTGGCTATTTTGTAAACGAGGGTATCCTCTGGATTGAAATCTTTATCTTCCGTAGATAGAAGCTTTACCGCAGATATTATAAGAATGATTCCAAAGATGTAAGTGATCCAATCAAAGCGCTCTACCAAACTTATTCCTGCAAATATAAATATGGCTCGCATAACTATAGCTCCAAAAACTCCCCAAAAGAGCACTTTATGTCTGTATTCTTCTGGTATCTTAAAGTAGGAAAAAATGAGAATAAAAACAAAGATGTTATCCAAACTGAGGGCTTTTTCCAAAAGGTAGCCTGTGATGTATTCCACAAATGCTTGCTCTCCCTTCATGTGCCACACATAAACACCAAAGCCTAAGCCTACAAGTATCCAAAAGGCAGAAAGGAGTAAAGACTCCTTTACGGATACCCTGTGAGGCTTTCTGTGAAACACAAAAAGATCAAGGAAAAGGGCAATAATCACTGAGAAACTAAAAACCAACCATTGGATTTCCATGGCAAAGAGAATTATACACTTAGTTTGTTTTTAATGAGGTCTATGGTCCTTACTGGCAGTGGATCGTACTTGTAAAGCTCCGAAAGGTATAAACTTACCCAGTCTCCAAGATACACAAGGTATAAAACCCTGTGCAGGAAGCTCTCACCTTCTCCTTTTATGACTTTTGGGACAACTCCAAAATCTCTTAGAACTTCTTCTGTTATCTGAACCCTCTTTATAACTCTTGGATGTTCTTCTGGGTCAAACATTAAAAGAAAACTGCATACATTTCTGGTTATGGGGTTATCAAGTCCTACTACCTCGTTGTGATGTAGCTCTGGAAGGACCGCAGTGTAGCAGAGGGTCTTTGCATTTTCATTGATCTGAGTTTTCCACCTGAAAGCTACCGGCTCAAGTGTCTGTGTGGCATAAACCACAGGCACGTACCCTTCAAAGGACTGTGCTATCTTTTTTGCTTCCTCCTTTATAGCTTCTTTCTTTTCCTGCAGGAAGGAGCTACAGCTCCCAAGGGGATCTTTTACATCCAAGAGGGAGAGCACTATTGAGAGCATGTAGCCCAAGGCGTAGCGAGGAGGGTAGCCTTCAGGTAAAGAAAAGTGGAGCAGATTTTCTTTTAAGGCAAGTTCCATAAGTTTTCCACCTGAGCTTATGCATATGGGTTTTATGTTTCTTTCTAAGGCTGACTTAGCTACACTTAGGGTCTCTTCTGTGTTTCCGCTGTAGCTAATACAAAAAACCAACCAGCCTTCTCTCACATAAGGTGGAAGGGTATAACCCCTAAGGGAAAATACTGGTATAGGTATGCCATACTTTTCAAGCAATATCTTTGCCAAGTCTCCCACTATGCCAGAACCACCCATACCGCTAAAGACTATACCTTTATAACCTTCCAAACTTATACTCTCAACTTCTGCGCCTTTTATTTGCAAAGGAAACTCTTCAAGCATTTCCCGAGCTTTCATCTTTCCCTCCTTTGACTTGCTCTATTATAACTTCTCTTAAGGTGTCTATGCCTTCGCCTGTGATGGAAGATACAGGGATAAACATATAACCCATCTTTTCAAACTCTTTTTTGAGATCATTGAGTATTTCTCTGTCAGTAAGAATGTCTATCTTGGTGCCAACTACTATCTGTTTTTTCTTTAAAAGTTCGGGATTGTACTTTTCCATTTCTGAATTGACTATCTTAAAGGCTTCCAGAGGTTCTACCTGTCTTTGGTCTGATACATCTATAAGGTGTAATAAAAGCTTTGTTCTTTCTATGTGTCTTAGAAACTCAAGTCCTAAGCCCTTTCCTTGTGAAGCGCCTTCTATAAGGCCTGGTATATCTGCCAACACTATTTTGCTTGCATCTTCAAGCTCTATAACTCCCAGCACAGGAGATAGAGTGGTGAATGGGTAGTTCGCTATCTTGGGTCTTGCTTTGGTTAGCTTGGATATGAGTGTGGATTTTCCTGCGTTGGGAAGTCCTATTATGCCTACATCCGCTATGAGCTTGAGCTCCAGCACCAACCATCTTTCTTCACCTTTTTGCCCTTTTTCCGCATATTTGGGTGCTTGGTTTGTGGGTGTGGCAAAGCGCGCATTGCCTCTGCCACCTTTGCCTCCTTTTGCAACAACGCACATCTGTCCCTCCTCTGTAAGATCACAGATGACTTGACCCGTTTTTGCATCTATCACTACAGTACCTATAGGAACTTCCAGTATAAGATCCTCCGCATCTTTTCCGTGCTGATTTTTTCCTCTTCCCCTTTCCCCATTGGGAGCTCTAAAGTGCCTTTTGTATTTAAAGTCATACAGCGTTAGTTTCCTGGAAGTAGCCACCAAGATTACATCACCACCCTTTCCTCCATCACCTCCCGCTGGTCCTCCATAGGGCTTGTATTTTTCCCTTAAAAAAGCTACCGCACCATCACCTCCATCTCCCGCCTTGACATATATCTTGACCTTATCCACAAACATGCCACAAAAGTTTAATTATAATTTCTTTAAATGAAGTTCTTAGAGCTTTCCCAATACTTTCAACTGCTTGAGAGTACCACAAGCAGGTTAGAGATGTCCAGCATACTTATGCAGATGCTTAGCAAAGCCACCAGCGAAGATATAGACAAAATAGTTTATCTCACACTTGGTGAGATACTCCCACCTTTCAAAGGTGTAGAAATGGGAGTTTCAGAGAAATTGATGATAGAAGCTCTGTCTAAGGCTTGTGGTGTGAGGGCATCTGAGGTGGAGAGCCTCTACAAATCAAAAGGGGATATGGGAGAGACTGCTTTTGAACTTGTAAAGTGGGAAGGTAAAGGGCTAAGCATTAAACAGGTTTATGATGAGCTTTTGGACATAGCAAAGACCCGAGGGACAAAAGATAAGGTGCTTAGGATAATGAGCCTTCTTAAGGGACTTTCAAACCTTGAAGCTAAGTACGTTGCGAGGATCATCATAGGAAGGTTAAGGCTGGGTGTAGGAGATGCCACCATTATAGAAGCTCTGGCAGGTCTTGCTGGAAGTAAGGATCGCAAAGGGGATATAGAAAGAGCCTATAACCTCTGCTCTGACCTTGGGCTTGTGGCAAAGGTGCTTGTGCAAGAAGGTATAGAAGGCGTCAAAAACTTTAAGGTGCAGGTGGGTTATCCCATCAGGATGGCTTTAGCGGAAAGGGTAGTGAGCGCAGAGGAGATCATAAAGCGCATGGGCAAGTGCGCGATAGAAGCCAAATACGACGGTTTTAGACTTCAGGTGCATAAAAAGGGTAAAGACATAGAGATATACTCAAGGAACTTGGAGAGAATGACAGAAATGTTCCCAGACCTCAAACAGGCTATATGGGAAAACATAAAGCAAGATGAGGTGATAATAGAAGGAGAAGCCATAGCTTATAACGAAGAGACTGGAGAGTTCTATCCCTTTCAGATCACCATACAGAGAAAGAGAAAGTACGGAGTTTATGAGTATGCCAAGGAGTATCCCTTAAAGCTGTTCGCTTTTGACCTGCTTTACATAGAGGGTGAGGACTACACACAAAAACCTTTCATGGAACGTAGAAAAAAGTTAGAAGAGATCATTCCTGAAAATTCTGTTCTTGCTACGTCCGAGATGTTTATAACAGATGATGCCAAAGAGATAGAGAAGTTTTTTGAGGATGTTGTGGCAAGAGGCTTGGAAGGAATAATGGCAAAAAGACTTGATGCACCATACACTGCTGGTTCAAGGAACTTCAACTGGATAAAGCTAAAGCGAAGCTACAGAGGTGCTTTGGCAGATACCATAGATGTGGTCATAGTGGGCTACTTTTACGGGAAAGGTGCAAGAGCAAAGCTGGGCATAGGTGCATTGCTAACTGCGGTATATGATCCCAAAACAGACACCTTCAAAACTGTATGCAAAGTAGGTTCAGGTTTTACAGAGGACGAGTGGATAAGACTAAAGAACATGTTGGATCAAATAAAATTGCCACACAAACATGCGAGGGTGGACTCTTTGCTTGATGCAGATGTTTGGGTAGAACCCAAATATGTGATAACCTTGACTGCTGATGAGATAACAAGGTCTCCACTGCACACCGCAGGAAGAACTTTAGAAGAACCCGGCTTTGCGCTAAGATTTCCAAGGGCGGTGGGTTTTATAAGAATGGACAAAAAACCAGAAGATGCTAACACAGTAGAAGAGATCATAAACATGTACCGTATGCAAAAGAAAATAAGTTTAGAATAGTGGCGGTGGGAGGACTCGAACCTCCGACCTGAGACTTATGAGATCTCCGCTCTAGCCAGCTGAGCTACACCGCCTACTATATATATTATAACTCCTCCTCAATTACTTGAACAAGCTGGTCCATCTCTCTTTTTGTTCTTTTTTCTGTAATTGCCAAAAGAAGAGTGTCTTTGTAGCCAAACCTTTCCAACGGCACTCCAAACAGATAACCTTTTTCAAGAAGCTTTTTGTGAAGATCCAAAACCTTTTCTTTCCTTAGGGGAAACTCCCACAGATGTTTTCCTTTGTATAATTCCTCAAATCCCAAGGAAAGGAGCTTACCCTTTAGATACATAGCCTTTGAAAGGCTTTGCTTTGCAACTTCTCTCATACCTTCTTTTCCCAGAAGGACCATATATATGAGGTTAGCAAGAGCCATAAGGTTCTGGTTTGTGCATATGTTTGATGTGGCTCTCTCCCTTCTTATGTGCTGTTCCCTTGTCTGAAGCACAAGGGTAAAAGCCCTCTTTCCATCCACATCTTCCGCAAGCCCTACCAGTCTTCCCGGCATCTTCCTTAAGTGTTCTAACTTTACCGCAAAAAAACCCACATATGGACCACCAAAGTTTAGAGGCACTCCCATCTGTTGTCCTTCACCAACCACTATGTCCGCTCCATACTCTCCCGGAGGTCTAAGTACAGAAAGAGCTATAGGATCCGCAACTACCACAAAGGGTACCTGATAGCCCTTTACTATTTTCCCTATTTCTTCCAAAGGTTCAATAAAGCCCAAGAAATTAGGATACTGCACCGCCACCGCATGAACTTCACCCTTCTTGAGGAGGTCCTCCAGTGCATTTATGTCCGTGTATCCCTCCTCTTGAAGAGGTACTATGTGAATCTCATCCTGATAGCCCAAAAGATGAGTCTTCACAACCTCCCTATAGAGAGGGTTTATACCTTCCGAAAGTACAACCTTACTTCCTTTACCCTTTATAGCTCTTGCCATAAGGATGGCAGATGCCAAAGCTGAGGCACCATCATACACACTTGCATTAGCCACATCCATACCCGTAAGTTCGCATATTAGCGTTTGGTACTCAAAAATAGCCTGAAGTGTGCCTTGGGATGCCTCTGCCTGATAAGGTGTGTATGCAGTTAAAAACTCTCCCCTGCTAAGTATCTGCCATATGGCAGATGGTATGATCCTGTCATAAGCTCCAAACCCTGCAAAACACACAAGCTCTCTGTTTCTTTTTGATACTTCTTTAAAATACCTCCTTACATCCTCTTCGGTCATAGAGGGTCCTAAGCTGGGAGGTTCTAAAAGCTGAGGGTCTATGTGGGAAAAGAGGTCATCTAAAGAAGAAAGCCCAAGCTTTTCTAAAGCTTTTTGTACATCATCCTGCGAATGGGGTATATACATTACCTTTCCTTCTCTTCGTAAGGGTGCTCCTCTTCAGGAAGTGCGTCAAGGGACTCTTCTATGGTTGGGATGATTTCCTCTTCTGGTATCTCAAGGGATACATCTTCTTCCTTTTCCTCTTTTACTATTTCCGCAAGGATTTCAGCATAATCCTGTGCAGGCATAAGGTCTTCTACCTCCATGGGGTCAGAAAGTTCCAGCACCACTATCCATCCATCGTCGTATGGTGATTCGTTTATAAGGTGTGGTTCATCTACAAGCTGTTCATTAACTTCCACAACTGTCCCAGACAGAGGTGCATATACGGGTGCCACATTTTTAACAGATTCTATGTTGGCTATAGTGTCTGCGCTTTCAAAGCTCTGTCCTACAGAAGGTAGATCAACATAAACTATGTCCCCCAGTTCTTTCTGAGCATAGTCTGTTATACCTATCCACGCCTTGTTTCCTTTGATAAGAGCCCATTCGTGATCCTTAGTGTAATACCTGTCTGTTCTTACCGTATACCTTCCAACAGTTATCTCGTCCATGTCAAACCTCCTGTAAAACCTCGTAATCTATACCATATTCTTCTTTTACCAACCTCATTACATCCAGAAAGTCCAGCTCTTCATTTATAAACTTTTCCATAGTTCTAATTATATAGTCCAAGTCTATAAGCCTCAGCAGAGCTATGCCTTTCCAATACTTCTCCGCTGTTAGTAAGTTCTTTCGTCTTTGGCTTATGAAATTTAGTAATTTTTCCTTGGTGATAAGTTCTTTGCCATCAAGTACAAGCACATCATGTCCTCTGAGTTTTCTCAAACCCTTGTATATTCCATAAAGGAGTGTGCCCTTATCGTTCCTCAAAAACACCAGTTCTGGAAATTTGTCAAACAGATGCTTCATCTCCGATGTTATGACCGCATAAAGACTGTCTGGACCTATAAGCTTCTTCAGAAGGTTTAATTCTTTTTCCAGTTTATCTACCAACTCTTTGTCTTCCAAGAGCTTTGCATACAAGACTATAAGAACTTTTATCATCAGTTATAATATTATAAGGTTTGCTTGATTTCGGAGGAAAGAATGTCCAAGAAAATAAAGGTTGCCATAGCAGGAGTAGGCAATTGTGCGAGCGCACTTATTCAAGGTATCTACTACTACAAAAAAAATCAAAATGCTAACGTAAGTGGTCTTATGTTTGAGGACGTGGGGGGATACAAACCCTATGACATTGAAGTGGTTGCTGCTTGGGACATTGATGCTCGTAAAGTAGGAAAGGATTTATCAGAAGCCATATTCTCACCACCTAACTGCACCGCTATTTTTGAAAGGGACATTCCCAAAACGGGCGTAAAAGTCAGGATGGGAAAGGTTCTTGATGGCTTTGCGGAACACATGAAACACTATCCACCAGAAAGAAGTTTTGTCCTTGCGGAAGAAAAGGAGGATGAACTTGAGGATGTGGTAAGGGTTTTAAAAGAAACGGGAGCGGAGATACTCATTAACTATGTTCCAGTAGGTTCTGAGCAAGCTGCAAGGTTTTATGCGGAAGCTTGTTTAAGAGCAGGAGTCTCTTTTATCAACGGTATGCCTGCCTTTATAGTCTCTGATCCAGAATGGGCTGAAAAGTTTGAAAAAGAGGGTATCCCAGTAGTGGGAGATGATATAAAGTCTCAAGTAGGGGCTACCATTCTTCACAGGACTCTCGTTCAGCTTTTTGTAGACAGAGGTGTAAAAATAGAGAGAACCTACCAACTTAACTTTGGTGGAAACACAGACTTTCTTAATATGTTAGAGAGAGAAAGGCTCAAAACAAAGAAACAGTCCAAAACGGAGGCTGTTTCTTCTCTGATTCCATACCCTATAAGCGAGTATGACATACACATAGGACCTTCTGATTGGGTGCCTTGGCTAAAGGACAGAAAGATAGCTTACATAAGAATAGAGGGTAGGCAGTTTGGCGATGTTCCCATGTATGTGGAGCTAAAGCTTGATGTGGAAGATTCTCCCAATAGTGCAGGTTCTATGATAGATGCCATCAGGTGCTGTAAGCTCGCAAGAGACAGAGGTATAGGCGGACCACTGTATTCCATCAGTGCCTACACCATGAAACATCCACCTGTGCAGTATCCTGACTTTCAGGCAAGAAAGATGGTAGAAGAGTTCATAAGGGGTGAGAGGGAAAGATAAAAGATACGGGGGATCTGCTTGGCTTTTGAAGATGTCTTCCCAAAGCCCATCAAAGAAGCCATAGAGAGTATAACCAAAATACCCACTTACGGCGAAAGAGGTGCAAGCAGGTTTGTTTATAACCTTCTTAAAGTTCCACCTGAGGATAGGACCCTTATAGTGGAAACCCTTCAAAACTTGGTAAAAAGTATTAAAAATTGTTCTGAATGTGGGATACTAACAGACAGAGATGTGTGCGCCATATGCTCTGACAGCAAACGCAGTAAAAAGTTCATATGCGTGGTTGAGGAGTCTCAGGACGCTTACGCTATAGAAAAGCTTGAAAGATACACAGGTGTTTATCACGTCTTAGGTGGCAGGATAGCACCTCTGGAGGGCATATCCGTACAGGACCTTAGCATAGATAAACTCCTTGAAAGAATAGAGATATACAAACCTAAAGAAGTTATAATAGCAACCAATCCAAACGTGGAGGGTGAAGCAACAGCCAATTACATTATAAAACTACTAAAAAAACAATTTCCCTATCTGAAGGTAACAAGAATATCCTATGGACTGCAGTTTGGCAGTTTCATTGAGTTTGCAGACGAAATTTCCCTTGAAAAATCCTTAGAAAACAGAAAGTGAGTTTTACAAAAAGCTATGACTTTTGTCAATTGTTTTTGTTTGGAACAGTAGGCATACCCATTGGTATTGCCATAATAGTACTTTCTTGGTTATTAACGGGAGTTTATGTGTTTTGGACAAACTCTTTTTATGACAAGGCGGTAGAGGAGATAAAAAATAAGGCAAGGTGATAGTTTTGATTATCTGTCTATTTTGGAGGATGCTCCCACTACCTTTTTACCTTATTTTATTGATGTGCTTGATCTATACAGAGGAGAGAGAGTTTCTAATATGGAGAGCTTACTTTCCGCTCTTGGAATACCTTCAAGCTCCCATCACTCCCCTTTAGAAGATGCTTACATGACCGCTCTTATATTAAAAACTCAGGGCTTTTCCACTGAGAGTGCTTTAGTATGTAAGTATGTATAATTTTAACTGATGGAGATAAAAGAGCTTACGCAAAAGCAAAAGGAGTTTCTAAAGAGAGTGTTAGAACTTGAGGACTTGCCTGAAAACGAGGACCTTTCTTCTTTTCTTCAATCAAAAGGATATACCCTTTATGAGTGTATTGGGTGCGGGAAGCTTGTTTTTCATGATAATTACGAATTTTGGAACTTGAACGAATGCTGTGATGACAACTCCAAGCTAACGGACAAGGGATTGCTCTGTGAGGTTTGTTATTCCAAAAGCTTTGAAAACCTAAAAGATTGGATATTCTTTAGACCCAGTTGGGTAAAAAATGTAGATTTTGGCGGAGGGGTGTAAGCCTATGCCTGCCATAAAAGATGTGGAGGAGGTAAAAGAGTTTATAAAAAGCACATCAGAGAAAACCGCTATTTACGTGGGTTGTGATTCAAGACAGGTGAGGGAGAAAACTGTTTTTGTTACAGTGGTGGTAGTGCATATAGATGGGTGTAGGGGAGCAAAAATCTTTTGGCGCGTTGAAAAGGTAAATAGAATACGATCCTTAAGACAGAGGCTTATGGAAGAGGTAAGCAGGGCGGTTTTTATGGCTCTTGAAATAGCAAATGTGGTGGGAAATAGACCTTTTGAGGTGCATCTGGACATAAACCCTAATCCTGAACACCATTCTAGTGTAATTCTCAAAGAGGCGGTAGGTTATGTCTTGGCACAGGGCTTAAAGCCTGTGGTAAAGCCCAAATCCATCGCAGCAACTACCGTGGCGGATTACATAACAAACGCAAGCTTTGTATGAAAACCCTCTGGTTTCACACAGCCAGCGTAGGAGAGTTTAATACAGTAAGACCACTTCTCAAAGAGCTCATAAAAGACTACCGTATAGTTCTTACATACTTCTCACCAAGAGCCAAGGATTACCTAAGCAAGCAATCTGCGTATTACCATGCTTTAGAAAGATTACCCTTAGACACACCTTTTACTGTAAGACGCTTTGAAAAACGCATATCCGCACAATTGCTTGTGATCGTAGAAAGAGAACTTTGGCCCTTTCTCATATGTTCCACCAAAGCTAAAAAAGTCCTGATAAACGCTTACGCAAAGGGTGGTACGTACGAGAGATTTATAAGCAGAAGGTTTGATCTCATCATTACTAAAACTCAAAAGGATAAAGAGAGGTTTGAGTCCTACAGAGTTAAAAAGGTTGTAAATTGCGGTAATCTAAAGTTTATAATGGAGGTTCCACGCAAACAGTTAAATATAAACAAAGGTAGTTCCAAATTTTTCATTGCAGGGAGCACCCACAAAGGAGAAGAGGAGATCATCCTTGAAGCCTTCAGAGAGCTAAAAAAGACCTTTCCTGAACTAAAACTCATTATAGCTCCACGCCACATCTCAAGAGCCAAAGAGATTATGGAAAGGATAAAAGACTTTAGGTGTTCTCTGAGGACCACTCAAGAAGAGAATTGGGACGTTCTCATACTTGATACATTGGGAGAGTTATTTGAACTTTATTCCTTTGCGGACATAGCTTTTGTAGGTGGGACCCTTGTAAAAGTAGGTGGGCACAACCTATTAGAGCCTGCCTATCATGGAAAACCTGTCCTTTTTGGACCCCACATAGAAAAGACAAAGGACATGGCAGATTACCTACTTGAGAGGAACGCAGGCTTTTTGGTTAAGGACTCAAAGGATATGGTGAGAACTGTGAAGGACATACTAACAGGTATTAGGTTATGGAATGCGCTGGACATAAAGGAGGAAGCAGAAAGGATAAGGGAATGCTACCTTAGAAATATAAAGAGCATGCTATAATTTTTGGCAGTATGAGAAACTTCTACCTTAACCTCTTTACTCTTGTGCTTCTTGTAGCGCTTTCCTTAGCGGTATCTTTTTTAAAACCCGTTAATTTAGGCTTAGACCTGAGGGGCGGTATATCCATGCTTTTAGAACCAGATATGGAGTATGCGCTTAACCAAGAGTATGAAAGGTACGCAAAGGATATAGAGGAAAAGTTAAGAAACGCAAATATAAAGGTGCTTGACACTGTAGTTCAAAAAGATGGTATAAGGGTAGAACTTCTTGATAAGAATGACACACAAAAAGTGGCGCAGGTTATACAAAAGGACTTTCCTCGTTTTGTAGTGGTAAGCACCAACAAAAGTGAGCCTCTAATAAGACTCAAAGAGGAAGAAATAAATAAGCTAAAGGAAAGTATAGTAGGACAGACGGTTGAAGTGCTAAGAAGAAGGATAGATGAGCTGGGTGTGGTCCAGCCTGTTATAACTAAGGTGGGTCAAGACAGAGTGCTTGTAGAGCTTCCTGGTGTTTTGGACATAGATAGAGCAAAGTCCATTATAGGAAAAACAGCACTTCTTGAACTCAAACTCGTTGTGGAGAGTGGTCCTAAAGAGGTGCTTGAGAAAAAGCTAACTAAGGATACGGAACTTTTACCCTCTAAAGATCCTCAGGAGTGGTTTTTAGTGGAAAAAGTGCCTGTGATCACGGGCGCAGACCTAAAGACCGCATACACAAGTACGGACGAATTTGGCGCTCCTTCGGTGACTTTTGAGCTCACAGACAGAGGGGCAAAGCTTTTTGGAGATGCAACAGAAAAAAACATAGGCAGGCGTCTTGCCATAGTCCTTGACAAAAAAGTCATGTCCGCTCCCGTAATAAGAAGCAGGATAACAGATAGGGGGCAGATAACAGGACAGTTCACTCCCGAAGAAGCCAAAGAGCTTGCCATAGTTCTCAGGGCAGGTGCTTTACCTACCAATGTAAAGTTTCTCCAAGAGACTGTTGTGGGACCTTCTTTGGGAAGAGATGCCATAAATCAGAGCATAAAGGGTGGCATACTGGCTTTTGTTCTTTTAGTTGCATTACTGTTGGCAAGATACAAAATAGCGGGTATAACAGCAAACCTTTCCATAATTTTAAACGCATTGCTTTTGTGGACAGGTCTTGTGCTTGTTGGAGCTACTCTCACCCTGCCGGGCATAGCTGGTATCTTGCTAAACATGGGTATAGCAGTTGATTCTAATGTGCTCATATTTGAAAGGGTAAAAGAAGAGCTAAGAGCGGGAAACACTCCCAGAAAAGCTGTAGAGCTTGGATACAGAAGATCTCTTAGCGTCGTGTGGGACACCCACATAACTCTACTTATAGCTGCCCTGATCCTTTTCCAATTTGGAAGTGGGCCCGTCAAAGGTTTTGCCACAACCCTTACCATAGGTAGCATAGCATCCTTTATATCCAACGTGTATTTTGCTAAGTTCTTCCTTGATGTTCTCACAAAGTTCAACCTGCTTAAGATATAGCATCTGTAAGAGATCCTAAAAACTCCGTTTTTTTGGAATCTTTTTACCCTGCTTAGTTTTGCTTGTAGTATAATCCTCCAAAAGTTTGACTCTCTGATCTTATTGGTCTAACATTTTTTCACCTATATCAACCTACGAGAGGGAAAGGTCATGTATGTGGTAAAAAGAAGTGGCACTAAAGAGCCTATGGATATATCCAAGATACGTATAGTTATAGACTTTGCCTGCAAAGGGTTGAGGGTTGACCCTCTTGAGCTTGAGGCAGATGCCCACATTCAGTTCAGGGAAGGCATAACCACAAAAGAGATCCAACAGCTCCTCATAAGAACTGCTGCGGAAAAGGTGTCTCCACAGAGTCCCGATTGGCAGTATGTGGCAGCAAGACTTCTCCTTTATGACCTTTATAAGGATGTGGGACACGTAAGGGGATATAAAGTCAAGGACAAAATAAACGGCAGATACAAACCCTATAACCCAGATAGTTTTTTCCAACTTGTCAAAACCTACACAGAGAGGGGCATATACGGAGAGTACCTTTTGAGAGAGTACTCCAAAGAGGATTTTGACACATTAGCCAAGTACATAGACCCAAACAGGGACCTTCTTTTTAACTACACGGGCATAAAGGTGCTTTACGATAGGTATCTTGTGAGGAACGAAGAGGGCAATGTTATAGAGCTTCCTCAAGAGATGTACATGCTTATTGCCATGACCCTTGCCATACCAGAGAAAAAGGAAGATAGGATAAAGTACGCAAAGATCTTTTATGACCTTATGTCAAAACACGAAATATCTTTGGCAACTCCCACGCTCATGAACGCAAGAAGGCCACACACACAGCTATCTTCATGCTTTGTTCTGACGGTGGATGATGATCTTTATGACATCTTTGACAATGTACAAAAGGCAGGACAGATATCCAAGTTTGCAGGTGGTCTTGGTATATATCTTGGAAAGATAAGGGCAACGGGTGCACCCATCAGGAAGTTCAAAGGTGCCAGCTCAGGAGTGCTTCCGGTTGTCAAAATAATCAACGATGTTATGGTGTATGTGGATCAGCTTGGGATGAGAAAAGGTTCTGCAAGCATAACCCTTGACATATGGCACAAAGATGTGCTTGACTTCCTTGAGGTAAAGACAAACGTGGGTGATGAGCGCAAAAAGGCTCATGACATACATCCTGCCATATCCATACCAGACCTTTTCATGAAGAGGCTCAAAAACAGACAAAAGTGGACGCTCTTTGATCCCTATTACTGCAAGAATGTGAAGGACGGAAAGAACTTAGAAGACCTGTATGGTGAGGAGTTTGAGGAGGTCTATCAGAGGCTTGAGAGGGAATTGCCCCCAGAAGCGAAAAAGGAGGTGGACGCCTTTGAGCTTTGGAAGAGGCTTCTTACTGTAGTGTTTGAGACTGGAGAGCCTTACATCTTCTTTAGGGACACTGCCAATAGGTTAAATCCCAACAAGCACTGCGGTATGGTTTACTCTTCTAACCTTTGCCATGAGATAATCCAAAACATGTCCATAAGCCAGCATGTAGAGGACTCTTTGGACCCATCAACGGGCTTGATAACCCACAGAAAGAAGTCTGGAGATGTGGTGGTGTGTAATCTTGGCTCTATAAACCTTGGAAAGGTTTATGAAAAAGCGGACCTTGAGAGAGTTGTACCCCTTTTGGTGCGCATGTTGGACAACGTGATCTCCATGAACTACTACGCTATAAAAGAGGCAGAATATACAAACAGACGCTACAGGGCTATAGGCATAGGTGTTAGCAATTACCACTACTGCCTTGTGAAAAACAACATCATCTGGGAGTCAGAGGAGCACCTTAGGTTTGCAAACTCTCTCTTTGAAAGAATAGCCTACTATGCCATAAAAGGTTCTATGGAGCTTGCAAAGGAAAGGGGCAAATATGAGCTCTTTGAGGGCTCTGACTGGAGCAAGGGCATATTCTTTGGCAGATCCGCGGAGGAAAACCAAAGACTATCTGAGCAGAATGGGAATAATCTGGATTGGATAGGCCTTGCGGAGGAGGTCAAAAAATACGGCTTGCGTAATGCTTACCTTTTGGCGCTTATGCCAACAGGTAGCACTTCACTAATAGTGGGTGCCACACCTTCCATAGACCCCATATTCGCAAAATATTACAAAGAAGAGAACATGTCAGGCATACTTCCACAGGTGCCACCCGAAATTGACAAATACTTCTGGCACTATAAATCCGCTTATGCGATAGATCAGGAGTGGATCATAAGGGCGGCAGCAGAAAGACAAAAGTGGATAGATCAGGCGCAAAGTCTAAACTTATATATAGATCCCGAGCATATAGATGGACCTAAGCTCTCAAGGCTTTACGAACTTGCCTGGGAGCTGGGACTAAAGACTGTCTATTACTGTAGAAGCAGAAGTTTAACAGAAATTGAAGAGTGCGAAAGCTGTAGCACTTAAGGAGGTTAGAGCCCATGAATAGAACCCTTATCTTCAATCCAGAAGGTGAAAGGTCAGCAAGCAACAGAAGGATCATAAAAGGAAACTCCACCAACATAATGGAGCTAAACAACATAAAATACCCATGGGCTTTTGATCTATACAAAACCATGGGTTTTACCAACTTTTGGATTCCAGAAGAGATACCCATGCAGGAGGACAGAAAGCAGTACGAAAAAGAGCTCTCTCCGTACGAAAAAAGAGCCTACGAGCTTGTGCTTAGCTTTCTGATAGCACTTGATAGCTTCCAGGTGGTGAACTTAAAGGAGTTTGCGCGCTATATTACCGCACCGGAACTTCAGATGGCAATAACTGCACAAGAGTTTCAGGAAGCTCTCCACTCTTACTCTTACCAGTTCATACTTGAGAGTGTAGTAGACCCCATAAAGGCAGACGAGATATATAACTATTGGCGTCAGGACGAGGTTTTGATGGAACGCAACAGGGTAATAGCGGACCTATACAACGAGTTTATAAGAAAGCCAACGGAAGAGAACTTTATAAAGGCAGTCTTTGGCAACTATGTGCTTGAGAGCCTCTACTTCTATTCTGGCTTTGCTTTCTTTTACACACTGGGAAGACAGGGAAAGATGAGAAATACAGTACAGCAGATAAAGTACATAAACAGGGATGAGCTTACCCATGTGACCCTCTTTAGGAACATTATCCTCACTCTAAAGGAAGAAAACCCAGAGCTGTTTAGTCCAGAGATGGAAAAGTGGGTGTATGAGTTTTTCAAGTATGCGGTGGATGCGGAGATCAAGTGGGGTCAGTATGTGACTCAGAACCAGATACTTGGTATAAACAACACGCTTATAGACAGGTACATAAAGTATCTTGCCAACCTAAGGCTTACCCAACTTGGATACAAACCTCTTTATCCCAACATAACTGAGAACCCTATGAAGTGGATAGACCAGTTTAGGACCATAAACGACACTAAAACGGACTTCTTCCAAGCAAAGCCCCAGACCTACGCAAAAAGAAGCGAGCTAAGGTGGTAGCCTAAGCCTTTTTTCTGTTGGTGATAAAGAGAAAGGTAAGGGTTATTAATATACTCAAGAGGCTTATGTAGGAAGCCATTCTGAGAGCGTCTTGGACTGCGTACGTACCTGCTATGATGTTTTGGAACTGTCCAATAACCACTTTGTACCTGAAGGCGTCAAGTCCGGAAGTCTTCTGCGCAAGAACCATAGAATACTTGGAACTCAGGACCGCTCTTATGCTGTTTATCTCATCAAAGTGTAAAGCTCTTCTGGTTTCTAAGGTGTAGGTTGCCAGAGATGTGGCTATGGAAGCTCCCATGAGCCTTGCGTAGTTGTAAAGGGCTGTGCCAATGGGTATCTGTTGAGGCTTTAGGCTCTTAAAGGCAAGAGCGGTAAGGGGTGCAAAGAAAAAGCCCATAGCCATACCTACAAAGCAAAGAAAAAAAGCCACTTTCCATCTGGGAGTGTAGTAGTCTATGTGAGACAGAAAGAAAAATAGAGTCAAAAACAGCACGCTCTGGGAAATAAGCAAGAGAAGCTTGGGCTCTATCCTGTCGCTCAGCCTTCCTCCTATCAGAGCAAAGGTGGCAAGCAAAAAGGCGTACCACAAAAAGGTTAGACCAGCCTGAAAGGTAGGTACATTCTTTAGGCTCTCAAGGTATATGGGCATGATGTATATAACTTGGAAGAACACAAAGCCGTATATGGTGACAAAGGTTATTACGGCGTAAAGGTAGTTGGGTTCTTTAAAGATGGAGTAGTCTATGAGTTTGTTCTTTCCCAAAAGCTCTGAGAGTACAAAAAGCAAGAAGGAGAAAACCGCAACGCAGAAGGCTACAAAGGTTTTCATAGAATAAAACCAGCCCCAGCTCTCTCCTTTGGAGAGAAACACTATAAAAGATATGGATGATATGGACAGGAACACAAAGCTTGGTAGGTTAAAGGGTACTTTTGCCCTGTTTCCTATCTCTGGGAGCATAAAGTAAGCTACTGGCAGGAGGATCACCACCACAGGAACGTTCATGTAGAATATCCAACGCCAAGAGAAGTACTCTACCATGTATCCACCCACCGTGGGACCAAGCCCTGGTGCAAAGGCTACCGCCATAGCATAAAAGCCCATAGCGGTGCCCCTTCTCTCTGGTGGAAAGAGGTTAAAGAGTATGGCTTGAGAGGAGGGTATTAAAAGTCCTTCTCCTATACCCTGCAGAAATCTAAATACTATCATCTCTTCGAGGCTTCCTGCCTGTCCTGAGAGAGCACTGCCTAAGCTAAAGGTAGCCAAACCTATAAGGTAGGTTTTCTTAAGGCCAAGGCGAGAGCTTATTGAGTTGAAGGCTATTATAGTTATGGCAGTGGCGGTTATGTAGCTTATGGGCACCCACTCAATGCCGTATATGTCTGTCTGCAAAGGTGCGATCATCTTGGGAATGGCTACGTTGGTGCTTGTTATACCAAGAACCGCCAGAAAGGTCCCAAGGACTATCAGGAGCGTGTAGAACCAGACCATCTTGACATCCTTCTGTAAGAGAACTCCAAAAGCAGGTAAAAGATGGGCATTGCTCCCAAAAGTCCCCAAAAACCAGCATATAGAAAGGTAGTGCTAAAGGCATCAGAGTAAGCATAAACCTGCTCTATCCCATAAAAGAAAGCTTTAGCTTTGTTCTCGTAGTTATGCACAAAGGGCATAAGGGTGCTGTAGAGCCTCTCAAGGTAAGACACAACGGAACTGTAGCTTTGTATTTCGTTGGTTCTGCTGAAGTTCTCCCACATATAGCGCTGAAGGTCGTTGGTGGCAAGAGCGGTACCAAAGGAACCACCTACAAACCTAATGTAGTGCATAAGGCTAACCCCCAGCGTGGTCTTATCTCCGAGCTTTTTGAGGGCAAGGTTAGTAATGGGAGCGAAAAAAAAGCCCATGCCTATGCCCAGCGGGATCATTTTAAGGGAGGCTTCCCAAGCAGGCGTAAAGTAGTTTAGGGTAGGAAGCAATAAGAAGGCAGAAGAGAGGTAAAAGGCAACCGCAACACTCAAAGACAAAAGCTCAGACTTTTTATCTCCTAAGATGCCCGCTATGGGAGAGGAGAGGCCTATGGCAAGAGCCAGAGGGAGTATGTGTATGCCTGTCTGAAAAGTGCCCACGAGCTTTAGGTTTTCGTAATATAGGGGTATGAGGTAAAACACTTGGTACATGGAAAAGCCAAGCAAAAAGCAATACACTGTAATTGCCACCACAAACTCCTTTATGCGGAATATGGAAGGGTCAATGAGGGGATGCTTTGAGGAGAGTTCAGAAAGGAGGAATAAAAGGAAGGAAAAGACGCATATGAGAGATGTGTAGAGTATGAAGTCTGAACTAAACCAGCCCAACTGCTGTCCCTTGCTGAGGGTTATTAGTAAAGAAATGGTAGCGCACGATAAAAAGAGGAAAGATAAAAAGTTAAATCTGCCGTGAGTGTTTTGAGGCTTATATTCTGGCAGGAAGAAAATACTTAGAGCCAGGTTTAAGACACCAACAGGAACATTTATGTAGAATATCCATCGCCAGTTTATGTGTTCGGTTATGTATCCACCCAAGGTGGGACCCAAAGCTGGTGCAAAGCTCACACCAAGTCCGTATATACCCATGGCAAGCCCGCGCTTCTCTGGAGGGTACGCACTAAATAGAAGTGCCTCTGCACTCACAACTATCAAAGCCTCTCCAAGACCCTGAAGGGACCTGCTACTTATCATCCAATCAAGGCTCTGTGCCTGTCCAGAAAGAAAGGAAGCTATCACAAAGAGAAACAGACCACCCACAAACACCTTCTTTAGACCAAGAACTCTCTCCAAGCTCTCAACAAGGAGGATGCCAACTGCAGCAGACATCATATAGGAAGTGATCACCCACTGGACACCATAAAGGTCTGTGCTGAGGGGTGCCATCATCTTGGGAACTACTGTGTCCACTATGGTTGTGTCCAGTATAGCCATAAATACACCCAGCATCAGGGAAAAGGTCAGAATTACTCTCTCGCCAGTGCTAAGGATCTCATAAAGTGGTTTTTCTTCCATTATCTCTTCCTCTCTATCTCCACCTCACCACCCATGCCTACCCTCAGAAGGGACATATCACCCTTGGTTATCCTTATCTTTATGGGTATGCGCTGAACCACCTTGGTAAACTCACCTGCGGACACATCGCGTGGGACAAGCGCAAAGGTCGCTGCGGAAGCTGGGCTTATCTCTTCTACCACACCCTCAAACACCTTGTCTGGGTATGCATCCAACCTTATGTAAGCCTTACAGCCTTTCTCTACACCCTTTAGCTTGGACTCTTCCAAAAGCACTTCCACATACATGGAGTCTGGCTTTACTATTGCATACACGGGCATGCCTGGACTTACCACATCTCCTACACTTACGTACTTCTTTGCCACTATGCCATCAAAGGGAGCGGTGAGCTTTGTGTTTTCAAGGTAGTTCTTTAGTAACTCCTCCTGCTTTTTTAGGCTCTCTATCTCCTTATCAAGTGCCTCTATCTGAGCCCTAAGCTCCTTCTCCTTTAGGAAAGATATGCGCGAAAGCCTCACACCCTCCAAACTCTTTTTGTAGCTCAGGTTTAGCTCCTCAAGGGATCTCCTTATGGATTCTGCTTGGTCTTTTAGGACCGAGTAGCGCGTGTCTGCATCTTCGTATGTCCTTTTGGGTATCACGCCCTTTTCTAACAGATTTTTGTAGCGATCTCTGTCCCTTTTTGCAAGCTCAAGCTGTGCCTGCACCTGTGCCAGCTGACTCTCTAAGGACTGTCTCTTTTTTTCCACCTCGCCTGCGGAAAGTGCGGATATGGAGTAGTTTGCAACAAGCTCCTCAGAGACCCTCTTTAGCTGGATCTCAAGTTGCTCCTTTTGGGCTTTTAGGCTCTCTATCTTTGCCTGTATGTTCTGTAGGTTAAGCTCATAATCTGTTGGGTCTATCTGCGCTATCACCTCACCTTTGCTAACTCTGTCGCCCATGTTCTTGTATAGCTTTATGACCTTTCCAGAGACCTTCTGAAAGCCCACGTTAGAGAGCTCATCCGCTTTGACAAAGACCGCATCCGTTATGGCATACTCCATGCGATGCTTTATCCACCTGTAGGCAAGGACTGCAAAGATCACTATAAGTAAGAGAACGATCCCTATACCCACTTTTTTCTTCATCTGAGATCTCCTATAGCACGCATAAGCTCGTAGTGAGCCTTAAGGTATTCATAGAAGGAAAGGACCTTGTTCTTCCTGGCTTGTGTCAGGCTTGCCTCTGCGAGTATGAGGTCTGTGGAGCTAATGATCTGGTTTTTGTACTGTTCCTCCGAGAGTTTATAAAACTCCTCTGCGTACTTCAAAGACTCTTCTGCTACCTTCATGTTGTCCATTGCGGTAAGCAGGTTTTCGTAAGCTTGCTTTACCTCAAGCCTGATGTTTTCCTTTGCGTTCTCAAGCTCCCATTTGGCTCTTAGCTCCTCCTCCAGCCTTGAAAGCATCCTATAGTAGGGTTCTGTAGATTGGAAATCAACATTTAGACCCACAGAAAGCGTATAAACTCCCTTGGGGCTTATGATGGGGTTTTGGTCAGAGTAGGTATACTGGGCTTGCACAAAGACCTTAGGCAGATACTTGCTTCTTTCTATCTCTTTAAGCATGCGCGCCTGGATCAACCTTTCTGCATACACGCGCAGTATGGGTCTTTTCTCCAGCGCCATCTGGTATAATTTTTGAAAGCTCTCTGGTGTGTAGCTTACACCTTTGAGAGGCTCAAGCTCCTTTAGGCTGTCTTCTTTTATGCCTGTGAGCTTTGAGAGGTTAGCAAGGGCTATGCTATAGTTTCCCTCTGCCTGCCGTAGGTCCCTTTGGACTTCTGCAAGCCTCACCTGAGCCTGTAGCACATCTGTTATGGCTACAAGACCCTCCTTATAAAAAGCCTTAGCTCTCTCATACTGTGCCCTTATAGCCTCAAGCTGTTTATCGTAGATTTCCACTATGTCCCTTGCAGAAAGCACATCCAAGTAAGCCTTTATAACTCTTAGCTTTATGTCCTGGAGCTTTTCCTCATAGAGAGCCTTCTGGAGTCTAACTTCGGAACTGGAAACCCCTATCCTGCCCTCTCTTGCACCCCCATCGTAGAGGACTTCTCTTAGTCCTGCACTAAAGCTTTTGTAGCTAAGCTTTGCAGATTCTACCGCCAAAGGAGAAAAACCTCCAAAGGTTGGAATGTTTAGCTTTTGCTTGTCGGACAGTCTGTTGAAAGAAAAGTTTAGGAATACCTCTGGCAGGTACAGGCTTTTGTCCCCTTTTAGGTTGTAAAAGGCAGACTTTATGGCATGCTTCTGAGCCTTTAGCTCGGGATTGCTCTCTTGGGCACTCTTTATGGCATCTTCCAATGTGAGACAAAAGCCTAAGGAGAAACTACAAAGAAGTAGAGCCAACCTCATGCCTTTACTCCCTTTAGTATCACATCAATACCCTCTTCTACCATGATCAGTATCTCCTCAAGGGGCATACTGCCTTTGAGCAGGTAGTCAAGATACACTATCCTCACATATCCCATGAGTATGTTAACAATGTTTTCTGCATTTTTGTAAGCAAATTTCCCACTTCTAATCCCTTTTTCTGCTATAACTCTTAAAAGTTCTCTCACCTTTTTGTTTTTCTCAAAGTACATCTCTCTGAACTCTTGGTTGGTAGCCACAAGCTGGAACAGGAATATATAAGCGATGGGTTTCTCCTCGTACATTATCCTAAAAAACTCAAGGGTAGCGTCCTTTATTATCTTTTCCACATCCTCATCTTTGCGTGCGTATTCCTCCAAAAGGTTTAGGACCTTCTCTGACATGATTTTTACCAGCTCTTTGAAGATATCTTCCTTGCTCCTAAAGTAAAGGTAGAAAGTGCCCTGAGAGAGCCCCGCATCAGCCACTATATCAGACACCTTGGTCTCGTAGTAGCCCTTTTGGGAAAAGAGCTTCTTAGCAGAAGAAATGAGCTTTTCCCGTGTGTCCATCATTTGGTGAGCCTATCTATTTCTGCTATAGTGCTCATATACTGGTATAGGACAAAGTAATAGTTCTGAAGGGTTTGGTTGTAGTTGTTTCTGGCATCCAAGACCTCAAGCTGACTGCCCACACCGTACCTGTATCGCTCAGTGGATAACTTCAAAGATTCCTTTGCTGCTTCCAAAGAAGCCTCCACCGCCTTTAACTGAACCTTTAGGGACTTAAGATCCTCCAGCTTTTTCTTTAGCTGAGCCCTTTGGTTGTAAAGAAGGTCAATAAAGTTTTCTTTTTGCTTAAGGTAGTCTATGTTTGCCTGAGCCACATCTGCGGATCTGCGAAAGCCATCAAATATGTTGTACTGAAGCTGAAAGCCAAAGGTATAGCCCCTTATCCACTCGGTACCACCCACTAAACTACGCCTTCCGGTGCTTCCCTGATAGGTTAAAAAGCCAGATAGCGTAGGGTAGTAAGAGTCTTCCGCCAAATTTATACGCTTTTGGTACACCTCAAGGTTCTTTTTTGCTACAAGAAGAGTAGAGTTCCTCTCAAGGAGAAGCTTTTCTAGTTTATTGTAGTCCTCCTCAAAGGGTACTAACTGCAAACTACCCTCTGGTTCCACATCCTCATCAATCCTCAGGTAAGCCTTAAAGTCCTCTAAGGATTTCTTGTAATCAGAAAGAGCCTGTTCGTACTGAGCCTTTGCGCTCTCAAGTTGAGCCTTACTTCTTAGCAAATTCACCATGGGTATGACCCCAGCCTTGTATTGGGCAGAAGTCAGCTTGTAGTTCTCCTCCCAGTAGGATATGTTCTGTTTGTATAGTTCCACCAACTGCTTTTTGTACAGCAAAGCATAAAAGAGGTTTTTGGTCTGTAGCTCCACCGTTCTTTTTACATCTTCTAGCAAGTAGGACTGAAGGTCTTTTGAAAGCTTTGCAAGTTCAATGGCATCAAACACAGACTTGTCAAATATGGTTTGGTTTAGCTGTAACAGGTAAGTCTGCCTGTTTTTTGGAGTAAAACCAAAAGCTAAAGAGCTGTCCAACCTTGTATAAGAGTAGCTGGCGCTTATCTGCGGGAGTATGCCTGCCCGAGCCTTTTTTATGTCCTCTTCTACCCTTTTGAGATCAAGCTCGGATAGCCTAATGTTGGTGTTGTTCTTTAGAGCTATGTTTATGGCTTCTTCCAAAGTGATGCACCATCCAAAAGACACCCAAAGAAATACAAAGATCAAAAGCCTCATCTGACTTTCACCTTGCTTGTTTGGTTAAGTAAGTATGCGTTCTCAACCGCCACTTGATCACCTTCTTTTAGGTCACCTTTTACATACACAAAGCCTTCTTCTTGCTTTAGTATCTGCACCTTTACTGGGCTTACCCTGCTTCCCTCTACTTTCCAAACCGCTTTTTCGTTGCCTATGAGCACCACCGCCATCTCTGGAACTTTAAAAGCCACCGTAGAGGATGTGGGTATCCTTACTTTTGCATACATGTTGGGTTTAAGCGTTCCCTCTTGGTTTTTCACAAGTGCCTTTACCGTTATGAGCCTGTTTACATCCGCAGA
>JAGDVY010000024.1 GCA_023255875.1 Hydrogenobacter sp. | reverse complement strand
AACTTCGTACACGGCGGTGGGTATGTTATGCTTCAGCATAAAATTCTTGGCAAACGCCTTACTACCTTCCAATTGGGAGGCTATTTTAGTGGGTCCAAATATTTTGAGTCCCCTGCTTTCAAACTCATCTACTATACCTTCTACCAAGGGTGCTTCGGGTCCTACAACGGTAAAGTCTATACCTTCTTTCTCAGCAA
Source organism: Hydrogenobacter sp. (assembly GCA_023255875.1). Lineage (GTDB taxonomy): Bacteria > Aquificota > Aquificia > Aquificales > Aquificaceae > Hydrogenobacter. Next base: position 13,572 of record JAGDVY010000024.1, on the reverse strand, counting down.
AGTCTGCAAGTTCTTTTACGTTTTGAGGTTCTATATCAACTCTTTTGGCTATCTGCCATATACCAGCGTTTCCCTTAGCTACGTAAATTTCCTTGACTAAAGGGCTCTGCTTTAACTTCCAAACTAAGGCGTGTTCCCTTCCTCCGTTTCCTACTACAAGAACCTTCACCGTTAAAATTATACCAGAAAATAAGACTTGATTTTCTCCATAAGGCTTTTTACTTCTTGCTTTACAGGTTCGTTGTTGAGTTCATCCAAAAGCCTGTTGTACATATAGGACCTGTCTTCCTCGTCGTCAAACTCTTCAAACTCTACTTTTAAAAGCACTTCCTTGGCGTTTGGCTTTATCTCTGTAGGTATCTCCCTACCACTCATTCTGCACCAGAGGACTGTCCACGCTCTTACCAAAGCTATGGGATGGTATCCACCACCTCCTATGTATATACCTTCTCCAAAGGCTTCCCTTATCATATCAAAGGCACGCAAAAATCCTGCGTTGGAAAGTTCCAACTTGGAAAGGTAATCCTCTCTTAGGGTATCCGTTCCCAGCTGTAGCACATACACCTCAGGCTCAAAGATCTCTTTGACTATCTTTAAACTTTCTTCCAAAGCATAAAGGTAATCTCTGTCCTTTGTGCCCTTAGGAAGTGGTACATTCATATTAAAACCCTTTCCTCTGCCTCTCCCTATTTCCTCTAAAAATCCACTCTTGAAAGGAAAGGCATACTCAGGCGACTGGTGCAAAGAGAGAACAAATACGCTGTCATCTTCGTAGTAGTAATCCTGAATGGCATCACAGTGATGCGCATCTAAGTCTATGTAAAGTATTCTTTTTATACCCTGCCTTTTTAAGAACTCTATGGTAATGGCAGGATCGTTGATGAAACAAAAGCCATTTGCCCTATCTGGATAAGCATGGTGCATGCCACCCGCAGGATTAAAGGCTATACCACCCTTTAAAAATATCTCTGCAGCCTGTATAGAAGACCCAGTAGCCAAAAGAGAACCCCTCCACATGGCAGGTGAAACAGGGTTCTCGTAAGTGCCTATGTTGTATCTTTCCCTATGGTGTCTTTTGACGCACATACAGGCATCTGCCTCTTGCAATGCACGTATATAGTCCTCCTTATGATAAAGCAAAAGTTCCTCATAATGCGCTTCTCTGCTTTCCATTAGCTCATCTTCTTCTATCAAGTCCATAGTCCTGAGAAACTCCATCAGCAAAGAAACGCGAGGTATCCTAAGGGGATGGTTTTTTGTGTATCTGAGGTCTCTGTATTTTAAACTACCTATTAATTTTCTCATCGTTTAGCGTAGCTTTTTACAAGCTTGTGTATCTCTCTGTAGTTTATGTCTCCAGCAAGCACATAAGTCTTATCTTTATACTGAAATTTTGAAGAAAGTGTTATACAAAAGTCATCTGTAGCTTGGGAGATGTATATGTCTGATATGTAAATGCCATCCTTCATAGCGTGCTTAAAGTAAGGCTTTTCTGATCTATCCGCTCCTTTTTTACCTGCCTTTATGTGATACTTGGTTTTTGGATTTATCACGTTGTTGGATATCTGTATGCCCTTCTCATTCATTATGTAAAAAAGCTCAAAGTAAGGGTATTCCCTGAAAAAGTCATAAAGCACATACTCCCAAAGCTCCCTGTCTTCTTTAATTATCCTATCAAGAATGGTTTTGAAATCTTGAGTTATCTGTTCCTTTATCTTGGCAATAAGTTCTTTTGATGCATACTCACACATAACCACAGAAGGCTGTAGTCCGTGCAGTATAAAGAAAGATGCTTCCATACCCTTTAATCTGTCTCTCGTTTCAGAAGCCAACTTAAAAAACTCCTCATAGCTCTTTATTGATTCAAGGGGTAGCATGTAGCCCTGTACATAGACGGGTTTTGCATCTGCGTAAAGGAGGGAAAACTCTTTGTGAAAGCTTTCTATGATCTCCTTTACCTTATCCTTGGAGAGTTTCTCTTTGGAGAGTGCATACACTTCTCCTTCATCTCTCAATAGGGCCACATCACCTGGAATGGTATCCTTTATATCCTCGTAAAGTATCTTGTAGAGTCCTTCTTCTTTTACCGCTCCAAACTGATCCCTAAAATCCTTCTTTCCTTTCAGAAAGAAAACATAAAGATAATAAGGTTGTCCAAAAAGTTTCCTAAGTTTCTGAAAAACAGAATTTTCTACATTGTTATACATGCATACATAATGCAAAAGTACATCATAGAAGATAACACCTATATACAAACCGTTCTTATTTACCACCACTATAGGGTCTTTTTGTAAGTTAAAAAAGTCAAAAAGACCTTGAATGTTTTCCACCGTGGTTTTTATGTTCCTCAGCCTAATAAAAGGCTTTATAAGATCGCCTACTAAAAGATCTGATCTATATACAGCAGAACTTACATCTTTTCTTTTAACAAAACCTATGGGTTTTCCATCTTTTACTACAACAAAAAGTTCGTGAGGCTCACGCTCTTTAAAGAGCTTTAGAGCCTCCTCAAGGGTTGTTTCGTGCTCTACGGTAGGTACAAAAGTACAGAGCTGGGATAACTCTATTTCCTTCATACTATTTTTAATTTACTGATCCTTTCCACCGCCTGAAGGAGTCTTTCGGTGGGCACAGTGAGCGATATACGAAAATAGCCTTCTCCGTAATCTCCAAAACCATTTCCTGGTGTGCAAACTATACCGCACTGGTCAAGAAGTAAAGACACAAACTCCGCAGAAGTGAAGCCTTTGGGAACTTTCACCCAAAGGTAAAAGGTGGCAGAGGATTTATAGACTTCAAGACCTATTTCTTCAAGAGCCTTTACCATAACTTCTCTTCTTTGTTTGTAGATATCTCTTATCTTTTGGACCTCGCTCTCTGGAAGGTTTAGTGCTGTTATGGCTGCCTCTTGGATAGCTTGGAACTGTCCAGAATCCACATTGGTTTTTACTTTACCAAGCCCAGCAATAAGATGTTCATTTCCTACCGCCATACCTATACGCCAACCAGTCATGTTGTATGTTTTTGACAAAGAGTGAAACTCTATAGCTATATCCTTAGCTCCTTCTATTTGGAGTATGGAAATGGGTTTTTCTTCTCCAAAGTATATCTCCGAATAAGCAAGGTCAGATGCCACTATTATGTTGTGTTCCTTTGCCCATTGTATTAGCTCCCTGTAAAAGCTCTCCGTTGCAACCGCAGAGGTAGGGTTATTGGGATAATTTACCCAAATGATCTTTGCCTTCTTTAGGACTTCCTTTGGAACGCTTTTAAAATCAGGTAAAAAGTTATTCTCCTCTTTTAGGGGTAGGATATATGGCACGCCTCCTGCAAATATAGTACCTATCTTATAAACGGGGTAAGCTGGGTCAGGGCAGAGCACCACATCACCAGGATTTACAAAAGCTAAAGGAAAGTGTGCTATGCCTTCCTTTGAACCTATAAGCGCTATTACCTCTTTATGAGGATCAAGAGAAACACCAAACCTCCTTTTGTAAAAATCCGCAACCGCAGACCTAAAAGAGAGCATGCCTTCGTAAGAGGGATACCTGTGATGCTCAGGTTTTTCTACCGCTTTTTGCATGGCTCTCACTATAGGTTCAGGTGTTGGTATATCAGGATCACCCACTCCCAAGTCTATTATGTCCACACCTTGAGAGAGTTTTTCCCTTTTCTTTTTGTCTATCTGTGCAAAAAGGTAGGGTGGTAAGCTCTTTATCCTTTCTGAGTATTCTACCATGCCTATTCCTCCTTTATTCTCCTTCAAAGGATTGGAGTTCTTCCATAAGAGACTTTATTTGATGCATAACCGCACCTTTTAACTGTTCTACGCTTGATCTCCAGTAAGCTTCGTTAAAGACAATTTTCTTCTCGGGACCTTCGTCCTCAAAGCCTCCCACATATCGCACTATAACAGTAGGATAGCTCACCTCTTCCTCACAATCCTGTTGTTCAACATCAGGAAAGCAGATAATGAGCTCTATCTCTGGAGGAATAGCCATATTTTTAAGCTCTTGAGCTAACTTCTCAAAGATTTCCTTTGGGTATTCCACGGTCAGCTCCTAAGAATCTCTTGCAGATTTTTCTTTACGGATGCATCTAAAACAAAGCCATAAGTTTTTACCACAAAGCCACCAATAAGACTTTTATCCTCTATCACCTCAAGCTCCAAATCCCTACCAAGCATTTTGCTCACCGCTTCTCTGATCCTTTTAAGTTGGGATTCATCAATTTTTTGAGCTAATATCAGAAAAGCCTTTGAAAACCTAAGTGTTTTTTCCACCTCGTGATCAAAGAAGTGCTTTATTTGGGATATAAAGGGAAAGGCTGATAGCTGTACTATGTAAGAGAGGGCTTGATCCAACTCTTTGGGAAGGCCAAACTTCTCGCGCAGGGCATTCAGGTAAGATAGCTTAGCAGACACAGGTATAAGGGGATTTAGCATAAAGTCCTTGAAGGTTCTCTCTTTTCTGTAGAGATCAGCAAGGAAGCCAAGAAAGTCTGAGACAGAGACCATACTCTGCCTATCTTTGGGCAGAGAGCTTATGAGCATTCTAGATATCTTCCTTGAAAGCTCTGTTTTGTTAATCATGTCTCCTCCATGGATCTTAAGGATTTATCTATGTACCTTTTTTGGACCTCTGGATCTTCAAAGGCTTTTCTGAGCATGTCTTCTGCTATCTGTCTTGACTTTTCTATACCAAAGCGGATTAGCTCCTCCTTTGCTTTTTTGGTTTCTATCTCTATAGCGGACTTTGCCTTTTCTCTTATCCTGTTTGCCATCTGCTCAGCCTTTTTTATCTCCTCTTCTTTTATGTACTGAGCGGTTTCTTGGGCAAGTTTTATCTGCTCTTTATAGCGCTTCTGAGCATCTTCATAGCTCTCTTTTGCCTTTGCAAGCTCTTCCTTTGAAAGTCTTAGCTCCTCTTCTGAAGCGTTTAGCCTTTCGGTAAGGCTCTTATAGAAGTTGTTAAAAGCTTGGGATACAGGCTTGCGACCAAACCAGTAGGCAATGCCAAGAAATAAAAGCACATTAAAACCTTTCCATAAAAGCTCTATAGCGTGATGTCCGCCTTCTGTCATGCTGCGTCCTCCAACAGCTTATCCCTTATAAGCTTGGCTATCTCTTCTACCTTTCCTTCAAGCTTTGCCTTTTCTTCTTCCAAAGCCTTTCTTATCTCTTCCACTGCTCTTAATATCTCTTGCTGAGTTTCTGCCTCTACCTTTTGCAATATCTCCGCTTTTATTCTTTCCGCTTCTTTCCTTGCCTGCTCTAATATAGCGTTTGATTCTACCCTTCCTTCTTCCAATATCTTAGAGGCTTCCGATAGCAGTTGGGTTGCTTGATCTTTAAGCTTCATAGCTTCCTGCAAGTTTCTCTCTGTAATGTCTTCTCTTTCCTCTATTACCTTGGTGTAGGGCTTTACAAAAAGGTAATTCACCAAAAATACAAACGCTAAAAACAGTCCTGCCTGTACAAAAAGGGTAAAGTTGGGATAAAGAGCCTGCTGTATGTCCATACTCAGTATTATAACACAAAAAAGTTATAATTATATTCGTGAAGCTTCTCATACTTGCGTCAAGTTCCAAAAGAAGAGTGGATATACTGCGTATGCTGGGTTTTAAGTTTTTGGTTATTCCTTCGGGAGTTGATGAAAGCATAAATGAGCGTTCTCCTATCTTGATGGCAAGGCGCTTAGCTTTCAAAAAGAGCTTTACAGTGTGGAAGGACTACAAATACGCTACCGTGATTGGAGCGGACACGCTGGTAGTAGCAGATGGTAAGGTGCTGGGAAAACCAAAAGATGCAGAGCAAGCCATGCAGATGCTTCGCACTCTTTCTGGAAGGTGGCACAGCGTAATCACAGCGGTGTCTATAATATCCACAGGAAAAAGGATAGTCTTTCATGATATAGCACGCGTTAAGTTTAGGCATATAAAAGACGAAGAGATAGAAGAGTACATACAAACGCCTGAACCTTGGGATAAGGCAGGAGCTTATGCGGTACAAGGTTTTGGTGCAACTTTTGTTGAGAAGATAGTGGGAGATTTTTATACGGTGATGGGATTACCTGCAGGAAAAACTTACAAACTCCTAAAGGATGTTTTATGTGATGTTTGAGGACCTGCAAAAGGCTATAGCATCTGTAGGACCATATGTCAAACAGAGAATAGATGAGTTCAAAAGGCTAAGAAATGAAGGGATAACGCACTACGACTTTAGACCTTTTTTGAATCTGGAGCTTGATGCGGACATATTCTCAGAGCTTTGTTTTTGCATTTTGACTGCCAATTCCTCCGCAAGCATGGGCATACGCCTACAAAAGGAGATAGGTATAGATGGTTTTAAGAGTATGGACCTTGAGGAGCTAACACAGATCATATCTAAGCATGGGCATAGGTTTGCAAGACAAAGAGCAGAAAGGATAGTAAAGGCAAGGGAAGTTTTTGAGGATGTTCTTGAGCTTGTGCAGAGTGCAAAAAGCGGAAAGGAGATAAGAGACCTTCTTAGTGATCCTCGTTCCAAGTACAAGGTTCAGGGATTTGGACTAAAAGAAGCCTCTCACTTTCTTAGAAATATAGGTTTTGACGATGTTGCCATTATTGATAGGCACGTGCTCAGATACCTAAAGGAGAGAAACTTGATACCAGATCAGAAGACACTCACCAGAAGGATATACTTGACTGCAGAAGAAAAGTTAGGGGAGATATGTTCTAAGCTAAATCTTACTCAAGCGGAGCTTGACCTTTATATTTTTTACATAAAAACCAAAAAGGTGCTCAAGTGAGAGAGGACATATACACTTTTTTAAAAGAACTCAGAGAAGCATCACAAAGGATGGCTATTCTTGTTGAAGGTAAAAGGGATAAACAAGCTCTTGAGAGATTTGGCATAAAAAACATCTTTACTTTAGGTGGCAAAAGGTTTACGGATCTGCCTGATCTGTTGGAGGGTTTTTCAGAGGTGATCCTGCTTTTTGATCTTGATAAGCAAGGTGAGAAAATAAATAGAAAAGTAAAGGACATACTCGCATCTCAGGGCTATATTTTAATAGAAGACTTCAGAGAGAGGATGAGAGAGATGGACATTCTTTTTGTGGAGGAGCTCTATGAAAAGGTCAGAAGTGCTCACAGCGGTTCTACTGCAGGACAGACTCATAAGGCTTAACCTTCGGCTTCTTGAGGGGCTTTTGTCAGAAATAAGGGGAGATATAGAAGAGAGCAAGATACTCGCAGATGCTTGTCTTGATGATAAGGAAAAACAAGTTTATGAAAAAGCTCTTTTAATGATAGAGGAAAACCTTCTTCTTAAAATATCCGAGATCCTTGACCATGTGTATGACCTTTATGAGATTTTTAACTTTGATATCACTTTTTTGGCATCAATTCCGGAAGAGATAGAGAGGGAGATAGAGAGGCTTGACGCTCTTAATTCCATAAACACAAAGCTCGAGCTTATTCTTTCGGTGATTGATGAGCTTCTACTTTTTGAGAATGAAAGTGAAAAGCTAAAAACTATACTCACACCCTTTAGGGTTTATAGGGAGATAATAGAGCACTCCATCTCTTTCAACAAAAGGCTTTGGGAGCTTACCTTTCAGAGATCTTGAAGCATCTCAAGTAATCTTTTGGCAGATAACTGTTCCGCTTCTTTTTTGCTACTGCCTACCGCTAAGGCGCGAAAGTTCCTTACTGAGCATTCTACCTCAAAAACCCTGCTGTGCTGTGGACCACTCACTGAAACGATCCTATAAACAGGCCTTTCTTTCCACTTTTTCTGTGTTAGCTCCTGAAGTAAAGTCTTGTAGTCTCTTCTGTATTCCTGAGACTTTGCCATACTGATCACTTTATTCTTGTAGAGGTTTTCAAATAAGGATTTTGTAAAGTTTAAGTCCCTGCCTGTATCTATGTAAATAGCTCCCCACAGGGATTCAAAGGCGTCCCCAAGTATAGAAGCGTTTATTCTAAACTTGCCTTTTTTGCCACCTACCAGAAGATACTTTCCAAGATCTAAGTCTTCCGCAAGAGCACTTAGAAAGTCTTCACTCACAAAGAAAGCCTTCATAACCGCTAATTCTCCTTCCTTAGCATTTGGAAACTCAGATATTAGGATATCAACTATGATGAGATTTATAAGAGCATCTCCCAAAAACTCAAGGGTTTCATAACTTTTAACTCCCTTTTCTATGGCATAGGACTTGTGGGTAAGAGCTTGTTCTAAAAGGTTTTTGTCTTTGAAAGTGTATCCAAGCTTATCTTCTAAGGGTTTATATTCTTCTGAAGACAAGACAGGCATTGGTTCCACCAAAACCAAAGGAGTTGGAAATAGCTACATAGACTTCTTTTCGAACCGCTTTGTTGGGTGTGTAATCAAGATCGCACTCAGGGTCAGGATTTTCAAGGTTTATAGTGGGAGGTATAATGCCTGTCTGTATGGTTTTTACTGTAGCCACCGCTTCAACCGCACCTGCAGCACCAAGAAGATGTCCTATCATGGATTTGTTGGAACTGATTTTTAACCTATAGGCATGCTCACCAAAAAGACGCTTAATGGCTAAGGTTTCTGCTTTATCGTTCAAAGGTGTGGAAGTACCATGAGCATTTATGTAATCTACTTCTTCTGGTTTTACTTTCGCATCCTCTAAAGCAAGCTTCATACACATGTAAGCACCCTCTCCGTCCGCACACGGAGCGGTTATGTGATAAGCATCATCTGTTGCAGAGTAACCTGCAAGCTCTGCGTATATCTTTGCACCCCTTGCTTTTGCATGCTCGTACTCTTCCAAAACGAGCACTCCTGCACCCTCTCCCATAACAAAGCCATCTCTTTCCCTATCAAAGGGTCTTGATGCCTTTTGAGGCTCATGGTTTCTCGTAGAGAGTGCCTTCATAGAGGCAAACCCTGCTATGCCCAAAGGTGTTATTGCACTTTCGCAACCACCCGCTATAGCTACGTCTATATCACCCTTTTGTATGAGCCTCATGGCATCTCCTATGGAATGATTACCCGTTGCACAAGCAGACACTACACAGTAGTTGGGTCCCTTAAAGCCGTATCTTATTGCAATTAGTCCGGAAGCCATGTTGGATATGCCATAAGGTATAAAGAAGGGAGATACACGCTTGGGACCTTTCTCCATAAGGACTTTTTGCTGTTCTTCTATGTCCCTTAGACCTCCTATACCCGTTCCTATTATGACGCCCACCCTGTATGGATCAAACTTGCTTTCTAATAAACCACTGTCTTTGATGGCTTCCTCTGCAGATGCTACCGCATACTTTATAAAATCTGAAACTCTCTGCAGTTCCTTTTTATCAAAGTAATTCTCAGGGTTAAAGTCCTTTACCTCTGCTGCTATGTGGACTGGCAGACCCATCTCTATGGGATCAAAACGTTTGATAATATCTACACCACTCACTCCCTCCGTAAGGTTCTTCCAAAACTTCTCTACACCAGTGCCTATGGGAGAGACTACGCCTAAACCAGTGACTACTACTCTGCGCATCAGGTCTTTACTTTTTCTTTCAGGTAATTGATCACATCGCCCACTGTTCTTATCTTTTCCGCATCTTCATCGGGTATTTCAATACCAAACTCCTCTTCAAAAGCCATTATAAGCTCTACCACATCAAGAGAGTCCGCTCCCAGATCCTCAACAAATTTAGCTTCGGGACTTAACTTCTCCACCTCAACACCCAACTGATCCGCTATGATCTCCTTTACTTTTTGCTCTAAATCCATCGCCAAAACCCAATAATAACCAGACCCTAATGTTAAGGTCTGGTGCTGGGGTATTTATATCCCGCCTTTTAAAGCACACCCGACCCCAGCAGGCGGTTTTTAGGTGTGCTTCAAAGATTATACACTCATAGCGCTTATTTTTCAATATACTAAACACTCATGAGACCTATAGTGGGACTTCTTACGGACTTTGGCACGAAAGATGGCTTTGTTTCTGCTATGAAAGGTGTTATGCTCTCCATTAACCCAGAGCTTCAGATTATAGACATTACCCACGAAGTGGAATCCTTTAATGTGCTTGAGGGTGCGCTTCTGCTGAAAGCTCACTATAAGTACTTTCCTGAGAATACTATTTTTGTGTGTGTGGTAGACCCCGGAGTAGGCTCTCAGAGAGAGCCTTTAGCAATAAGATGCGGTAAGTACTTTTTTGTAGGTCCTCACAACGGCATCTTTGACCTTGCCTTGAAAGACATAAAAGAGAACATCTTTGCTTACAAGATAGAGAGATACACCCTGCCACGAATCAACGAAACCTTCCACGGAAGAGATGTCTTTGCACCTATAGCAGGGCATCTTAGTAAGGGCATACCCTTGGAAGAGGTAGGTAAAAGAATAGAGTACAAGTTTTTGTTAGACTGGGAAGAGCCAAAACTTTTGAGAAATAAGATAGTTGGGAAGATTATATACTTTGACAAGTTTGGCAACTGTATTAGCAATATCCCGTGCGGAAAATACTTATACGGAGAGTTCAGAGGAAGAAAGTTAGAGGTCGTTTCCTACTTCCTTCAAAAGAAGGAGAAGGAACCAGCCTTTGTGTGTGGGAGCTTTGGCTACATGGAACTATTTATACCTATGGACAATGCACAAGCTCTCTTAGGAGTCAAAAGGGGAGAAGAGGTAATTCTCTACACTTCTTAACCAATTCTTAACACTTTTTTGGCAGTATATTAGGCAGGAGGTGAAAACATGAGAAAAATCCTTATAATCTCTATGCTATGCATACCTTTTTTGAGCTTTGCGGGTACAAACCACCCCGCACTGGATACTTTGTTAGAGCTCTTAACAGAAAAGAACATCATCACACCTGAGGAAGCCATGAAGCTTTCTGAGCAGTTGCGCAAAGATATGGACGAAAGGAACAAAGAGATAGAAAGCATGATAAAACAAGCATTAGAAAAATCCAAGTAAGGAGGTAAAACCATGAAGAAGACTGCTTTAGCCCTTTTGGCTGTTGGTACTGTAGCAATAGCTATGGAAATTACAGGAGCTGGGGCTACTTTCCCTCAACCCATCTATACAAGGTGGGCTGCAGAGTTTTACAAAGCTACAGGCAACAAGGTGAACTATCAAGGTATAGGTTCTGGTGGTGGTATAAGGCAGATCATAAACAGAACTGTGGACTTTGGAGCTTCTGATGCACCACTGACCCCAGAAGAACTAAACAAGCACGGTCTTTTGCAGTTTCCAACAGTTATAGGTGCTGTAGTGATGACCTATAATATACCAGAGCTTGGAAAGACCGTACTGAACTTAGATGCCAAAGCTGTATGTGACATATACCTGGGCAAGATAAAGAAGTGGAATGACCCATACCTAAAACAGCTCAATCCCAATGTAAATCTCCCAGACAGACCCATAGTGGTTGTTCATAGGTCTGATGGTTCTGGTACTACTTGGATATTTACCAACTGGCTTTCCAAGACCTGCCCCGAGTGGAAAGAAAAGGTAGGTTTTGGTACTTCCGTCAAGTGGCCTACAGGAGTAGGTGGTAAAGGTAACCCCGGTGTTACAAATTATGTCAAGAGATCCCAAGGTGGTATAGGTTATGTGGAGTACATTTACGCAAAAGAAAACAACCTGCCTATGGCAAGGATCAAAAACAGGGAAGGTGTGTTTGTAGAGCCCAACATCAAAACAGTTCAAGCGGCAGCAGCATACGCCAAGTGGGACAAATCCAAACACTTCTATCAAGTGCTCACAGACCAACCTGGAAAGGACACCTATCCTATAGCGGGTGCCACATTCATACTCCTTGCAAAGGATCAACCAGAAAGATCTAAAAAGGCTACAACCTTCTTTAAGTGGGCTTATCAAAACGGAGACAAGTATGCGGAAGCGCTACACTACATACCCATGCCCTCAAATGTGAAGAACATGATATTTGAATACTGGAAGGAAAACGGTGTTGCTCCATAAGGTGTTATAATATGGAAGTAGTGAGTTCCGTAAAGGACAGAGCCAACAGTATCAAGATACGCGCTGGCAGGGTAGACAAGTTTGTAAAGGTCTTGCTAGGCTTTTGGGCCCTCTTTGTGGGCCTTTTATTTCCTCTTATCGTAGTTTTGGTACTTTTCAAAGAGTCTAAATTAGCCATAGATACCTTCGGATTAGTAAAGTTCCTAACTAACTCCAACTGGGATCCTGTAGCTGAAAACTTCGGTGGGCTTACCATGGTGGTAGGCACACTGGCAAGCACCTTTCTGGCTATGCTCATAGCTACTCCTGTCTCCATAGGTATAGCTATATTTATAACGGAGCTTGCACCCAAGTGGCTAAAACCCATTATATCTACCGCAGTAGAGCTCTTGGCTGCAATACCCAGCATAATATACGGAATGTGGGGTTTTTTGGTACTTGCTCCTGTAATGGGTGATAAAGTAGAGCCTTGGCTACAGGATAAACTGGGAAACCTGCCTATAATAGGTCAGTTGTTTTCTGGAACACCCACAGGGATAGACGTGCTAACAACCAGTTTGGTGCTATCCATCATGATCATACCCTTCATGGCTGCTGTAGTAAGGGACAGCTTTAACATGGTTCCCGCCATTATGAAGGAGTCTGCATATGGACTTGGTGCAACCCAGTGGGAGGTTATAAGACACGTAGTCATACCTTACACGGCAAGTGGTATAGCAGGTGGTCTTATCCTAGCTACTGGTAGAGCCTTAGGTGAAACTATGGCAGTGACCTTTGTTGCAGGAAATAATCCTCAGATACCCAAGTCCTTATTTGATTCTTTTACCACCATAACCGTAGCTCTTGCCAACCAATTTACCGAAGCGGACACAGATATTTACCTGTCTTCTCTATACTTATTAGCGCTCCTCCTCTTTTTGGTATCTTTTATCCTTCTTGCCATTGCTAAGTACATGATATTGCGCTTAGAAAAGAGGTGGAAAGCATGAAGACCTACAGGAAATTCTTGAACTTCTTTATGCTTAGCTTATCCACCTTTATGGCGATATACGGTATATTCTGGCTTTTTTGGATACTATACTCCCTGCTTGTCAACGGCTTTAAATACCTAAAACCCGAGCTTATATACTTAGACCCTACACCCGCAGGTGTGGAAGGAGGAGGTCTAAGGCATGCCTTCGTAGGACACCTTATACTTACATCTCTTGGTACGCTCATAGGTGTTCCCATAGGTATAGCTGCAGGCATATTCTTTTCTGAGTATGCCAGACACAACAAACTATTTGCAATCTTCAGACAGATAACGGACATAATGGTGAGCACACCTTCCATAGTGATAGGTGCTGTAGTTTATGCCCTTTTGGTAAAACCTCTTGGACACTTCAATGGTCTTGCTGGTGCGGTTGCTCTTGCATTGCTTATGATACCAGTCATAGCCATAACCACAGATGAGATGCTAAAGCTTGTACCTCAGCAGATGAGAGAGGCAGCATATGCCTTGGGTGCCCATCAGTGGCAGGTTATAAAGAGTGTCATTCTAAGAGCAGCTAAGGTAGGCATACTCACAGGCGTGCTACTTGGAGTAGCCAGAATATCCGGAGAGACCGCTCCCCTTCTATTTACTTCTTTTAACA
>JAGDVY010000042.1:3113-14174 GCA_023255875.1 Hydrogenobacter sp. | reverse complement strand
TGGAGTTTCTTACCACGCTTCATAGGGAATAATTTAGCGTATATGAATATATTTTTCAAGAAACTTTAGGACTAATCACAAAGACCTTGCTGGAAGCTATCCAAAGAGGCGTGCCTGTGCCTACCATAGCGGATGCCCTTTTTATGAGGTTCAGGTCCAGACAGGAAAACTCCTTCAGAGACAGGCTTTTGGCTGGCCTTAGATATGAGTTTGGTAGACACCAAGTCAGAAAGAAAGATGAATAAGAAGTTTTCCCTTTTTATACTGGGTGGCACAGGAGACTTAGCCAGAAAAAAGCTCTTTCCCGCTTTATACAGTCTTTACTCAAAGGGTAAGCTTGAAGGTCTTTATAAAGTGTATTCCCTTGCAAGGGAAGAAAGCCAAGATTGGAAACAGCTTGTTAGCAGGTCACCTGACCCTGAGAAATTTGATAACTTTATGAAGTTTGATGTGAGAGAGGACAGCTCTTACCAAGCCTTAAGTAAAATAATAAAAAACCTCAAAGATCAGGAGCTTATATTTTACTTGGCACTCTCTCCCTTTCTTTTTGAGACCGCCATTAGAAAGTTAGGAGTGCTTCTTAGAAACTTTACAAACCCAAGAAAGATAGTAGTAGAAAAGCCCTTTGGTTTTGACCTTACATCCGCAAGCAAGCTAAACCAGATACTTCACACTTACTTTGTGGAAGAGGAAATATACCGTATAGACCACTTTTTAGGTAAAGAAACAGTTCAAAACATTCTTTCATTGAGGCTGTCTAATACCATCTTTGAAGGTATTTGGAACAAAAACTTTGTGGATCACGTTCAGATAGTAGCCATAGAGGACATAGGTATAGAGGGAAGAGGAGATTATTACGACCGTGTGGGTGCCATTAGGGATATGCTTCAGAACCACATGCTTCAGATGCTTTCCTTTACCGCAATGGAGCTACCTTGCTGTATGGATCCTGAACTCATAAGAGATGAAAAGGTAAAGCTCTTGAGATCTGTGAGAAGATTAAGTAAAGAAGATGCTGTAAAAGGACAGTACGAAGGCTACTCGCTTGAGAAGGGTGTGAAAGGAAACTCAAACACAGAGACTTTTGTTGCGGTTAAGCTTTACATAGACAACTTCCGGTGGCAAGATGTTCCCTTTTATCTGATGACTGGGAAAAAGCTTCCCAAAAAGCTCAGCCAGATCGCTTTGGTCTTTAAAGAAGTGCCCAAAAGCTTTGCTAAGATCCTTGACTGCACCCCCAAACAGAACAAAATAGTGTTTCGTGCATCACCTGAAAATAAAATAGCCATACACTTTGAACTCAGACCCCCTGCTGGAGGCTTTATAGCCTGCCCTGTAGAGACAACCATGGAGTATAACCTAACAGGTCAAGAACTCCCTGACGCTTACGAAAATCTCCTTATTGATATAGTCCAAGGAGACAGATCTCTCTTCATAAGGGGAGATGAGACAGAACTCATGTGGGAAATAGTAGAACCCATAATAAAGGAAGACATGCCCCTTTACACCTACAAGTCAGGAACACTGCCAGAGCAAGCAAACAAACTTATAGAAAAAGATGGAAAGGCGTGGATTTTATAAGATCCTTATTAGTAAGAACATAGACCTTAAAGTTGCTCACTATATCATACGCTTGGCGCATGTGTTTATCAACAAAAAAGGAAGTTTTAACGTAGCCTTGGCTGGTGGTAAAACTCCATTAAAAGCCTACAGTATTCTCTCAAAGCTTCAAAAAGATTGGACCAAGATTAATCTATTTCTCACTGATGAGAGGTATGTCCCTGTTGAAGATGAAAGGAGCAACTGCAAGAACCTTAGGCGTTTTTTTGAGAGTATAAACTGCTTTGACACATCATTACCACCCGACCAGAGCGCTCTTATATACTCCCAAAAGCTCCAAAGCCTTGGATGTCTTGACTTGGTCCTTTTGGGGGTGGGAAAAGATGGTCATACCGCATCTTTATTTCCTAATGCTGAATGTAAAAGAATAACCAAGGAGGTATGCATAAGCACATCTCCAGATGGCCTTATAAGGCTCAGTCTAACAGAGGAGTTTATAAATCTCTCCGAAAAGGTTGTATTTTTTATAAAGGGAGAGGAAAAGAGAGAAGTTTTGAAAAAACTACTAACCTGCGAAAACATACCCGCCTTAAAGATAAAACCACGCAGGAGCGTACTGATATTTACAGACCTGACACTTTTATAAGGAGGTGTGTAAGATGCTTATTCCAACGGACACTTTCTTGGGTATTTGAGGGAAAATAGATAAAAAAGATTTTGACTTTTCCTACATAAGAGCTAAAATATTCATTAAGGGAGGTTTAAAAATGCCCCTTTTTGTAATGCTTACCACACTAACAGATGAAGGAATGAAAACACTTAAGCACAGGCCAGAAAGGATAAAGGAAGTGGATAGAGAGGTGATGGAACGCTTTGGTGTGAAGCTAATAGCCCAGTATGCGGTTATGGGTCCTTACGATTTTGTGAATATCTTAGAAGCACCAGACAACGATACTATAGTCAAGATGGCTATTGAACTTGGCTCAAGGGGAACTATAAGGACCCTCACCATGCCTGCCATTGATGTGGAACAGCTCATAAAGGACCTACAAGAGCTAAGCAAGTGAATGCAAGACACTCTTAAAACCTTCTATAGGGTGATAACAGATTACACGGATCTCAGGTGGGCAAAAACCAGGGACGATCTCATAAGCAAGATAATAAAAGTTCTCAGGGCTTTTTCGGAAGGTAAAGACATACAGGATGTGCTTGCTGAAAGAAGCTTGTCTGCGGAAGTAGAGAACTCCTTAAGCTACCTTTATGAATTTTCGCAAAAGAATAAAGAAGAGCTTGACAAACTCATAAGCGCTTTGGGAATTTTTGTTAGGTCTCCAGCACCTTGTAAGATGACTATAATAAGACTTGCGGAGGTTTTGCTTGAAGATAGGAGAGATACTAAGGTCAGGGACTTTTAGTGTGTCCTTTGAGTTTTTTCCACCTAAGACAGAGGAAGGAGAAAGGGAGCTTTTTGAAACTATACGAAATCTTGAACATATATCACCCACCTTTGTTTCTGTCACCTACGGAGCTGGAGGAAGCACAAGAGACAGAACCAAAAGAGTAGTAGAAAAAATACACAAAGAAACAAATCTAACAGTTATGGCGCACCTCACATGCATAGCCCACTCAAAGCAGGAGATTTTGGACATATTAGAGGAATACAGAAATATGGGTATAGAAAATATATTAGCTTTAAGGGGGGATATGCCTAAAAATCTTGAATCACCTGCAGATGCGTGCAAATACGCCTACGAGCTGGTGATGTTCATAAGAGAAAACTTCAGAGAAGCCTTTTCTATAGGTGTAGCCTCATATCCTGAGGGACACCCAGAGTCTCCCAACATGGAGTGGGAGATAAGATACTTTAAGAAAAAGGTGTCTGCGGGTGCGGACTTTTCCATAACTCAGATGTTCTTTGTAAACGACTACTATTACCAGTTTGTTGAACTCTGTCAAAAAGAAGGTGTGCACATACCTATAATACCGGGCATCATGCCCATAACCAATTTTAAGCAGGTGAGCAAGTTTGCTTCCATGTGCGGTGCCACTATACCCGATGATCTAATCAAAAAGTTAGAACCCTATGCGGACAACCAAGAGGAGACAACCAAGATAGGTGTGGAGTTTGCCATAAGGCAGTGTGAAGACCTTTTGGATAATGGCGTGCCAGGCTTACACTTTTATACGCTCAATAAATCCAAAGCCACCATACAGATATACGAGGCAATAAAGGATCGCATAGAAGCCCTAAGAAAGGTAGGACTTTAAGGTCCTATCTGTCTGAGGAAGGCAGGTATCTCTTCAGTCCTTAGGAAAGCGTGAAACTATTCTCTCCTTTACTATCTTCCATGCGGTTGGATTGGAATAGAGGTTGAACTCTTTTCCTCTTACCGTTTCCTTTACAGCAAGGCTTTTGAGAAATTCCGTTTTGTCCTGCACCTGCTGTTCCACTTTATCGTAGATAAGCTCATAATAGTTGAGTTGTTCAAGCTCAAGCCCTCCTAAGTACCTTATAAAGTTGGCAAGCTCGTGGTAGCTTGTTTCCCTATCCTCTTGCATTATTTCTTTTTCTACCGCTTTTTCAAGCTCTCCGTAATCCAAAACAACGTCTGTATGTGCAGGTGGTACTATGTGGTATGTCTCCGATTTCCATCCTGCCTTCCTGAGAATTTGCTTCGCTCCATTTTCATCTATGTTGTACTTTTGCATTAAAAGTTTTTTTAGTCCTTCTCTATCCTTAAGGTAGAGTAGCTTTGTTATCTATTAGAAGTCCTTAAAGGTGCATAAAGATCAGTTATCAAAAATCAAGATCATAGTCATCTTCGGAAAGTTCTTCCATATCAGGCTCGTAAGTCTCTACACTTTGTGTAGGGGCAGGCTCCAAGGGTCTAAAGCTTGCAGTTTCTTTGATAAAGGCTACCTTTACTATGCCTGTTGGACCCTGCCTTTGTTTTGCTACTATGATCTCTGCTATTCCCTGCTCTTCGGGTGGAGGGGACTTTTTATAGTATTCGGGTCTGTGTATAAATATAATAAGATCCGCATCTTGCTCTATCTGTCCGCTCTCTCTTAGGTCTGCAAGCTGTGGTCTTTTGTCGCTTCTGTGCTCCACTTGACGGGATAGCTGTGCCAAAGCCACTACAGGTATGTTGAGCTCCTTTGCCAAGGCTTTTAAGTTTCTGGAGATCTCCGCTACTTCTTCCTGTCTTGAGGATTTTCGTACTGGTGGCCTCAAAAGCTGAAGGTAATCTATAAAAGCTATCTCCACACCTTTTTCTTTCTTTAGCTTTCTTGTCTTTATCCTCAGGTCTGTAGTTGAGAGGGTAGGTGTGTCATCTATGTATATCTCGCATTTGGAGAGCTCAAGGGCTGCATCTATAAGTCTGTTTCTTTCTTCGTCTTTTATAAAACCTCTCCTCATGTTCTGGAGGGGAACTCCAGAAAGCATAGAGAGTGCTCTCATAATAAGCTGTTCCTTGCTCATTTCAAGGGAGTATATAACCAGAGGGACTTTTTCTTCCATAGCCATGTTTATAGCCATGGAGAGCATAAAGCTGGATTTACCCATACCTGGTCTTGCAGCAACTATAATAAGGTCTGAAGGATGAAATCCCGTGGTTAGCACATCAAGGTCTAAAAACCCCGTTGCCTTACCTGTGATGAGTCTTTCTTCCTTTCTGTACTTTTCTATTATGTCTATAACTCTACTCACAACTTCCTTTATGTGATAGTAGTGGGTTATGGTTTGCTTTTCGGATATCTCAAGAACTTTGTGAGTTACAAAGTCAATGAGTCTATTAAAGTCTGGCTCTTCTTTTATCCCTTTGAGAGTGCTTATAGAGAGCTCCATAAGGCTTCTGAGACCTGATTTCTCTTTTACGAGCTTTATGGCTTCTTCTAGCAGAGGACCCCTTGCCGCTTCATCGATAAGAGCATAAATAAATGCCATGTCTATCTTACCGCTCAGTCCATACCTGTTTATGTACTCCCGCAGAACTATGTCATCCCAGTCTTTACCTTTATCTTCCCAAAGTTTGTAAAGCAGAGAAAAAAGCAATCTGTGCTTTTCTAAGTAAAAATCTTCTTCTCTGAGGTACTCAAGGACCTGAGGTATAGTCTCTGGATCAAGGATCATAGCTCCCAATATAGCCCTTTCTGCCAACTCATCGTGAGGGGGATCTATGTCTAAGTATGTCATAGGTGCTGAATGAATATAAAATATTACCATGAACCTAAAGGACAAGCTTATAAATTATGCAGAATTAGTAAAATTTGAACACACTATATTTGCTCTTCCTTTTGCATTGGCTTCTATTTTAATACTGTATAAATCCTTTCCAAGCTGGTGGAAGATCTTTTGGATAGTTTTCGCTTTGGTCAGCGCAAGAACCGCGGGAATGGCTTTAAACAGGCTTATAGACCTACCTATAGACGAAAAAAACCCAAGAACTAAAAACTGGGTGCATGTTTCTGGCAAAGTAAAAAAGCATGAAATAATAATTATTATCATAATTTCATGTCTTTTATTTGTAGTTTCCACGCTTTTTATAAATCTTTACGCTTTTTTATTGTCTCCTGTGGTGATCTTTCTCCTCTGGCTTTATCCTTACTCAAAGCGCTTTACAAACTTTCCGCATCTTGTTCTTGGATTGGTCTACTTTCTTATACCCATAGGTGTGGATATAGCTCTGAACGAAAGGATTTCACTTCTTTCGGTCTTGTTGGGAACTGCCATGGCTTTTTGGGTCGCTGGTTTTGACATACTTTATTCCCTCCAGGATTATGAGTTTGACAAGCAGTACAACATAAAGTCAGTAGCTGTAAGGTTTGGCATAGAGTCCGCTATAATTCTTTCAAGACTTTTCCATGCTATCACTTTCCTTTCCCTTGTGTTTGTAGGTTTTGTCTCCCATAAGCTGGGTTATATCTACTTTATAGGGCTTTTGGTGCTTGCAGGCTTTCTTGTTTATGAACATAGCCTTATAAAACCTCATGACCTTTCTAAGATAAACAAAGCCTTTTTTACTGTTAATGGCTACATAAGTATGATCTTTTTAGTTGTAGTGATCTTGGATAGACTCCTTTGAATCACTCTTCCTTCACCTTATAGTAGAAAATAAGAACCGCTATGATCACCGCTATGGCTAGTGCAAAGAGCAAAGTTTCTATGGGATTTTTCCACTCAACGAGCTTTTTTGTAAAGGTTATTGCCAGTATGAGGATCACTACGCTTGCAAGCTTAGCCTTAAGTTGATCTATGTCTGTGATCCTGAGCCAATCAGGAACATTGAGCTTACCTACAAAAAGCTCATAAAGACCCACCGCAAAGATATACAGTATTATGGAAAGGAGGTGGATGTCCATAACGGATATGAACTTGGTAGAAAGCACCGCAGGCTCTCTTAACTCTGGCTTAAAGAGAACGCCGTAAAGAGTTTCCAAAAGTATGTAAACGCCGTAAAGTCCCAAAAAGGTGGCTCCAATAAAAAGACTAACAGCAGGTAGAAGTGCTATAGCGTGTCCAAGTTCTAAGAGTTTCCTTATCATCACCTTACCTCCGTGTTTATGAGTATTCTGTTGTTTTGGGTGCCCACTTTAGTCTGCAGAGTACCTACAAGATCACCTTTTTGAACTTCTGCCATGGGAGACTTGCTTATCCTTGCGGTGATGATCACATCTCCCTCCATTATCCTGCTGTGATCCAGCTTATGTTTACCTGTGATCTTAAAATCGTAGGGAATTTCTGGGTTTTTTACCCTCAAGACCGCTATAGGCATAGGATTTTGAAGGTCTCTAACTGAGATGATCAGAAAGTAGTCTCCCTTTGGGATCTTGCCTTTGAGCTCAGGGGATACATCCACTGTGCCTTTTATAAACTGATTTCTGTACTTTTCTATGGGTACGTCCTTTGGCACAGGTTGACAGGAAAAGAAAAAGACCGCTAAGAAAGACAGAAGCTTTAGCATGCTAAAATTATACTGTGAGAGTAGCAGGTATCCTTCTTCACATAACCTCTTTGCCTTCACCTTTTGGCGTGGGAGATTTGGGTCCAAATGCTTATAATTTTGTGGATTTTTTGTGTGCATCGGGACAAAAGCTATGGCAAGTGCTTCCTCTAAACCCTACATGTGTGGAGTACGGAAATTCACCCTACTACAGTATTTCTCTGTTTGCGGGTAATCCACTACTTATAAGCCCTGAACTTCTCTGCAAAGATGGTTTGCTTTCTGAAAAGGACTTGCAAGGCTATCAAGTCCAAGGGGATAAGGTGGATTATCCCACCGCTTGGGCTATAAAAGAAAGTCTTTTGGAAAAGGCTTACAGAAACTTTAGTGAAAATGAGGAGTATAGAAGTTTTGTTGAAGAAAACGCATACTGGCTTGAGGATTACTGTAGGTTCAAAGCTCTCAGGGACAACTACAGAAAACCTTGGAATGTTTGGGAAAGCGAAAGTATAAAGGGGCTTGAAGACAAGGTTAAAAAAGAGAAGTTCTTGCAGTTTGTGTTTTTCAAGCAGTGGAAAGATCTTAAGGCTTATGCGAACTCTAAAGGCATAAAGATAATGGGAGACCTTCCCATATACCCTGCCTTTGACAGTTGCGATGTGTGGTCCAACAGGCATCTTTTTAAGCTTGATGAGAACAACAATCCCCATGTGGTTGCAGGTGTGCCACCAGATTACTTTAGCAAAGAGGGTCAGCTTTGGGGAAACCCTGTGTATAACTGGGAGAGATTGAAAGAGGAGGGCTTTTCTTGGTGGATAAAGAGGATAAAGCACAACTTGAAACTTTTTGATCTTCTAAGACTTGACCACTTTAGAGGTTTTGTTGCCTATTACGAAGTGCCTGCTTCTGAAAAAACAGCAGTGCGGGGCAGATGGGTAAGTGCACCAGCAGAGGAGTTTTTCACCAAACTCAAGGAGGAATTTCCAGACCTTCCTTTTGTAGCGGAAGACTTAGGATTCATTACTCCTGATGTGGAGGAGATGAGAGATCGCTTTGGTTTTCCTGGTATGAAGGTGCTCGTCTTTGCCTTTGAGTCAGAAAACCATCCCTATATGCCTCACAATTACGAAAAAAACTCCTTTGTTTATACAAGCACGCACGATACTATGCCAGTAAAGGGCTGGTATTTGCAAGAACTTGATTCTGCATCAAAAGAGAGACTCTTTAGGTATCTGGGTAGAGAAGTAAGCGAGGAGGATGTAAGCTATGCGCTTATAAGACTCGCTTATATGTCTGTATCCAAGGCTTGTGTAATTCCTATGCAGGACCTTTTGAACTTGGGGCAGGATGCAAGAATGAACACTCCGGGCAGAAAGGAAGGAAATTGGGAGTGGAGATTAAAGTGCTTACCTGATGAAAGTCTCTCCGCAAAATTAAGGGAGCTGTGCCTGACCTACGGAAGGTGATCACTCTATGGGCACTTTTTTGGCTCGTTCCTTTTTTTCCTCTCTTTCCTGAGTTTTCCTTTCTAACTGTGATACCTTGTAGTCCAAGATGGTTTTGATGGCTCTTAGCATAGAAAGCTCTGCCATGTAGAGGTTTTTCATTACTTCTCTTCTCACTTCTTTAGGTGGAAGAAGAAGTTCAAAAAGCTTATACATGCTCTTACGGATTTCTTCTACCTCTTCTTCCATTCTTTCTGGTTTTAGATCCTCTTTTTGCGCCATGGACTTTAATTTAACTCCTCTTTACTCTTTTATCAAGCTTAAAAACTCCTTTACCGCTCTTTCAAGACCAAAGATGACCGAGTTGGATATGATGGAGTGTCCCACATTTAGCTCTTCCACTATACCCCTTAGCTCCCTTACAAAATAGCGCACGTTTTGGTAGGTAAGACCGTGTCCTGCATAAACTCTAAGACCAAGGCGCTTTGCCTCCATGCCTGCCTTCCTTAGCTTTTCTATCTCCTCCTCTAATTCCTTTTTGTTGTTTTCCTTCCAGAGATGGGCATACCTGCCAGTGTGAAGTTCTACCGCATCCGCTCCTGCCTCTTTGGAAGCCATCACTTGCTGAATATCGGGTTCAATAAAAAAGGAAACCTCTATACCTGCGGACTTAAAGGGTTCTATGTAGTCCTTCAGAAAGTCTTTCATAGAAGCTACATTTAAGCCTCCTTCGGTAGTTATCTCCTCTCTCCTTTCTGGCACAAGGGTGATCCTGCTTGGTTTTACTCTAAGAGCTATCTCTCTCATCTCTTCTGTGGGTGCCATTTCCAAGTTCACGGGCACTATCAGAAGCTCCTTTATAAGCTCCAAGTCTCTGTCTTGTATATGCCTTCTGTCTTCTCTAAGATGAAGGGTGATCTGGTCCGCTCCCGCTTGCTGAGCTATAAGTGCTGCAAATACGGGGCTTGGCTCAAAGGTCCTCCTTGCCTGTCTGAGGGTTGCCACATGATCTATATTTACGCCAAGCCTCATGTCTATATAAAAAAATTATATGGTCAGAAAGATGGAAATCGGGGGTTAGTTTATATAATATAAGTTAAAAGCATACGGGAGGTATTTACCATGAAGAAGTTAGTATCTGTTGCCTTGCCTCTGCTGACCGTGTTGTCTTTTGCTAAAGAGGATCAGAGCCTAGAGCCAAGAAGCCTTTTTATGAGTACTGCAGGTAGCACAGTCCAATACCAAGATGAGGAAGCCAAGAATAACGAGACCGAAACAAAGGTAAGCAAGAAAAAAACCGTTGCAAAGCATCACTCCAGACATAAGGCTGTTGCCCAAAAGTCTCCAAAAGAGCCTTACTTGGGTATGGAAGTTCAGGTGCTCAAAAAGGTTTCTGACAGGCTTGTGCCTGTTGATCCAAAAAGGACTATCTTTAGAGAGGGGGACGCATTTAAAGTGCAGGTTCTATACAACTCTCCGGGTGTAGTGGAGTTCTACAACATAAACCCAGCAGGAGAAACCAGATTTTTAGGAAGATGGATAGTAGAAAAGCCCTTTGTAGGCACTTTGATACCCGCAGAGGGATGGTTCAAGTTTGAAGGTAAAGAGAAAGGCAAGGATAAACTTGTAGTCCAATTTACTCCATGCATACCTAACGACAAGAAAGTGGTTCAAGAGGTAAACTCCGCATATAGCAGAAGCATAGCGCTCGTAGAAGAAGATCGGATAAAGCCTGCAAACTTTAGTGCTGATGTACCTGTATGCAGTACAGATTTTAAAGAAAAGGCTATAACACAGGAAGACATAAAGTACGCTAGCTCCAGAAGCATAATAGTGATGGAGGAAACCTACACAAAGAAAGCTTATTACTTTGTACCCCAATCTGCTTATAAACAGGAAGGTAAGCCTATTGTCTCTGTGATAGAGTTTAACTACAAATAAGGGAGGGTAAAATGCAAGCTCGCAAATTAACTGCGGGCGCTCTCTGCGCTCTTCTTTTTTATAACTCCTTATCCTTTGCCATCTTCCCAGAGATAATTCAGGAAACTATTCAAAAGAACTTACCAAATATACCTCAGGAGATTATAGAAGAAAACCTTCAAAAGGTTAAA
>JAGDVY010000042.1:0-3013 GCA_023255875.1 Hydrogenobacter sp. | reverse complement strand
GAACTTACCAAATATACCTCAGGAGATTATAGAAGAAAACCTTCAAAAGGTTAAAGATTTTCCAAAGACACCAACTAACCAAGTTCCTCCTAACAAGGTTTTAGAGAAAAAAATTGACAATCAATCCTCTTCGGACTCCTGTGAAACAATGGCTATGCAGAGCCCAAAAGCAAGCGTAATAGGAACCACTGTCAAAAATATAGCCACAGGTGCTATCTTAGGTGCATTAGCAGGGTTTCTTTTAGATAAAGAAAACAGAGCCAGAGGTGCTATACTGGGAGCTATAGCAGGTGCTACCGCTGGTACTGCTTATTCTGTATTTGCAACTAAAGACCTACAGAAAGAGAGTTACGAAGATGTTGTAAAGAGATTAGGATATAAGGGGGATGGTAGCTTGATAAGGCTTGAGGTAAAAAACACTGATAAGGATAAGCAATATTACAAGCAAGGAGAGTATGCAAACTTTGTAGTAAAGGTTATATACCTGACTCCCAAAAAGGATGATGAACCTAAACCAGTAGCGCTCAGGACATATCTGATAAATAAAGATGGTAGTAGGATACTATTGGGTAACGATGAGTTCTTTGTGCTCCAGGGTGGTACGCCCATAATTTTTAGCTTTCCCATATGCTCTCTTGTAAATTCAGGTAGCTACACTTTGCGCTTTGAGGTGATCAGTAAGGAGGGAACTGATGGGCAAGAGGCTACTTTTGTGGTTAATTAGTCTTGCGATCTTTTGTGATGTTGTAAAAGCTCAGAATGAGTATGGGCAATCGGAGCTTGACCAAGTTATAGACAAAATAAATGCGGAGTTTAGGAAAGCAGGTATAAAAGAGGGAAATGTTCAGCATGATGGCAAGGGAAAGATAAGGCTCACTGGCACTTTTTACACTTACGACGAGTTTCTTTTGGCTCACATGATAGCCCAGCTTATGGCAGGAGATAAGTTCAACCCCATTTATGACAATGTGGAGGCCATTATAAAAGCTACTACCGCAGAGCTCTGTTTTCCTTACGCAGTGGCAGGCAAGACATGTCCGTATGGAAGGTTTAGTATAGATATGCCTGCAAAGGTAAAGACCTTAAAGACTAACAAAAAAATGAAGTACGCTTTAGTGATTGGTGTTAGCAAATTTGCTAACAAAATCCCAGGAGTTCCCGGTGCAGACAACGATGCAAAGGCTTTTGCGGAGTACCTGCAAAGTAAAGGCTATCAGGTAAAGCTTTTGGTTGATGAGCAGGCAACTCAGCAGAATGTAAAAAAAGCAATAGAGGAGATTTTAGGCAATATAAAAGACGGGGATGATTTTGTGTTCTTTGCAGCAAGCCACGGTGCGCCTGTGGATTACAACGGAGAGACCGCGGTAGTCCTTTATGACAGCGCAGTAATTCCAGGAAGAGAGTGTCAAGTTAAACCAAGTAGCGATAGCAAAAGTACTACCATAGACGCTGCGCTTAAGATGTGTGCCTTAGTGAAGAACGGACTTTCTATAAAGGAACACATAATAAATCCCTTTGCGAGCAAGAAAGTAAATATAGCGGTATTTATAGATGCGTGCTATTCTGGAGATGCTCTAAAACCTTACATTGGTGTGGAGGACGGAAGAGTAATATCCCTTCTGCCCGAATACAAGGAGAGAATAAGATACATGCCTAACCTTGCGGTTTTTGTTGCAGCTGCAGATGGCAACAACAGATCTTGGGGAGGTACCCTAAGCGGTACTTTTAAAGAGAGACTTCTATCCTTTACAAAAGGCAGTCCAAGGTTTTTGGGATCAGGCGGTGCTAAAGCAGATAAAGAGTTAGCTCACGGAGTTTTCACTGCCTTCTTTTTGAACGCACTACCAATGGCAGGTGATTCTGCTAAAAGAGCTTACGAGCTTGCCAAAGGTCCCACGAACGAAGTTTCTCGGGAAATGTGCACAAAGGCAGAAGGGGGAAGAAGTATAGTTTTGGAGTCTTCCACTCCTAAATGCCCTCCTCAGGGTCAGAACCCTGTCTTCTTAAGCGTAAATAAGGAGGACTACCTATTTATGGGTAGATAACCAACTCCTACCTCAAGCATGGCTTTAATGGTATAGAATGGCTAATCATTAGGTCGCAAAAATCTTTCTTCCTAGCATACATTAGTGGTTTGAGGTCTTTACTTTCAAGCACAGAAATATCCTTATAGCCTGCCTTGAGTGCCTTTTCCAAAGCGCTCAAAGCATAATCGTACTCTTTTCTTTTTGTGTAGATAACCGCGCCAACAACATGCAAAAAGCCATCATCGCCTGCTTGCTCCACACCCTTGAGATACATATCTTTTGCCTTGTTAATGTTGTTCTTCACAAGATGGGCAGATGCAAGGTTAGCATAAGCAAGAGGGCAGGTAGGACTGAGTTTTACAGCTTCCTCAAACTCCTTAATTGCGTTATCCACCTGCTTGTTATTTATAAAAGAAATACCTAAGTTTATGTGATTCTGTGCTTCTGTAGAACACTCACCTTTCTTTGCTTTAGGCTGTTCTTGAGGTTTTTGATCCTTTGATGTTGCTGGAAGAGTAGGATTTATACACACCACATCCCATCCGTACTGATGGGCAAGCATTAGGTTCTTTTGGTCATACTTAGCCTCCACATTGCTAAGCTGCGCCTTCCACCAAGAGCTTATAGGCTCACCACTAAATATCTGGCCCCACTGTGGCTTAATAGTCTTTTGCACTCTTCCATCCCAGTAAACTACCTCAAGGTTGCGAAGATTCACTTTAATACCCTTGCTTTTTGCCTCGTTAAGGTACTTCTCAAACAGCGCATAAGCGTTCCCACCCGCAAGAAAAACCTTATTGCCATTAGAAACCTTAACTGTGCAAGGATTTTCTTGTGCAAGCACCACACTGCTAAACAAAGCGAACGCAAACAGAGCTTTCTTCATGTGTTTCCCTCCAAAGAAGTTTTTGATATCTTAGTTTTGTCTTTTATGTAAGAGAAAAAGAAGGATTGATACTGGTTCAGATCGTGCATATCAGAAGCTT
>JAGDVY010000038.1:14059-14632 GCA_023255875.1 Hydrogenobacter sp. | reverse complement strand
TTAGGAGAGAAAAATGTTATATATTTGTCTGTTTTTAAAACTTTGCCTTCTGTTTTTACCACTGCCATATAAACTTCTGGAGCTTTATATTCCTTGGTTAGTTTTACCATTTTCTCAATATCTTTACCGTCTTTTGCATATATATATGTATCCTTAATCGGTGCAAAGCCATACCTTCTAAAAGCCGAAAAATACTCCCAGTTAGCTTTCATAAAATCCTTTATAGCTGATAAGTTAGTTTTCTTTGCAGCATCTTCGCCAAGTTTTAGAATATACTTTACCATATCCTCACTAAGAGCTTTAGCTTCCCTTAGAGCTTTTAGCATACTATTAGCTATCTTTAGTTCTGGAGCAAAGGTTAAAACAAGTCCTATAGCGGATAAAGCAGCTATGAATTTATCCTCTTTTTCACACCACACACCAAAAAGCTCACAAGCCATATGAGATATACCTTGAATTGCTAAATCCCTTATGTCTCCTATGGGTGTGAGGTTTATGCCAAAATCACAAATAGCTGAAGCTAAACTATTAACATCTCCAGTAGCTAATCCTTGAGCGCACTCTTTTATGTTA
>JAGDVY010000038.1:0-14049 GCA_023255875.1 Hydrogenobacter sp. | reverse complement strand
AAGGGCATATTTCTAACAAAATCTGCATATATCTCTAATCTCTGCCAATCACCTTGCTGTTCTAACTGTTTCATATGGGCTACTGGATCTTCTTCTATTGTCACTACAAATAGATGGTACTTAGTGTAAAAGTAAGAACCTATCATAAGAATTCCAAGCAATATAAGTATGAGCCCTAAAAGTTTTCTGTACATTCTCCACCCTCCTATGGTTATATTTTATTTTACTTTACCATGAAGCTGTGTTTTGTGTCCACGGGTGGTGCGGTAAGAGGAGCTATGGCTCAAGCTATTGCAAGAAAGATATCAAGAGACGTTCTTTTAAACATACAGATCTACTCTGCAGGAGTGGAGCCTTTACCTGATGTTCCCCAAGAGGTCATACAAGTACTTGAGGAAAAAGGCTACCCAATAGAAGGCATAAAGCCTAAAGGTATTGAAGAAATACCTTACGAAGAAATGGACATTATAATAACCCTTTCTCCAGAAGCCAGAGACAGATGCCCTTATGTACCCTCTCACAAAAGACGGGAACATTGGATGTTAGAAGAAATAAAAGACACAAACGATCTTAATGCCCTCAGAAGGTTAAGAGATCAAATAGAGGAAAATGTAAGATCTCTTTTCAAAATAAGGTAGATTTATGCTTGTCACAAAGCTTTTTTATACATATAATTTAAAAAGGAATGATAGACATCACCAAATTGAAAACCTTTGTAGCGGTTGCAGACTTAGGAAGCTTTTCAAAGGCTTCGGAAATACTTTATATAACACAACCAGCGGTTACCCAGCAGATAAAAGCTCTTGAAAAAATGGTGGGGGTATATCTATAAGGATGTTTGTAGAAAACTCCCAGCAGATAGAGGATAGCCTCCTTTCAGGAGTGCTCCATGTGGGCATTATAGAGAGAACACCCTCAGAGAAGTTTCAGTCCATTAAGTGGCTCATGGATGAAATCATATACTTTACGCATCCAGAACACCCCTTTGCCAAGGAGGGCGAGATAGAACCCGAAAGACTTTACGAAACGGACATTATATTCAGAGAGGTAAGCTCAGGTACAAGAAGGATAGTAAGAGAAGAACTTGAAAGGCTTGGTGTTGTTTTTGAAAAGCTAAACATAAAGATAGAGGTAAATTGTGGAAGGTCCATACTTAACATGGTCAGAAGTGGTTATGGCACATCTTTTCTCTCAAAGGGCATGTTGGAAAGAGACTTGCAAGAAGGAAGTATAGTGCAGGTAAAGATAAAAGGCTTTAGTGCCAAAAGGTGGTATTACATTGTATATCCGGAAAATGCTAAACTTAGCTTTTTGGCAAGTAGGTTCATAAAGTTTCTACTCTCTAAGTCTGAGAGAGAGATAACTGTATGAAAGGCGTAATTTTTGATGTGGATGGTGTTATAGTAGATGTTAGAGAATCTTACCACTATGCCATAAAGCTTACTGCGGAAAAGTTCTTAGGTTTTGATGTTCCCATAGAAAAGGTCAGGTTCATAAAGTTTTCAAAGGGTATAAACAACGACTGGATAGCCACAAGGGAAGTCATCAGACACTTTGGCAGAGAAGCGGACCTTGATCACATCATCAGCGTTTTTAACGAGATTTATAAAAGCCTTCGGGATAAGGAAAGGTTGATACTGGATGAAGATTTTTTTGCTCACTTGAAGGCTCAGGGTATTCCTTTGGGTGTCTTGACAGGCAGACCAAAAGAGGACCTCAGCTACACCTTTGAAAAGTTTGGACTTTTTAAGTACTTTGACTTTCTGCTTGATGATGATGACATACCCCTAAATGATCTTAAAAAACCTCACCCTTACGCTCTGCACTTGTGCATAGAACATATGAATCTATCCGCTTGTGTGTATGTAGGTGATAGTTTGGCAGACTGGGAGATGGTTGCTTACTACAGGAAGATGTACGACAAGCCTGTGGAATACATACACTTTGGCGATAACATAAAACTTGATAATGTAAAAAGTGTAAACACACCCCAAGATCTTAAGTTAGCTCTTCAAGAGGTCTTGAAGCATCTATAAGTAGCACTGGTATGCCATCTTCTATAGGGTAAAAAATCTTGCAGTTTTCACATATAAGCACTTGCTTTTCATTATTGTAGATAAGATCACCTTTGCACTTGGGACAGGCAAGAATTTTCAGAAGTTCTTCATCTAACATAGCCGTCTTCCTTTATGTATTCCCACAGTTCCTTCATAAGGTTAACAAACTCCTCGTATCTGCTTTCTAACTTCCTTTTCAATTCCTTCTCATCAAAGAGAAGGCTTCCATCTACAGGTGAGTAATCCACATACTGAAGGTCCGAAATGTTAAGGTCAAATATACACATGTACTGCTGTGCATACCTTTTGAATTTTACAAACTCCTCTTCGTAGGGAGAAGACATTTTGGTAGTCCACATATAAGCACCACCAAAAGGATTAAGCCAGTACTGTTCGTTGTTCTCTATGCAAAAAACAGCCCTTTTAACTGAGATAATGTCATCTAAAAGCTCACCGTCAGGCATGCTTACCGCCCAGACTCGGTTTTTTAAAGGATTAATAAGAAACTCAACTTGTTTTTCTTCATGCGCCATACTACATATTATAAATCACCCACCTACCTTAAACATCTCCACCTTTTTTAGAACTTCTCCCCTCTTTATTAGCTCAAGTCTTTCTTCCGAGTATCTGTCTTTTCTTGAGTACCACACTCTTTTTATAAAGTCCTCTATATCCTTGTCCTTTGCGCCGTTTCTTAAGAGTGTCTTTATATCATAGCCTTGTGTTGCAAAAAGACATGTGAGAAGCTTTCCATCTGCAGTTAATCTTAGTCTGTTGCAATCCCCACAGAAGGGTTGAGTTATAGAAGATATAACTCCAAACTCAAGCCCATCATCTTTGTATCTGTATCTATCCGCTACTTCGCCCCTGTAGTTTTTCTCTACTGGCTCTATTGGAAACTCCTTAGATATAATTTCCACTATTTCTTTTGCGGATACCACCTTGTCCAAAGACCAGCCATTTAAGTTTCCCACATCCATAAACTCTATAAACCTAACTACCACCCCCATCTCTTTGAAAAACTTTGCTATGGGAAGTATTTCCTCATCGTTGAGCCCTTTTACCACACACACATTGACCTTGACGGGATACAAACCTGCTTTTAGAGACGCCTCTATGCCTTTTATTATCTGACTTACCTTTACGCTCCTGCCTACTATTTTGGAAGACACCTCGTCCTTGAGAGAGTGGAAACTAACCGTTATACGCTTAAGACCTGCATCTTTTAGCCTTTGTGCCATTTGCTCCAGTAAAAATCCGTTGGTAGTCATACCTATATCTTCTATGCCTTCTATCTGGGAAAGCATGCGTATGAGCTTTTCAATGTCTCTTCTTAGAAGGGGCTCACCTCCTGTTATTCTCACTTTTTTTACGCCAAGCCTTGTGGATATTTTTACTATTCTAGTTATCTCCTCAAAGGTAAGTATCTCAGAGTGCGGATAAAACTCGTACTCTTGTCCTTCTGGCATGCAAAACTGACACCTAAAGTTGCATCTATCTGTGACGGAAATCCTAAGGTCACGAAGTTCTCTTCCGTAAGCATCTTTAATCACGCTCCAAGCACCCACTGCCCTCTGCCGTCAGAAAACACCTCCTTTTTCCATATGGGAGCTCTCTTTTTCACCTCGTCCACCACATACCTGCACGCCTTGAAAGTCTCATCTCTGTGTCCTCCAAAGACACAAACCAAGAAAGAAGGCTCACCTACCTTCACAACACCAAGTCTATGGTGAATAAATATCTCCTTTACTGAAAAGAGTTTAATGGCTTCCTCTCTTATCTCTTGCATAACCTTTATAGCCATCTCAGGAAAGGCTTCGTAATGCA
This sequence comes from Hydrogenobacter sp., assembly GCA_023255875.1. GTDB lineage: Bacteria > Aquificota > Aquificia > Aquificales > Aquificaceae > Hydrogenobacter. The sequence goes on along the minus strand of JAGDVY010000038.1, from coordinate 10,165 downwards.
GTTCTTTTACATCGCCATCCTCTGGAGCGGACCTTGCTATACCTAAGAAAATGACACTTGCTCCACAATCCTGAGGAACCCTATAGTGAGCTAAAATTCTTTCCGCACCTATCCATTCAACACCTATATAAACATTGGGAACCATAAACCTTAAATATATACCAAATCGGGGTGAGGGGACTTGAACCCCTGACCTTCGGCTCCCGAAGCCGACGCTCTGCCACCTGAGCTACACCCCGTATTTAGGTAAATAAGCGTTCGCAGAGTTCCACACCATCAACGGATCTTATCGCTTCCATAACCTTCAAAAACTCCGCATAATTACCCACTTCTATAAGAAATTCCATAAAGGCTTTGCCCGTAGATGTGCTCTTAGTTTTTGCCTCTAATATGTTGGCTCCTGCTTTTGAGATGCTTGAGGTTATATCCGCAAGCACGCCCAACCTGTCTTTGACAACCACCCTAAGTCTTGCAGGATGCTTTCCAGCAGATACATTCCACACAACGGGAATTACTTTATCAGGAAGGTTTCTTTGTATGTAGTGAAGGTTTGGACATGATTTGGAATGTACCACAATGCCTTTACCCCGAGTTATCACACCACAGACCTCCTCTCCCGGCAGAGGAAGACAGCATGTTCCTATGGCATGAAGCACACTACCCAAACCCTCTATCAAAAGCACATCTTCTCCCTTCTCTTCTCTGTGTTTTTCTTTTACCTTCTGTTCAAACAGTGAATAAATCCTTTCCTTGCTTACCTTACCACTACCTATAGCTATAAGGGCTTCTTCTTCACTTTTGAGGTTTAGCTCTTGGATAAGTCTTTCAAGCAGGACTTCTTTGGGTATATCTAATCTGGATGATAGCTTTTCAACTATCTGTCTTCCTTCGTGAAGGTATCTGTCTTTTTCAAGCTCCTTGAGATAGGCTTTTATTTTGTTTTTTGCTTTTGATGTCACTACAAACTTTAGCCATTCGGGATTTGGCTTTTTGTTAGGATGGGTAATTATCTCTACCATATCACCGTTTTGTAGCTTGTAGTCTAAAGAAACTATTCTACCATTTACTTTTGCACCAGCACAGTGATTGCCTATGTCTGTGTGTATGTGATACGCAAAATCTACAGGAGTAGCTCCTTTGGGTAGGACAAGGAGGTCTCCCTTGGGTGTGAAAACAAAAACCTCTTCTGAGAAAAGTTCCAACTTCATATTCTCTATAAGCTCGTGGGGCGTTTTGCTACCCTGAATGCTTTCAACCAAGCTTTTGAGCCACGAATAGATACTGTTATCCTTAATACTTTTACCCTCCTTATAAGCCCAGTGTGCAGCTATACCCTTTTCTGCCCTTTCGTGCATTTCCCAAGTTCTTATCTGCACCTCTACCATCCTACCTTTTGGACCTATTACTGTGGTGTGTAAAGATTGGTATAGGTTAGGTTTTGGCAGGGATATATAGTCGTCAAATTTACCCGGCACTGGTTTAAAGGTGCTGTGTATAATGCCAAGCACCGTATAACACTCCTGAGGCGTGCCTAATATAACCCTTACACCCAATATGTCATGCACATCCTCAAGCTTTATACCCTTCCTGATGGTTTTCTGCCATATGCCATAAAGATGCTTGGGTCTGTATGTGATGTGTGCGTTGATACCTGAGAGTTTTAGTGCTTCTTTGAGTTTTGGTATAAATATCTTTTTCAGATACTCTTCCAATTCCTTTTTGCTTTCACCTACAAAATTCTTGACCTTTTCGTACTCAGAGGGATATAGATACATAAAGCAAAGGTCTTCAAGCTCTGTCTTTATATTCCACAAACCCAACCTATTAGCTATAGGCACATACACCTCAAGGGTTTCCCTTGCTATTCTGATCTGTTTGTCCTTTCTGAGGTATCCTAGGGTCTTCATATTGTGAAGACGATCTGCCAACTTGACAAGGATTACTCTAAGATCCTTTGCGGTAGCCAAGATGAGCTTTCTGTAATTCTCCGCCTTTTGCTCTTGAATGTCCTTGAACTCAAACTTGCCCAACTTAGTAACACCTTGAACTATACTCGCCACCTGTCTACCAAACTTTTCTTCAAGTTCCTGATAAGTAGTTTGCGTATCTTCTAAAACATCGTGAAGAAGTCCTGCTATAACTGTGTCTATATCAAGCCCCATTTGAGCAAGAATGAGAGCTACCTCTATGGGATGGGTGATGTAGGGTTCTCCTGATGCCCTTACCTGATTGCCGTGTTTTTCTTCTATAAAGTCTATAGCTTTTCTTAAATTTTCTCTTTCCTCTCCTTCAAATAGTCCCAACAGCTTTTCCGCCTTTGACTTTACTGCTATGCTGTGCATACTTATAAATTAACGCCTTTTTGATAAAATGTATGTACAGAGGAGGAGATATGCTCGGAAAGCTTGGATCCTTTTTAGGTTTTTTTTCAAACAACATAGGTATTGATCTGGGTACTGCCAATACGGTGATATATTCGGAAGAAAAGGGTATAATACTGCAGGAGCCTTCCATTGTAGCCATAGACACAAGAACTAAAAGGGTCATAGCGGTAGGAAAAGAAGCAAAGGAGATGTTAGGAAAAACACCAGAAAACATACAAGCCATAAGACCCCTAAGGGATGGTGTCATCACAGACTTTGAGGCAACGCAAGTTATGCTTTCTTATTTTATAGAGCGAGCCATCGGTGGAGGCATTTTCAGACCTAAACCGCGCATCGTCATAGGAGTACCCTCTGGTGTGACGCAGGTGGAAAAGAGAGCGGTTATTGATGCAGCCAAAGGAGCGGGTGCAAGGGAGGTGTATCTCATACCAGAACCCATGGCAGCAGCTATTGGAGCAGGGCTTCCAGTAGAGGAACCTGTAGGAAGTATGATAGTGGATATAGGAGGAGGGACTACAGAGATAGCGGTCATATCCCTTGCGGGCATAGTGGTCTCTAACTCCATAAGGATAGCTGGAGATGAGATGAATGAAGCCATAATACAGTACATAAAGAAGAAGTTTCACATGTTTATTGGAGAGCAAACAGGAGAGAAAATAAAGATAGAGCTGGGAAATGCCATCTACGAAGATGAAGAAAAGGAAATGGAAATAAAGGGTAGGGATATTACGGGTCTGCCCAAAACGGTGAGAATAACCAGCAGAGACATAACTGAAGCTCTTGAAGACGTTATCGGTTCCATAATAAACGCTATAAGGTTAACCCTTGAAAGGACACCACCAGAGCTGGCATCTGACATAGCAGAGAGGGGAATTGTGCTTGCAGGTGGAGGCTCTCTCTTGAGAAACCTTGATGTAAGAATAGAGAGAGAGATTGGCATAAAGACATACTACTGCGAAGACCCTATAACCGCAGTAGCCAGAGGAGTAGGAAAGGTATTGGACAAGATGGACCTTATAAGAAGAATCTCTATAGAATGAAGAGCTCACTTTTTAGCACTTTTGTATAACCTTACATTTGCCAAGTGTTCTGAATATGTGGAGCTAAACCTGTGCCCACCATTTCCATCTGCCACAAAGTAAAGGTAATCTACTTTCGCTGGCTTTAGTGCGGACTCAAGGGAACTAAGTCCAGGATTACAAATGGGAGTAGGTGGAAGACCATAATAAAGATAGGTATTGTAAGGGTCTTTTATTTCCATATCCTTGGCAGAAAGCTTACCGTCCCATATGTTTCTTCTCTTCATGGCGTATATTACCGTTGGGTCTATCTGGAGTTTCATGCCTTTTTTAAGTCTGTTGTGTATGACCGCGGATACTAAAGGTTTTTCCTTTTCAAGAGCGGTCTCTTTCTCTATAAGAGAGGCAATAGTTACCCATTCTTCGAGGCTCATACCAGAACTTTTTAGATTCTCTCTCAGGCTCTTTGTCTTCCTTAAGAAGTTTCTATACATGGTGTTTATAACGGTAAGAGGGTGGGTGTTCTTAGAAAAAAAGTAAGTGTCAGGAAAGAGAAAACCCTCCATACTAAAGGTGTTCAAACCGTACTTTTCCGCGGTCTTTGGTGAAAGAGCGTATTCTAAAAAGTCCTTAGCTTTGCATATTTTGTGTTCTTCAAGGATTTTGGCTATGTCATAAAGGTCAGAGCCTTCTGGGACTGTTATCCTGTAGAGCTTTCTAAATCCATACTGTATCTTCTTATAGACTTCCCAAGGAAAAACAAGCCCATCAAACTCGTACTCACCTGCTTCAAGCTTTCCCTTTTTTATCATGTGTATAAAAAGAAAAGACAGTGGAGTCCTTATTACACCTTCCCTGTAAAGGTAAAGAGCCATCTGTGTTGAAGGCATACCGTAAGGTATTTCTACGGTTTTTTTATCAAGACGCACAGGCAGAAAGGAGTAAATGAGGAAAAGAAACACTAAGCTGAGTGGAATTAGGAACTTTAAAAACTTCATAGAGTTTCCAAGTACTCTTTAAGTATAACATATGCGGACACGCTATCTTTTAACTTTTTCCTTTTGGATGTGGGAAGGTTTTCCAAAAGCCAGTATGCTTCTCTTGTTGTGTATCTTTCGTCCCAAGTTATGACATCTATATCTTCTGGTATGTTTTCCCTTAAGTTTTTTACAAACTCCTCCACCTCCTTAGCTCTCTGCCCTAAGTTTCCTCTTGGTGTTAAAGGCAGTCCCACTAATATAACGGAAATTTGATACTCTTCTACTATACTTCTTATCTTCTTCCAGATATCCCCCCTGTTTTCTATAACCTTAAAGGGTGAAGCTATCTTGAGGTTAGTATCTCCTAAGGCAAGCCCTATGCGCTTGCTTCCATAATCAATAGCTAGTACTTTCAACCCGTCTTAAAACCCACCACCTTGTAAAGGGGACAATAGCCTACCGCAGAAGTTCCTATAAATACAAGTCCTATTATGCCCAGTATCCACCAAGCACCACCCTTTGTGAAAGCAAGGTACAGAAAAATTATACCCAAAACCACTCTAAGAACCCTGTCCCAACCTGCCATATTCTTTTCCATGATTTTACCCTCCTTTAGGATAAATTATAGTCCCTTCTCTCCCTGAAGTTTGTATCCTCCTTCCATCCACCCTTCTGGGAAGTACCAGTTTTTCAGGTGTTTGTATCCGTGCTCTATGAGTTTCTTGCCAAGTCTTGTTTCCTCCGGAGGCAAACCCCTTTGTAATTCTATGGAAGTCTCTCTGTCTTCGTAATACTCAACAAATATCCTTCCAAAGTGTTCTGATATAAGCTTGTAAAGTTTGTCCTCAAAGGGACTTGAAAAAAAGTAAGGTTCTATGTGAAAGAGCTCTATCCACTCTTTCCAGTAGGGTTTTCTTCCGTAGAAAACCTTGGCAAACATGATTCTCTTTCCGTCAAGCTCTAAGGTTAGGTTCTCTTCTTCCGCAAACCTTCCCTTCTCTCTCTTAGACAGATATAGTCTTTTTCCTTCGTGCTTTATGCCTTGTATTAAGGTGTTCAAAAAACTTTCAAACTGTCTCATGGACAAGCTCTGGAAAGTTTATGCTTTCTTGTTTCCCTGTGCGCATATCTTTTAGGGTTATCCTGCGCTCTTTCTTTTCGTCTTCGCCTATGATTACCACAAAGTCCGCTTTGAATTTGTTAGCAAGCTCCAACTGCTTTTTCAGACCTGCCTTTTTGTAAGATAGTTCTACTCTTTTTCCCATCTCCCTTAGCTTTTTGACTACCTCAAGGGCATAATCCATAACATCACCAAAGGGCAGAACCATATAAAGAGGCTCTTCCTTAGGAAGGTCTTTGATTAGCATAGAGAGTCTCTCTATACCTACCGCAAAACCCATGGCTGGTGTTGGAGGTCCTCCTAGCTCTTCCACAAGGTAGTCATACCTTCCACCCGCTATTAGTGTTATACCCAGTTCATCAGACACAGCCTCAAACACAGTCTTTGTGTAGTAGTCAAGACCTCTTACCAGATGGTGATTTTCTCTGTAGGGCACTGATAGCTTATCAAGATAAGACTTTAGTGTATCGTAGTGTTCCCTACACTCCTGACACAGGTAATCAACCATCTTGGGAGCATCTTTTACCGCAGATTTGCACGTTTCCACCTTACAATCAAGCACCCTCAGAGGATTCTTATCCTTTCTGTCTATGCACACATGGCACAGATGGCCAGCAACCTTTTCTAAGTATTCGGATAGAGCCTCTCTGTAAGCTGGTCTGCAAACCTTACAGCCTATAGAGTTTATCTCTATGGTTGCGGGTATGCCAAGCTTAAGGAGTATTTGGTAAACAAGGTCTATCATCTCCGCATCTACCTGTGGGTCCTGTATACCAAACACCTCTGCACCTATCTGGTGAAACTGCCTATACCTACCCGCCTGTGGCCTTTCGTACCTAAACATGGGACCCTCATAAAACAGCTTAGTGTAGGGCTTTAATGCATAGAGTTTGTTTTGGATGTAGGCTCTTACAGCTCCTGCGGTACCCTCTGGCCTTAGTGCAAGCCACCTCCCTTTTCTATCCTGAAAGACAAACATTTCCTTTTGCACTATGTCCGTTATCTCACCTATGCTCCTTTGGAACACCTCAAGATACTCAACCACTGGAAGAAGGATCTCCTCAAAGTTATAAAGCTTTAGGAGGTTTCTTATGCTATCAGATACATACCTGAACTTCTTTAGGTCTTCTCCCAATATGTCGTGAAAACCTCTTACACTTTGAAATTCTGCCATAAGAAAATTATAATTCTTAACATAATGGCAGAGAACCCAAAGCTTTCCGTTATTATTCGTACAAAGGATGAGGAAAAAAACATAGAGAGAGCTATAAAAAGTGCCAAGCCGGTGGCGGATGAGATAGTAGTTGTGGATTCAGGCTCTAAGGATAACACGGTAGAAATCGCAAGACGATTGGGTGCTAAGGTGTTTTTCAAGGAGTGGGAAAACAATGCAAGTCAGCTCAATTACGGCATTGGCTTGTGTAAAGGAGAATGGGTGTTTGTTCTTGATGCGGACGAGGAGCTAACAGAGGAGCTAAGACAATCCATAAAAACCGCTATAAATTCTGATGAGTATGAGATCTATATGGTCAACAGAAGAACCTACTACATGGGAAGGTTTTTATCACACACTTGGCAACCAGAGTGGAGGATAAGGCTTTTCAAAAAAGGTAAGGTGCGCTTTGAGGGGACTCTTCACGAGAAGGTGGTGTTTTCTGGTAAAGTGGGAAAACTAAAGGGATATCTTAACCACTACTCTTTTAAGAGTCTTTACCACCACTATGCCAAGTCCTTGGATTATGCCAGAATAATGGCAGAAAGCATGAAAAAGGAAGGAAGGAAGTTTAGAATCTACAATCTTTTGTTTAATCCCTTTTGGTCAGCTTTCAAGGTTTACTTTCTCAAGCTTGGTTTCCTTGATGGTCTGCGTGGACTTTCTGTTGCCTTTTCTACCTTCCTTTACGTTTTTTTAAAATACCTGTTTTTGCTTGAGCTGGAGCTAAAAGAAAAATACGGAGATGAGCTATGGAAGTAAAAGCCTTTTATTGGAAAGGGGATCACTTGCTTTTGCTTGATCAAAGGGAGCTTCCAGAAAGGGAAGTGTGGCTCAAGCTTACGGATCACCTACAGGTAGCTGATGCTATAAAAAGTATGGCTGTAAGAGGTGCACCTGCCATAGGATGTGTAGCAAGTTATGGCTTTGTGCTGGGCATCAGAAAGGCTGATCCGCAGGAAGTTTATCAAGTTCTTAGAAGTACAAGACCTACTGCTTATAATCTCTTTTGGGCTTTGGAGAGAATGATGAGAGCTTATAAGGAAGGAAAGGACCTAGAGAAAGAAGCCATAAGTATAGAACAAGAGGACTACAACGCCAACAGAAGGATGGGAGAATTAGGCAAAGACCTAATACCAGACGGAGCTAATGTGCTCACCCACTGCAACACAGGAGCTTTAGCAACCGCAGGTTGGGGAACTGCCTTAGGAGTGATAAGATCCGCCCATTACTCAGGTAAAAAGATACATGTATTTGTAAATGAAACCAGACCTTACCTACAGGGATCAAGGCTCACCGCATGGGAACTTCTCAAGGAAGGCATACCTCACACGGTAATAACAGACATGACCGCAGGCTTTCTTATGAAAAAGGGCCTAATAGACGTAGTTTTGGTAGGTGCGGACAGAATAACCAGAAGGGGAGATGTGGCAAACAAGATAGGCACTTACACCCTTTCAGTTTTGGCAAAAGCTCACGGAGTACCCTTCTATGTGGTAGCACCCACCTCCACCTTTGATCCCAACATAGAAAGGGGAGAGGACATACCCATAGAGGAAAGGTCAGAAGAAGAAGTAAAATCTTACAAAGGTTGCACTTTGGCACCCAAAGAAAGCAAAGCTCTCCACTTAGCCTTTGACATAACACCTGCAGAAAACATTACCGCCATAATAACAGAAGAAGGTATAAAGTACATCAAACCATAAAGTCAAGCTCTTCTATGCTATCAATACCTTTTAAAACCATAAATAACCTTTCAAGCCCTATGGAACAACCCGCGCACGGTGGAAAGTTATCGTAGGCAGAGATGAGCTCCTCATCTATGGGCATGTCCCTTCCCTGCAGGTACTGCTTCATCCTCCTTTCTATCTCACTTTTGGAGGTTTCCTCTGTCCAACCGTTTGCTATCTCCACACCTTTTATGTAAAGCTCAAACCTTTCTGCATAACCATCTTTTACCTTGGCATAAGCGCTAAGCCTCGTAGGAAAGTGAGTTATGAAAGTGGGCACATCCCAGCCCAAATGTCTTTCCACCTCTATGTATATCCTATAAAAGAGTGTCTCCCAGTCTTCTGCCTCATCAAAGGGATAGCCGTAAGATATGAGATTGTTTTTAAAAACTTCCTCATCTTCAGAAAGGATCACACCAGCGTATTCCTCAAAAGCATGTTCCAGTCTTATAGTTTTGTAGCCCTCTGAAAAACCAAGGTACTTTAAAAGCTGTCCTATCTCCTCTATAAGATAAGTGTAATCCTCACCTATCTTGTACCACTCAAGCATGGTAAATTCAGGCCTGTGGAACTTCCCGCACGGATCTTTCCTAAAAACCTTGCCTATCTGGAACATATCTACAGGATACTTGCTAAGCAGTTTCTTCATAGAGTTTTCTGGTGAGGTCCTGAGCCAAAAGGTCTTTGGACAGTTTCCTGCGCTTTCCCACTCAAGTTTAAAAGGTTCTACGTGAGGATCTATGTTGGGATACTTCTGCAGTATGCTGGTATGAACCTCAAGGTAGCCTCTTTGCTTAAAGAACTGCCTTACTTGGTCTATAAAAAGGCTCCACTCTTTCACAAGCATAATGTGATATAATGATAACGCATTTATCGGTTATGAAGCGCCTTTTTTTGGTCAGACACGCACAAAGCGAATACAACGAAAAGGGCATATTCCAAGGTAGGCTTGACAGCGACCTTACTCCCTTGGGCTTTGTTCAAGCAAGGCTCACCGCCAAAGAACTATTAGATAAAAATATACAAGTAATATACACATCACCTCAGAGAAGGGCATACAAAACAGCACTCACCATAGGAGACATACTTCACCTTGAACCCATAGTAGATGAAAGGCTAAGGGAGATGTCCTTTGGTGAGTACGAAGGAAAGCCTTTTTGGAGTTTAGTAGAAGAACATAGAGAGACATTTCTAAAATGGCTTGCTAACCCCCTTAAAAACCCCCTCCCCACCCAAGAGAGCATGGAAGAGCTTGAAAAAAGAGTAAAGAGCTTTTTAGAAGAAGTAAAAGAAAGCTCCTACGAGAACATACTCATAGTTGCCCACGGTGGTACCCTTCACGCCTTAGTGTGTCTATCCGTAGGACTTGGTCTTGAAAACCTCTGGAACATACACATGGACAATACGGGTATAACCGAACTTCGCATAAACAAAGATAGCGTGCATATAGCTTACCTAAACAGGTTATGCCATATGAGAAAAATAGAACAAAGATAAAAATCAATTGTTTTCCAGTATCTTGTTTATCAGTGATATCATTTTGCTTATAACCACCTCATCACTAAAGTTTTCCATCACCATCTTTCTCCCTCTTTCACCCATAAGTTTTAATTCTTCTTTATCCATCTTTATCATTCTTTCTATGGCATCCGTTAAAGAAACTATATCTTTAACTTTAACTAAAAATCCATTGTATCCGTCTATTACTGTATCTCTACA
>JAGDVY010000031.1 GCA_023255875.1 Hydrogenobacter sp. | reverse complement strand
CATATTCAGTTGTCAAGTTCTACAGCCATATGGCTATGCTAATAATATACACAAAACTCATGTGTGTGTCAAGTGAAAAAAATTTCCTGTCGACCTCCCATCTCACAAAAAACCCTGGAGATGGACAGATGCTTGTCATTCTTTGTTTAGATGCAATTTTTTAAAGAAATTTGGCGCAAAAAGATAAACTAAAAATTGCCAAAAGTGGGGGGTAGACAGACGGTTGAGGGTTTGGTTTTTCTGTGGGCAGGGTTTTAACACTGAGGCTGTTTGAAAAATCCCAGAGCATTGACAGGAATTAATTTCTAAAAACAGTCATCGAACGTTCAAAAAATAAGTAAAGCTCCTAAAGTACCATACTCCTTTGCTTTATCTCCTTGAGTAATCCACTCTCCATGTAATAATGGACATCTTCCAAAAAGTAAAAGCTCTGAAAGGTATATCCTTCAAAATTTCTCTCAGTAGCCTTCTTTCATACGAATAGGCTCTATCAGTCTTTACTCCTAAACCTACTTTCTTATCTCTTATCCTACGAGAACCTCTAACTTAATCATCTATAATATTGGTAGGAGGTTAAAGGATGGAGACTTTGGCTTATGGCTTTCCTAAGCTTGGAGAAAAGAGGGAGTTCAAAAACCTTTTGGAAAACTATTGGAAGGGAAAAATCTCCGAAGAGGACCTTATAAAGGGAATGAATGCCCTTAGAGACTGGATGGTGGGACTATACAAAGACGCTGTGGACCTCTTTCCTTCCAACGAGCTCTCTTATTATGACTTTATGTTAGATACCGCTATAATGGTAGGAGCGGTCCCTTCAAGATTTGGAGAGTTCAAAGGCCTCAGTACATACTTTGAGATGGCACGCGGATCTCAAGCGTTGGAAATGACCAAATACTTTAACACCAACTATCACTACCTGGTGCCAGAACTTGAAGGCACAAACTTTAAACTTCTGAAAAACTACCCTCTTGAAGAATATCTTTACTTTAAAAGCAAAGGTATAGAGACCCTGCCCAAGATCATCTCACCCTACACCTTTTTGAAGCTCTCCAAAGCATTAGTCAAAGGATCTTCACCTCTGCCTGTGTATTACCTTTCCAAGATAGAAAAGCTTGAGGATCTGGAACGCTATCTTTTGGCACTACTACCTGTTTATGAGGAAGTTTTAAAACAGCTAAGGCAGGAGGGAGCAAAAGTAGTACTCTTTGAGGACCCTGCACTATGCTACGAAATGGAAAGCCAGGAGTGGGACCTTGTGCATGAGATGTACAAAAGACTGAGTGAGCATGCGGACATCTACGTACTAACTTACTACGATAGTGTATCTGATTACAAAAGGTTTGTAGACCTGCCCGTAAAGGCTCTTGGTCTTGATCTTGTATCCAACACAGAAAATTTGGAAAATATAAGAAAGCATGGATTTCCTTCCGACAAAAAGCTCATAGCGGGTATAATAAACGGTAGGCAGGTCTGGAGAGCAAGCCTTGTAGAAAAGATAAGGCTCGCTGAGGATCTTCTAAAACATGCCCAGCATCTAATCATATCCAACTCTTGTCCCCTCTTTCATCTGCCAGTTAGCATACAGCCCGAAGAGGATCTTCCTGTTGGTTTAAAGGAGCGACTGGCTTTTGCCAAAGAGAAACTCCAAGAGCTAAACCTCATAAAAAGAGCTATAGAGGGAGACCAGCAAGCTCGTATGATGGTGGAAAAGGTAGAAAACATAGTGAGAACACCTTTTGGAGTAAATGAAGAAGTAAGAAGAAAAGTAAGAGCACTTACAGAAAGGGACTTTCAGAGGGAGTTAGATTACAAAGAGAGAATAAAGCTCCAACAGGAGATTTTGCGCCTGCCTACGTTTCCAACCACCACTATAGGTTCGTTCCCACAAACAGAAGAAGTTAGAAAGATGAGGGCTTCCTATAGTGCTGGCAAGGTGTCCCAAAAGGAGTACGAAGAGTTTATTAAGAAACAGATACAGCATGTGATAAGAGTTCAAGAAGAGATAGGTCTTGATGTGTTGGTTCACGGTGAGTTTGAAAGAACGGATATGGTGGAGTTTTTTGCCCAGAAGTTAGAAGGTATAGCAACCACCAAGCACGGATGGGTACTCTCTTATGGCTCACGGGTGTATAGACCACCCATCATTTACGGAGATGTGTATAGACCCTCACCTATGACTCTAAAGGAGATCACCTACGCTCAGTCTTTGACGGAAAAACCCGTAAAGGGTATGCTCACGGGTCCCGTAACCATACTAAACTGGAGCTATTACAGAGAAGATATTCCCAAAAAAGAGATAGCTTACCAGATAGCCTTGGCTCTCCTTGAAGAGGTCAAAGATCTTGAAAAAGCAGGCATTAAGATCATACAGATAGATGAACCTGCCTTTAGAGAGGGAGCACCTATAAAGAGGAAGGACTGGGATGAGTACTTTGATTGGGCGGTAAAGGCTTTTAGACTGTGCTCCAGAGCAAATCCCCAAACGCAAATACACACTCACATGTGCTACAGCGAGTTTAATGATGTTATAGAGTACATATACCAGATGGATTTTGATGTCATATCCATAGAGGCCTCAAGGAGCAAAGGTGAGATCATATCAGCCTTTGAGAAGTTCAAAGGATGGGACAGGCAGATAGGTATAGGCGTGTATGATATACACTCCCCAGCAGTGCCCACAAAGGAAAGCATAAGGTCCATCTTAGAGAGAGCCATGAAAGTACTTCCCAAAGAGCTCCTTTGGGTAAATCCAGACTGTGGTCTAAAGACAAGAAGATGGGAAGAGGTAGTACCATCTTTGAAAAACATGGTGGAGGTGGCACAGGAGCTAAGGGAAAAGTACGCTACCGTGTAAATGAGCATCTTAAGTGATTTCCTGAGAGAAGTAGATGAAGGTTATGCGGTCATAAGTCCATCAGGAAAGGTAGTTTATGCCAATGACTTTATGATAAACAGAGGCATACTCAAAAAAGATTTTGAAGGAAAGCCTTATTACGAGTGTTTTAATGTACTTTCCTTTGTATCTGCCATAGCAGAGTGCATAGCGGAGAAAAAGAGGATAAAGACATTGGTGGAACACCATCAAAGGGAGTATTCAGTGGATCTGTTTCCCGCAAAGGACGGCATACTCTTGAGGATAACGGACATCACACAGCTTAAAAGATACGAAAGGTCAAAAAAGGAGTTTATAGCCAACGTGTCGCATGAACTCAAAACACCCATAACCATAATAAAGAGCATTCTTGAAACTCTCATAGAGGAAGAGCAGGACGAAAAAAAGAAAAGCATGTTAGAAAGAGCCCTAAGAAGGTCTGAAGACATGAGGAGATTGGTGGAGGACCTTTTGATCATTACAAAGCTTGAATCGGGAGAGGAAAAGCTCAAAAAAGAAAGCGTAAATCTGTGGGAGATAGTTGAGCTGATATTTGATGACATTATGGAGATGGCACAGGACAAAAAGGTCCTGCTTATAAACCGTGTGGATAAGAACTTTAAAGTTTATGCGGATAAGAAAAAACTAACCCTTCTGCTTTTGAACCTTGTAGATAATGGGGTAAAGTACAACAAAAGGAACGGCAAAGTAGTAGTAAATGCTTACATACAAGATGCCTATGCGGTTATAGAAGTTTCTGATACAGGTATAGGTATACCAAAGGAGCACCTACCCTTTGTGTTTGAGAGGTTTTACAGAGTTGATAGTTCTAGATCAAAGGAGGTGGGAGGCACGGGTTTGGGTCTTTCTATAGTTAAGCACATAGCGCTCTCCCACGGTGGAAAAGTGGAAGTGGAGAGCAAAGAAGGAGAAGGTACCAAATTCAGGGTTTACTTACCTTTAGAGTAGATGCCCAAGTTTGGACTTTTTAGTTTCTAAGTACTTTTGGTTGTGTTCGCAAGGGTCTATCTTTAGAGGGACTCTTTCCACTACCTCAAGTCCGTATCCTTCCAAAGCTACTATCTTTCTGGGATTGTTGGTCAAAAGGCGCATCTTTCTTACACCTAAGTCTAAGAGGATCTGAGCGCCTATACCATAGTCTCTCAGGTCCGCTGGGTAACCTATCTTTTCGTTGGCTTCCACTGTATCATAACCCATGTCCTGTAGATGGTAAGCCTTTATCTTATTGACTATACCTATGCCCCTTCCTTCGTGTCCCAATATATACACTAAAACACCTTTACCCTCTTTGGCTATGATCTCCATAGCGGTCTCAAGCTGAGACCTACAATCACATCTTAGGGACCTAAAGACATCACCTGTAAGGCATTCTGAATGCACGCGCACAAGCACTGGCTCATCTTCTTTCCACTCTCCCATGGTAAGAGCTACCTGTTCCTCTCCTGTAAGCACATGCCTGTATGCGTGTATTTTGAAAAATCCGTACCTTGTGGGAAGGTTTGCGGTAGCCTCTCTGACCACCAACCTCTCTCTCTTGAGCCTGTATCTTATAAGATCCGCTATGGTTATTATTTTGAGCCCAAACCTTTCTGCAAACTTTATAAGGTCTGGTAGTCTTGCCATAGTTCCATCTTCGTTCATAATCTCACATATTACTCCTGCGGGATAAAGTCCTGCGAGCCTTGCTAAATCCACGGACGCTTCTGTGTGTCCCGCTCTCTCCAACACACCACCGGGTCTTGCCTTTAGAGGAAACACGTGTCCCGGACGGATAAAATCAGATGGCTTTGCATCTGGGCTCACCGCAAGCTTTATGGTAGTAGCTCTATCGTATGCGGATATGCCCGTAGTGGTACCAAACTTGGGATGAGCATCAATGGATACACAGAAGTATGTACCTTTGGGATCTGTATTTCTTATAGCCATAGGGTAAAGATCAAGCTCTTCGCATCTTTCTGGCGTTAGAGTAAGGCACACAAGACCTCGCGCATACTTGGTCATAAAGTTTATGGCTTCTGGCGTTACCTTCTCTGCAGCCATTACAAGGTCCCCCTCGTTCTCCCTGTTTGGATCATCAACCACTATAACCATCTTGCCTTCCCTTATGTCCTCTATTGCCTCTTCTATACTGTTAAACTTAAAGTCCTCCATAGTTTTACCTCCTGCTTAGCTTTTCCTTCAATTCTATGAGTTTATCCCAAGCATGATCCAAAACACTCTTCTTATCTTGAGTTTCTTCCACCACTTTTATTTCTTTACCTGCAAGTTCAGAGGCTATGGAGTTTATTATCTTTGGACCAAAGTGAGTCCATACGTGATCTATAATGAGAAAAGCCAAAAAGAGATACACTATATACTTCACCATGTTTAAATTAAAATATTTCCGCTAATGGATAATGTAAAGTGGTTTTTCTCAAGACTAAAACCTTACTGGTATCTTATTCTTCTTGCGCTTTTGGGATCACTGCTTGAGTCTGTAGGAACTACAGGCATAAGTCTGGTAGTGAAAAACCTGGTCAATAACGTGTTTTTGGTCAAAGACTACCAAGAGCTCATTAAAGTGGTTCTTTTTTTACTGACCTTTGCCTTTTTAAATCAGCTGGGAAACTTTCTTGCGTCTATATTTATAAACCTCTACTCAGAGCTTGAGGTAAAAAAAACCAGAAAGGAGGTTTTTAACAAGCTTTTAAAGGCAGAGTACAGCGCACTTTCAAAAAACGCCTCTGGGGACATCATAACAAGGCTCATCTCAGACATGCAAACTTATAGGTCCCTTTTGGGAGAACATCTTCCCAAGCTCTTTAGAGATCCCATTACAGTAGTAGCACTGCTTGGTGTGCTTTTCTACAGAGATTGGCTACTCACAACCCTATTGGGAGTGCTTTTGCCCCTTTTGGGTTTTGCGGTAAGATACTTTGGTCATAAGAAAGGCAAATACATAAGACGGCTTCAGGAAAATGTAGGTATGATGACACAGAGCCTAACAAATGTGCTAAGAGGCTACGAAAACATAAAAATGTTTTCCTCAGAAAAAGAATTTCTAAGGTGGTTTGAGAACTTTAACGAAAGGGTTTTTAGAGCCAGCATGAAGTCCATCTTATATTCCACTGCCAACTCTGTTTTTAACTATGCTTTTGGTTATTTGGTGGTCTCCGTCATAATACTTTATGGTGGCATTAGGGTCATACAGGGTGATCTTACTCCTGGAGACTTTGTCTCTTACATAACCGCACTGTTTTTAATACACCAACCCATCACAGAAGTCCAAAAGGGCTTAATGGAAGTCAGGGCAAGCATACCCATACTGACGAGAATAAGGGAGCTTTTGCATATACCTCAGGAAACTTCCGGAGACATTACCTTCCAAGGTTTAAAGGAAGGTATAAGTATAAGAGACTTGAGTATAAGACTTGGACAGGAGATACTGCTAAAAGGTATAAACTTACAGATAAAAAAGGGAGAGAAGATAGGTATTATAGGTCATACGGGCTCTGGAAAGACTACCTTTTTGAGAGCTCTTGCGGGTCTACTGCAGTATGATGGAAGTATAAAGTACGACGATGTTGAACTAAAAGAGATAAATAGGGAAAGCTTTAGAAGACACATAGGCTTTTTTACACAACAGCCTTTTATCTTTGCGGGTAGCGTAAGGGAAAATCTATTGATAGCAAAGCCTGATGCCAGCGAAGAGGAGATGAAAAAGGCTCTTGAGCTTTCTGTGTGCGATTTTGTAAAGAGTCTTGATGATCCTCTAGAAGAAGGTGGTAGGAATCTTTCAGGTGGAGAAATGCAGAGGCTTACCCTCGCACGGCTGTTTTTAAAAAACCCTGATATTATCTTTCTTGATGAGGTCACTTCCGCTATGGATGTGAAAACAGAACAAATAGTCCTAAAAAACATTTTTGAGTTTTTCAAGGACAAAACCATCATCTTGGTAGCTCATAGGTTTTCTAACATACTCTTGTGTGATCGCGTGCTTGCCTTCAAAGAAGGCAGAATAGCATCCCAAGGTAAGCCCCAGGAAGTGATAAAGTTCTTTCTACAGCAGTAGCAAATATTCTTTATCTGTTGCAAATTTTTTTTAAATGCTCTATATTATACCATACTATGGTAAAGGATGTAAGAAGAGAGCTTGAAAATTTTATAGATAAGTGCAAGAGTATGGGGCTAAAGATTACACCTCAAAGGGTTGCAGTTTACGAAGTGCTTTTAAATAGAGAGGACCATCCCACAGTTGAAGAAGTTTATAACGAGGTAAAAAAAAGGTATCCTTTTGTATCCCTTGCCACGGTTTATAGAACCGTTGAAACTTTAGAAGAGCTGGGTTTTGTCAAGAGAGTGGCTTATTGGGGAGGATCAGTTAGATACGATGCAAACACAGAAGACCACCACCACCTTATATGCATCAAGTGTGGTGCCATAAAAGACATAAAGTTGGACATAAATTGGCAGGCACCAGAGTATTTAGAGGGCTATAAAGTGGAAAAGTACTCCCTGCACATATACGGGGTGTGTCCAAAATGCCAGAGGAAAAAGAACTAAAAACTTACACTCCTGCAGAGGTATTGTCTAAACTCAGTCAAGAGCTTCCCAATTGGCAGTACCAAGAAGGCTACATAGTAAGAGAGTTCCAAACTGAAAACTGGAAGGAGACGGTTTTTCTTGCCAATGCCATAGCTTACTTAGCGGAAGTTTATTGGCATCATCCTGACTTGGAGCTATCCTTTAAAAAACTCAAAGTAAAACTCAAAACACACGAAGTGGATGGCATTACAGACAGAGACTTTAACTTGGCAAAAGAAATAGAAAGGTTAGCCCAAAAACCTCATGAAAATATACAGACTGGGTAAGCAGGGAAACCTAAGATCCATAACTCTTTTCCACGCTATGGCACGCCTTGGATATAAGGGTCTTGTTATCACAGAGCCAGCAGACACCTATGTGAGCGTTGGATACTTTGATAAGACAGAGGACATAATAGACTACCAAAGATGCAAAAGCTTGAACATACCAGTAATCCGGAGAGAAGTGGGAGGTGGAGCGGTTTTGCTGTCCCAGGGGCAGGTTTTTTATCAGCTTATACTTCCCAGAAAACAGGCACCTTTTAAAGTAGAGGACGCTTACAGAAAATTCTCTAAGCCAGTTATAGAAACCTACAGAAGGCTTGGGGTGGAGGTATTCTACAGACCTATAAACGATCTTGTGGTCAAGAGCGGTAAAAAGATAAGTGGTCAAGGTGCAGCAGATATTGGTGATAGCTTCGTCTTTGTAGGGAACGTGCTTTTGCGGTTTGATACCAAACTTATGTCAGAGCTCTTCAAAGTTCAAGAGGAAAAGTTCAGAGATAAACTTTATAAGAGTCTTGAAGAAAACATCACATGGGTGGAAAGAGAAACAGGCAGGAGCTTTTCTTACCAAGAGGCGGAGAACATACTAATAGAGGAATTTTCCAAGCTTATAGATTTTGAAGGTGAGGGAGAAATAAACGATCAGGTTGTGCATTTGGCGGATGAACTGATGAAACACATGACCTCAGAGGAAGTTCTCTTTGAAGATACAGGTAGAAAGCACAGGTTTTTAAAAATAAGGGAGGGTGTCTATGTGAGAAACGCGGTCAAGAAGGTAAAGGGAGGACTCCTCAAGGCAGAAATCTACGTTAAAGAAAATAGAGTAGAAGACATAAGGATATATGGGGATTTCACGCTTATACCAAAAGATGCCATCAAAGAACTTGAGGAAGAGCTCAAAGGTATGAACTTAGATGAAGTAAAGTTTAAAGTGGAAGACTTTTTGAAAAAAGTGGATATGCCCGGTGTCCAATTGGAAGACCTGCTTGAGCTTTTACTTTAATAGTTCTAGCTTCGGTCTTTTGGAAGCTTTACTTATTTTTTGAGCTTTTGAAGGCTATTTTAAGAAATTAAGTTTTCTCAATGCTGTGGAATTTTTCAAACAGCCTCCATTACAGCTTGACTAAGAGGGTCTTTTAAGATAATATTTAAGTATTGAAAGCTGTAGGGGCGGTAGCTCAGTTGGGAGAGCGCCTGCTTGGCGTGTAGGAGGTCGGGGGTTCAAGTCCCCTCCGCTCCACCATTAGCTTATCTTCTCTCTACAGTTCTTGGCACTGCGCAGATAATCTGTAAGCTCTTGTGAATTTCTGCTTTTTATGAGCTCCTTGAGGTTTTTGAGGGACGCTTCAAAGGCCTCTATAGCCTTTAGGACATTTTCCCTGTTTTCTAAGAATATGTCTCTCCACATGATAGGGTCTGAACTTGCTATGCGTGTAAAGTCTTTAAAGCCTCCACCTGGATACTTAAAAAGGTCTAAACTATCTTTGCTAAGGTGTTTGATGGCATCTATGAGGGCAAAGGCAACCGCATGGGGAAGGTGAGATACCGCTCCAAACACATAGTCATGCAAGAATGGGTCCATCTCTTCCACCAACGCACCAAGAGATGTCCATATGCTTTTTATCTTCTCTAAAGCTTTGGGTGATGTCCTCTGTGTTGGTGTCAGAATACATCTTTTACCCTTGAAAAGGTCCTTGTTGCTATATTCCACGCCTGACTTTTCTGTCCCTGCGATGGGATGGCCCCCTACAAAGTTTTCTCCCAAATACTCCTCCAATATATAGACCAGCCTACCCTTTACGCTTCCGAGGTCTGTTATAAGACTATCCTTTAGATCAAGAGAAGAAAGCTCCTTTGCAATGCTTTCAAAAGTTCCCACTGGTGTAGCAAGCATTATAAGGTCAGGCTTAAAGAGAGAAAGGCTGTTTATTTGCGTGCTTCCTTTATCTACAACACCGAGCTGGATGGCTTTATCAATGGCATACGCATTTATGTCAATGCCCAATATCTCACAGTTAGGGAAAGATTCCCTGAAAGCCAAAGCAAAAGATCCTCCCATAAAGCCCACACCTATAACACACAACCTTTCAAACATCTTGATACACTACCTTCCCTTCAAAGATGGTGTAAAGCACTTTCCCTTTGAGGGTCTTTTTCCACAAAGGTGTGTTTTTGGACTTAGAATAGTTTGTCTTTTCGTCAAGAACCCACTCTCTTTCTGGATCAAAGATGGTTATGTTGGCTTTTGAACCCACCTTTAGAGTTCCACATCCTTCTAATTTGAGTATCTGTGCGGGTCTGCATGACATTAGATTTATCATTTCTTTCAGGGTTATGTGTTCTTGTCTTACCAACTTCAAAGCCATAGGTAAAGCGGTCTGCAATCCTATCATACCTGGTTTTGCATTCTCTATCTGCTTCTTTTCCCAACTTGCATGAGGTGCGTGATCCGTTGCTATGCAATCTATGATACCCTCCTTTAAAGCGGATATGAGAGCATCCCTGTCTTCTTTTCTTCTTAGTGGTGGGTTTACCTTAGCGGGAGAGCCAGACCTTAGGATCTCCTCTTCTGTGAATACAAGATGGTAAGGGTTCACTTCGCAAGAGACTTTAGCACCCTTCTCTTTAAAGTACCTTATTAGTTCCACACTTAGGGCAGTGCTAAGGTGCTGTATGTGAATGTGAGAGCCTGTGTGGTAAGAAAGTATCAGGTCTCTTGCCACAAGTATATCTTCTGCTTCGGGAGGTCTTGAAGAGATACCCAAAAGAGCGCTCACATACCCTTCGTTTATGTGTCCATATGCAAGACTGTCATCTTCGCAGTGGTTCATAACAATAAGTCCCAACTGTCCTGCAAGTTCTAAAGCTCTCTTCATGAGCTTGCTGTCCATAAGAGGGCTTCCATCATCTGTGAGAGCCACGCACCCTGCAGACTTAAGAGCATAAAAGTCAGAGAGCTCTTTCCCTTTCCTACCCTTTGTAAGAGTTCCTGCTGGTAGTACTGAGCACAAGCCTATGGACTTTGCCTTGCCTATCACGTACTGGGCTACCTGAGGACTATCTATGGGTGGGTCTGTGTTGGGCATACACACCACAGTGGTGTATCCTCCAGCCACTGCACACCTGCTTCCGCTCTCTATGTCCTCTTTGTAAGTTTGTCCTGGGTCTCTAAGATGCACGTGCAGGTCTATAAAGGAAGGACACACAATTAGTCCAGATGCGTCTATCACCTGAGCCTCAAACTCAAAGATGTTTTCTCCTATGGCTTTTACCTTTCCCTTCTCTATAAGTAGGTCTCCCACAAAGTCAAGATTATTAGATGGGTCTATGATCCTTCCTCTCTTTATGAGCAGTTTGGACATCGCTAAAATTATAAGCCACCTCGGATATAGCCAAGTATGGGTTTTTCTCTTGGGTTTCCCAAACAAAGGCACCGTACCTGCTTATGATCCATTTGGCTTCTTTACTTTCTGGATGATGCCCACAGAGTATTATGGAAACTCCTTTTTCCATAAGGAACTGGGCGAGCTTCTGTTCGTTCTGTGGAAGGTCTTTTATGAGCTGGGGCTTTTCACCTTTTTTGAAGAGCATGAGCTTTTGAGCACTAAAGTTCTCACTTACTTCTCCCTTTTCGTTTAAAAGCACCCCCAAGGTGGTCTCTTGATTGGGTTCATAATGTATGAAAACCATTTCAAGCTGTGGTATCTCCGCCTTTAGCTTTTCTTCTATTTTATCTACTACGCTGTGCATCTGTAAAAAGTCCCTGCCCGAGACCACCAGCGTAATATCTGCAAAAAGCTTACCACCAGATGACCTAACAAATAGATGCCTTATTTCCACCACCTCATCAAAGCTCAGAATAATCTCCCTTATCTTGCTCAGGGTATTTTGGTCTGCGGAGATGTCTAAAAGCACAGAAACTTCTTTTTTGAGTATGCCAATAGCCGTGTAAGCTATAAGCGCAGAAACTCCCAACGCAAAGTACCTGTCCAGCTCATATCCAGCGTAAGAACTCAGAAAGCTCATAAGCACCAAAGAAGAACCAAGGGCATCAGTGAGCGTGTGATAAGAGTCCGCAACAAGCACAGGAGAGTTGAGCTTTTTTCCTGCCCTTCTTTCCAAAAAGGAAAGGATTAAAGAGCTAAGAAGAGAAAAGCTTATGACACCAAGTCCCACAGCCATATACTCTTTTTTTATAACCACCTGTGAACTAAAGGCTCTTTTGAATATCTCCGCACTCGCAAGTAGTAAAAATATAGCTATAGCAATAGAACCCACATTTTCCAGTTTATAAAGACCGTAAGGAAATTTCTCACTCTTTTTTTCAGAAAACCTGAGGGTAAGGTAGGTGATCACAGAGGCAAAGGAGTCCGAAAGGGAATGAAAGGTTTCACCTATCATAGATAGACTGCCTGTTAGCAAGCCTGCTATCATCTTTGCTAAAGCTTGAAGCGTATTTATACCCAGTGATAGTAAAGCCCAATGCTCCTTTTTCATCTGTTAAAAGGTATTTTAGCACCCTGATGGGTATTTCGCCTTTTTAGTTCTTCTATTATGGCATTTATAACCTCTTGCTTTTTAGCATAGGTGCAGTACTCTGGAGCTATGAGCCTTTCTGGTTCTACCTCTCCCGTTAAGCGATGGATCACCACATGGGGCGGTAGGATCTCCAGCACATCTACCACTCTTTTTGCATACTCCTCAAGACTCAGCACACCAAACTCACCCCTTAGGTATTGCTCTGCCATCTTGGTGTTCTTTATGATGTGCAAGGGATGTATCTTAACACCATCTATGGGAAGGCTTGCCAAAAGCTTTCCTGTTTCTAACATGTCCTCCTGGTCCTCAAAGGGAAGACCCAATATGATGTGAGCGCACACCTTGAGGTTTCTTCTTTTGGTCCTTAGGACCGCATCCACAAAGTCAGAAATTCCATGAGCTCTGTTTATGAACCTCAAAGTTTTAAAGTTGGCGCTTTGCAATCCGTATTCTACCCAAACCTCTAGACCCTTCTGAGTGTAGCTCTCCAAAAGATCCAGCACCCATTCGGGCGCACAGTCTGGACGTGTTCCCACATCTATACCCACCACTTCGTCAAACTCAAGAGCGGTATCGTAGATGGATTTCAAATAGTCTTTTTCTCCGTAAGTGTTAGAGTAGGATTGGTAATACACGAAAAATAGTATGTTTCTGCCATAGCGCTCCTTGGCTCTTTTTATGCCCTCCTCTATTTGCTGGCGCAGGGGAATATGGGGTTCTAAGTGTGCAGGCCTTGTACCCGAAAAGCAGTAAGTGCATCCTCCCACAGCCTTAGTGCCATCTATGTTGGGACATGTAAAGGGCAAAGCGACTGTTATCTTCTGCACCCTTCTGCCATAGCGCTCTTTTAGGTAGTCCCTCAAAGAGAAGTAAAAGCTTCTTTCCAAAGTTTGCATAGTAAATAATTTATGCTTTCAAATCATCTGAATATGTCCCTTTGAACTTCTTCTGGAGAGGGGATCACTGCGAGTTTTTTGACCTTTGATGCGTAATACATGACGGGGATAAGCACAAGGGTCAGCGTGGTGGAACCTATGGTACCAAAGATGAGGGATATGGCAAGGCCATTGAAGATGGGGTCAAAGAGTATCACAAAGGCACCTACTATAACTGCAACTGCGGTAAGTAGTATGGGGCGCGTCCTTATGACTCCCGCTTCGACTACCGCAAGGTGTGGTGGCACACCGTCCTTTATTCTCTCTTCTGCAAAATCCACAAGGAGTATGGAATTTCTCACTATTATACCTGCAAGGGCTATAAAGCCTATCATGGAAGTGGCGGTAAAGAAAGCACCCAGCAGTAAGTGTCCGGGCACTATACCCACAAGGGTCAGAGGTATAGGTGCCATGATGATACCGGGGATCTTAAAGTCTTTGAACCATCCCAAAATGAGCACGTACATCACAAAGAGGGCAACTCCAAAGGCAAGTCCCAGGTCCCTAAATACTTCTAATGTTATGTGCATCTCACCATCCCACTTTACGTATATACCGTCCTCTATGAGGGGCAAAGACATCCAAAGCTCTTTTACGCTACCGTAAGGATTTGGAAGGTTCAAAATCTTGTTTCTCACATCAAGTATGCCATAAAAGGGTGCTTCCTCTCTTCCTGCCACATCACCTATCACATAGATTACCCTTCTGAGATTCTTGTGGTATATGGTTTTGGGCACCGTATCCTCTTTTATCTCAACCAACTCAGAAAGGGGCACGAGCCTACCATCTCTTGTGGGTATCTTTAGGTTTTTGAGTAGGTCCATAGTCCTGTAGCGCTCGTCAAACCTTATCACTATGGGCACGTGCTCTGTATCTGTGCTTTGAAGTATTCCCACCTGATATCCACCTATAATGGCTCTTAGTGTATAGACAAGTTCCTCTTTATTGAGGCCTGCGAGCTTGAGTTTGTCCTCCTTGGCTATAAGCCTTATCATAGGTGCAGGGTCTTCCAAGTATATACCCTGGTCTGTTATAGATGGGGTCTCTTTAAAGACCTTTAGGACCTCCCTTGCAAACCTTTCTTGCTCCTTTAGGTCTGGACCGTATATTTCAGCCACTATGGGTGAGAGCACAGGAGGACCGGGTGGCACTTCTACTACCGCCACATACTTAGCGCCGTACTTTCTTGCTATCTCATGTACCGCAGGTCTTATCCTTTTTGCAAAGTCGTGAGACTGCTCAGACCTTTTGTGCTTGTTTATCAAATTTACCTGCAAGTCCGCCATATTACTACCTTGTCTTAGATAGTAGTGTCTTACAAGGCCATTGAAGTTAAAGGGAGATGATGTGCCCACGTATATCTGGTAGTCTGTAACTATGTTCTGTTTTGATATGTAATCACCTATAGCTTTGGCAACCTCTAAGGTCTTCTCTAAGGGTGTGCCCTCTGGCATATCAAGGACTATCTGAAGCTCACTCTTGTTATCATAGGGTAGCATCTTGACTACCACAGCCTTGGTGATAAAGAGTCCAATAGACAGCATAAGCAGGAACAATGTGAAGAGATAAAAGGCATACCTTTTGGGTTTGCTTGTGATCAGAGGTACCATGATCCTGGAATAAATCTTCCAAAAAGTGGTTTGTCTTATGTCCACTTCTTGCTTTTGGTGTTCTTGATGGTGTTTTAAGAATCTGTAAGAAGCCCAAGGGGTCACTATGAAGGCAACTAGAAGGGAAAAGAACATGGCAACAGAAGCGTTTATGGGTATGGGTCTCATGTAGGGTCCCATAAGACCGCTCACAAAAGCCATGGGCATAAGGGCAGCTATGACGGTGAATGTAGCCAGTATGGTAGGGTTTCCTACCTCGTCAGTAGCTCTTACCACAGCCTCTCTTGGTGTCTTTGCAAGCTTTAGTTCAAACCATCTGTGTATGTTTTCTACAACTACTATAGCGTCATCTACGAGAATACCTATAGCAAATATGAGGGCAAACAATGTTACCCTGTTGAGAGTAAAGCCGTACATCTCGCTCAAAAATAGAGCTATGGCAAGGGTTATAGGCACCGCTATGCCTACCACCAGAGCCTCTCTTGTACCTAAAGCAACCGCTATAAGCAGGATCACAGAAAAGGTAGCAATAAAGAGGTGTTCTAAAAGTTCGTCCGCTTTTTCCTTTGCGGTCTCACCGTAGTTTCTTGTGATGGTAATGTTTACATCTTTGGGTATGACCTTTCCTTTTAAGTGCTCAACAAGGTTCAGGACTTCTTCCGCCACATTTACCGCATTGGTGCCCTTCCTTTTGGACACCGCTATAGTGACTGCAGGGTAGAGTTCTCCTGGC
Organism: Hydrogenobacter sp.; assembly: GCA_023255875.1. GTDB lineage: Bacteria > Aquificota > Aquificia > Aquificales > Aquificaceae > Hydrogenobacter. Next base: position 56,652 of record JAGDVY010000031.1, on the reverse strand, counting down.
TTTGCGTCCTTTATACCTTTCTCTTCTGCCTTGGGTCCAAATCCCATGAGCACATAGTCTTTTATTTCAGATGGACCATCCACTACCGTTGCCACATCTTTAAGATAAACAGGTTTGCCATTAACTACGCTTACAAGCAGGTTTTCCACGTCCTCCTTTGACCTTAGGAACTCGCCCGTTCTTATCTTATAAACCTTTCCTGCCTGCAGTATGTTTCCGCTCACCTCTTGCGCGTTGGCAGTCTTTATTATCTGAGCTATGTGTAAAGGTGAAATACCATAAGCTGACATTCTTGCAGGATCAAGGATCACCCTTATTTCCCTTGGCCTTCCTCCCACCAAAAAGACATCTGCTACATTGCTCACCTTTTTTATCTCGTTTTCTAACGTTGATGCTATCCTTCTGAGGTCATACCAGTCGTAAGATTTTCCCCAAAGGGTGAGGGTGAGTATGGGTACGTCATCTATGGACTTGGGTTTTACAAGAGGTGGAAGCATTACTCCGGGAGGTGCCAAGTCCAGGGCAGACATCATCTTGGTGTTTAGATCCACCAGCGCCTTTACTGGGTCTGTACCCACATAGAACCTTGCGGTAACTATGGCACCACCCTCTGAAGATGCGGAATATATGTACTCAATGTCTTTGAGCTCCCAAAGCTTTTTCTCAAGGGGTATAACTACCCTCCTTTCCACTTCCTCGGGAGATGCACCAGGATAGCTTATGAATATATCTATCATAGGTACCACTATCTGTGGCTCTTCCTCTTTTGGTGTGGTTATCACCGCAAAAAAGCCTAAGGCTAAGGAGACTAGTATGAGTATGGGTGTTAGCTTGGAGTCTATAAAGTAGTTGGCAAGTCTTCCCGCAAGCCCGTACATCTTACCCTCCTACCTTACACCCATCACAAGCTCTTTCTATACCTTCTATCACTATGTCCTCACCACCGCTTAAGCCAGACAGGACTTCCACCATGTTCCCTCTCTTTTCGCCAAGCTTTACAAACCTGAGCTCTAAGGTTTTATCTGGCTTTACCACCCACACTCCAGTAAAGTCAAACCTCCTCAATATGGCATTTTCGGGCACAAGCACCGCGCTTAGCGCTTCTGGCATTAGCAGTTTGGCATACATACCGCTCTTTAGGCTGTTATCGCTGAGCGTTAGCTTTACCCTAAAGGTCCTTGTTACTGGATCAACAGAAGGAGATACCTCAGAAACCTTACCTTGTATAGTCTTGTTTAAGGCTTCTATATAAACGTCGTATGTATCTCCAACATGCAGTCTTGACAAGTACTTTTCTGGCAGATTAACTTCCAGTTTGTAAGGTGGTTTTTCTATTATTAGCAGTGGAGTGCCAGGAGTTGCAAGGTCTCCCACATCCACCCTCTTTTGGGACACATACCCGTCAAAAGGAGCCCTTATAGTGGTGTACTCAAGAGCAGAAAGAACAGCTTCCTTTTGAAATTGGACTGCACTTATACCTGCCTTTGCCTGTTCCAACTGAGCCTTTGCAGAGTCATACTGTGCCTTTATCTGGTCAAACTCCTGTTGTGTTATAGCGTTTTCCTTAAGAAGGGCTTGGTATCTTTCGTAAGTCTTTTTAACCGCTTCGTAATTAGCAAGTGCGGACCTATAAGCGTACTCTGCCTGCTTTACCTGCTCACCTACCGCATTAGCTTGAGCCAGTATATCAGAGGCATCTATGGTTAAAAGTACCTGTCCCCTCTTGACCATTTGCCCTTCTTTGACATTTACGCTCGTTATTCTTCCTGCCACCCTTGTGGATATCTCTGCGATATTATCCGCAACTACATTACCCACATAACCCACAAGAACTTCTTGCACTTTTTCCGCTTTGCCTATCTTTAGACCAGTTATTAGCTTTTGCTCCCTTTCCACCTGCCCACTTTTCTCCTTGTGAGTAAAAACCCCCGCCAGCCACAGCACTACCAAGCCTATGACCACCAAAAAGCCTATATATTTGAGATACCTTCTCATCTTTCTACCTCCCTTATGAGCCCCGCAGAGTAAAGCAAGTTGGCGTAAGCTTTTTGACAGTTATTCAGTGCCTGAAGCCTTTCAAATCTTGCTTTATCAAGTTCTGTCTGTGCGTCTAAGAGATCCACAATACGAGCAAGACCCGTTTTGTATCTTAGTTCCATAACTCTGACCACCTCTTGGCTCTGTTTTATCCTCTCTTCTGCAGATCTCAGAGAGTAAAAAGCATTTTGATATTCAGCGTAAGCTTTGTCTATATCAAAAAACACAGATGCCTTTAAAAGCTTGAGTCTTTCCTCTAAAGCTCTTTTTGTCTCAAGATATGACTGAGCTCTCCTTAGCGTGGAAAGACCCGTGTCAAAACTCCAAGAAATGCCAGCACCCACCATATAACCACTACCATCAGATCCAAAAGGTGTGTTCTTGCTATACAGAGAGTAAGAACCAAAGGCATAAACTTGAGGTAGGTTGTCTGAGATCACTACCCCATACATGCCTTCTAAGGTCTTTATCCTCTCTTGCAGAGCCTTTATGTCACGTCTCTTTTCAAGAGCCACCTCTTTTAGCTTTTCCACACTGACAGCAGGGCAGGTCTCCACGCTAACCACATCAAAATCACCAAGCTCTGTGTTAGTTATGAGCTCAAGGGCTTTTTTGGACACACGGTAGTTGTTTTCAGAAGCTTTTAGGTTTTCTTCCGCCTTTGAGAGGTAAACCCTTGCCCTCAAAACATCAGACAAAAGAGCGATTCCCACTTTGTGCATGCTCTCCGCAAGCTTTACATGCTCCTGAGCGTCCTTTAGTACCTGATGGCTCACATCTATAGAGTTTTTTGCCAAAACCGCATCCATGTAAGCGTGATAGACCTTCAGGACTACCTCATCCTTTTTCCTCTCGTAATCTTCCTTTGTAGCGGAAAGGTTATGAAAGGCAGTCCTTTCCATAGCCTGAATCTTTCCACCAAGCCACAGAGGCACCTCTATGCTTAGCTTGGTCTCAAAGTTGTTTATGGCGGGTGGGTTATTGAGCTTGGAAGGTTGAAAATCTTCTATTCTAAAGCGCTCCTGGTTTAACTTACTCATGAAAGCATAAACAGGTATATCAGTTCTTGTAAAGGTCTCCTCTAACTTTATCCTGGGAAAGTAGCTACCTTTGACCGCTTTGAGTTCTAATTCCTTTGCCTTTATATCGCTTTTAAAGGCTCTTATCTCAAGGTTGTTTTCCAAAGCCAAGTTAATGGCAGACTCAAGGGTCAGCTCCTTTGCAAAAGCTCCACCTATTAAGGCAAACATTAGAAGAAAGCCCTTCATTAGAATTTTATTATATTCTAATTTCCTTAATCCGTCAAGCATCGCAAAAACTCCTCCATCTTCATACCCCTTGAACCCTTTATAAGCAAAACAGTTCCCTCCTTTAGCTTACTTTTTAAGTATTTTATGATATCTTCCTTTGAAAGGCTGTGATAGCAGTTTTTGCCATAGCGTAGGCACTCTTGGTAGGCAAAAAGCATCTCATTTCCATAAAACAGGCACTCATCTATGTTTAACTTAGCACACCACCTTCCTACCTCTGTGTGATGCTCTTTAGAAAACTCACCCAGCTCCAACATATCTCCCAGAAGCGCTATCTTGTAGCCTTTAAACAGAGACAAAGACTCAAGAGCTTTTCTGACAGATAGAGGATTTGCGTTGTATGTGTCATCTATGATGAGAAGGCCGTCTTTTTTAATGAGGTTAAAGCGTTGCTCTACAGGTTTGAACTCTGCCATGTGTGGAGATAGCTCCTTCCAGTTGTATCCTAATGCTTTCAAGACACCAATAGTGCAGAGAGTATTTTCCATCAAAGCGAGGCTTGGAACAGAAAGCTCAATTTTGATGCCTTCCACGTTAAAGCTTATTTTTTCCTCCGTGAGATAAAAATCCTTTGCCTGTATATCTCCTCCTTCCCCAAAGGTTATTACCTTTGTAAGTTGGTAGCAGTGCTCCACATACTTGGGAATCACCGCCCAATCCTCTTGGGTCATACCTTCAAAAACCTCACCGTTGCCCATGATCACATCGTCCAAACAGCCAAAAGTCTCAAGGTGCTCTTCACCTATTGCGGTTATGACCCTCACATGAGGCTTTACCAGCTCCACAAGTTTTTTCACATCACCCCTTTGGCTTGCTCCCATCTCTATAACCCAAAAATCACAGTCCTCTTGGAAGTTTGCCACAGACAAAGGAACACCTATCTGAGAGTTATAGTTCTTAGGCGTTTTGCACACTTTGCCCTTTTTAGAAAGCAAAAAGGCTATCATTTCCTTTGTGGTAGTCTTACCAGCGGAACCTACTACTCCTATAACTTTGCCTTTAAAATGCTTCCTTTTGTGTTCCGCTATCTTTCTGAGAGCAAGCAAAGTATCCTCTACAAGCACAGCAAACTTTCCCTTAGGAATATCTACCTCTTTACTGGTTATTACACCCACCGCACCCTTTGAGAAGGCATGTTGTATAAAGTCATGGCCATCATGTTTGCTTCCTCGCAGAGCGACAAAAACCTCACCCTCTTTTATCTCTCTACTGTCTGTGCTAAAGCCACCAAAAGCCTTATTTTCCCCGCAGAGTTTTCCACCACACACATAAGCAATATCTTTTGCAGTCAAAAGCTTCATATATGAGTAATATAACTGAGGCTGTTTGAAAAATAGCAAAAAGCTTCCTACAATGAGGAGATAATATAAGGTGAGCTTATGAACTGCAAAGTTGACAGGGAATTTGAAAAACTTTATGGATGATAGGGATAACACAAGGATATATGTGCTTGCGAGGTTTGCAGTGTATAACTTTTCGGTCCTTCGGAAGCTTTACTTATTTTTTGAGTTTTTGAGGACTATTCTAAGAAATCAACTTTTCTCAATGTTCTGGGATTTTTCAAACAGCCTTACCAAACAGGATTATATTATAGTTATATACTTATATCCTTAAGGAGGTTAGTGCGATGACTATGGGTAGAGCTCTGAGGCTTACATCAGGGGTGGTTCTTCTTATAGTGTTCCTTTTGGGTATACGGGATTCAAACGTTCATTGGTTTTGGAAGGCATTCTTGCTCTTTATGTCTATAAATCAGATACAGTCCGCATTTACCAACTGGTGTCCTGTGATGGTTCTGTATAGAAAGATGGGTATAAAAGAGTGTTAAGATAGTATTAGTATTATCTTGAATGTGAGTTTTAGGCTTCCTCAAGAGTATTATAAGCGGGTCAAAGAGTATCTAAAGGTCTTGGGTTTTCAGGAACGAAAAGTTCCTAATGCCTTGTGGTCTGTGTGTAAAGATGGCACATGCGCAACTCTTTATCCTTCCGGATCTCTACTTTTGCAAGGGAAAGCCTCCAAAGATCTTGCAGAAAACCTCCTCTCCTTTATAGAAAAACCTACAAATGTGCTTGTAGGCTGTGATGAGTCGGGAAAGGGGGATGTGTTTGGACCTTTGGTAGTCTGTTGCGTGGCAATAGAGCCCTCTTCTTATAAAGAGGTGCTCTCTTTGACTCCCAAAGATTGCAAGCTACTAAAGGACGAAGAGCTATTTAGAAAGGTGGAGAGTCTATCCAAGTGGGTAAAGACACGATGCGTAATTTATGAGCCAGAGCGCCTAAATGAGCTCTATGAGGAGCTCAAGAACTTAAACAGGATATTAGACAGAGCCTACAGTGAGCTCATAAAAGAACTGCGCAAAGAGTATTCTGTGGAGATACGCATAGATGCATATTCTGCGCGTAATCCTTTTGGAAAGGATGTGATTTTTGAACCTAAAGGTGAAAGGGACATAGCGGTATCTGTAGCAAGTATGTTTGCAAGAGCTAAGTTTTTAGAGTGGTTAAAAAGATACGGACTTCCAAAGGGTGCCAGCAAATCAGTTATGAAAGTAGCCAAAGAAATGTTCCAGAAAGAGCCAAAGGATGCTAAAAAGCTCATAAAAACCTTCTTCTTAGATTAACCAAAAGCCTCCAGAAAGCAAGGAAAAGAAACATAACTACCATGCAGAGCACTATAGCGCCACTTGGTGGTATGTCCAATTCTAAAGATAAGAAGATACCCATAAGGGTGGCAAGAAAAGAAACTAAGACGGATAACACAAGCGTAGAAAGGAAAGATGTAGAAACAAGCAGGGCAGACATGGGTGGTATGGCTATAAAGGAAGAAGCCAATATGAGTCCCACCGCTTTTATTGCAAATACTATATTTGCAGAAGCTATTCCAATGAGCAGATAATTTAGAGTTCTGACTTTGACACCCCTCAAAAGTGCTATCTCTTCGTTGAAACTGATAAGAAGCAGTTTCCTATAGTAGAAAAACACAAAGACAAGGCTCAAAAGAGACACCAAAAGGACACCCAAAAGCTCCCTATCAGAAACGGTTAGTATACTTCCAAAGAGATACGAGTAAATATTACTGCCAAGGTTTTGGGTAATGCCCAAGATAATGATAGCTAATGCTACACCCAAGGAGAAAAACAGGGATATAACTGTATCCGCAGGCAGGCCTTTCCTTTCTATAAGAAGCTGGATGGTTAAACCTGACATTACCATGTAAAAGAGAGTAAAGACCATGGGATCTATGCCTAATAAGATAGCCAAAGCTATACCACCAAAGGCTGCGTGAGAAAGTCCTGCTCCCAAAAGAGAGAGTCTTTTCATAAGTAAAAAAACACCCATAAGTGAGGTGGAGATACTTATGAGTAGTCCGCTTAAGATACCTTTCCACAAAAAAGCGTAATCTAAAAGTATCATGTCAGTGAAGCTTGTAAAGTTCCTTTAGCATGCCTTTTAGCTCCTGAGCCTTCACCACTTGACATTCCTGCATACCCAAGCATAGAATCCTGCTTGCATTTCTGAGCACAAAACTCACATCGTGGGAAACTACAACTACAGTTTTTGTTTTGCTTATATCTCTTAGTATGTTCTCTATGTGCTCCTGAGCGTGTATATCAAGTCCTGTGAGGGGTTCATCAAGGATAAGAAGATCAGGGTTTGTGGTGAGAGCAAGGGCAAGAAGCACCCTCTGTTGCTGACCACCAGAGAGTTTATTAAACTGTTTTTTTAGCAGATCCTCAAGGTGAAGGTAAGCTATGATCCAACCCACTTTTTCTTTAGGAGCGATCGCTTTAAAAAGCTCACCCACCGTTCCTGTAAAGGCTCTTTCCACATAAAATCTTTGGGGAACGTATCCGACTCTTTTCCATTCCTTAAAGGTGTGCAAGTCCTGTCCAAAGAGCTCTATCCTGCCTTTTATGGGTTTTAAAAATCCAAGAATTAACCTAAGGAGGGTTGTTTTCCCTGCACCATTGGGACCCAAAATGCCAAAAAACTCTCCTTCAAAAACAGAAAAACTCAAGTTGTCTATTAGGGGCTCTTCCTGTCTGTAGTAAAAAGTGAGGTTGCTAACCTTTATCACTTCAGATGGCATTGCAATCCCTCTTTTAGGCTTTTTAGGTTCCTTCTCATTATGCTAAAGTAGTCATCAGAGGGTTCTTGAGGGAAAAGAGAAGAGTTAAGGAAAAGCACCTTAGCACCCGTTTGGTTTGCTATAAAGTCTGCCACCTTTCTATCCTGTCCTATTTCTGCAAATATGTACTTTATTCCTTCGCGCTTTACAGTTTGTATTATCAGCCTTATTTGGGAAGGTTTGGGCTCCTCTTCCGCATGAACACCCATTAAACTAACAGTCCTGAGGTTGTAGTCCCTTGCCAGATAGTCCCAAGCTCTGTGTGTAGATATGATTACTCTGTACCTGCAGTTTTTTAAAGTCTCTTGGTATTCTCTGTCCAGCTCTTTGAGTTTTTGGATATAACTGTTATACCTGCTCTCATAATAAGCTCTTTCATTAGGCTCCCATTTTATGAGTGCGGAAGTTATGTTTCTTACAACTGCCATGTAGCTTTTGGGAGATAGCCATATATGTGGGTCTGGAAAGTTCCCGTAATCTATAAAACTTATCCCTTGATTTAAAAAAACGAGCTTTTCTTTAGGAATGGTTCTAAGGAGGTTTTTTTCCCAGCTTTCTACTCCCAAGGAAAATACTAAATCCGCTTTAGCAAGCTCTTTTGCATCTTTTGGTGTTAGCTCATACTCGTGTGGGTCTGCCTGAGACTTTATTAGCAGTTCCACACGATGCTTTTCACCTGCTATGTACCTAAGAGGATAGTAAATAGGGTAAGTGGTGGCTATAAGCTCTTTTGAAAAGGCTAAGCTTAGGACAGACAGTAAAAGGAAAAGAGTTTTTAACATGCATGTAATTTTATCACACTGAGTCTTTAAAGCCCCGCTTCTTCAGGTGAGGAGTATTTTGTGCAGGTTTTTCCTTCACACACTAAAAGTCCATCTACCTCTTTTTTGAGAACCACCTTAAAGGGTCTAAAGGCACAAAGAGCTCTTTCAAAGTGTTCTGAGGTCTCCACCTTAAAAATGCCTTTCAGAAAAGCGTACAGGCTAAGGAGGTAAGAGTGAGATGCCATAGGGATTTCTCTGATGAATTGGGAAAAAGCCATTAAGTTCTTTTCCGCAAACTCTCCGTATTTGGTATCGCCAAGTATTGCCTCAAGTAGCATAAGCACATAAGGTGCGGTGCCGTTTACTGATTGTGTGGGTGTGTCTTGCAAGGGTTTGGTTCTGACTTCAAGAAGTCCCTCTCCGCCTTTTTGTCTATCAAAAAACCCCCATCCTTGCTCATCCCAAAAGAGCTCTATGGCTCTGTCCATAAGTTCCTTAGATGCCTGCAAATAGATGTCCTCTTGGGTTAATTCAAAAAGGGATAAGAGCCCATAAGCGAGAAAAATGTAGTCCTCAGAGTAGCCTTCCACATTCTCTGCGTGCCAAAGCTGACCTTCTTGGTATCTTTCCTTTAGCAATCTGTCTGCAGTTTTTTTAGCCATATTCAAAGCCCAATCATCTCCAAAAACTTTATAATACACGCAAAGAGCATCTATCATAAGTCCGTTCCAGTTGGTGTAGATGGTTTTATCTATATAAGGCATCTCTCTGTTTTCTCTGTAGCGAAGAAGCTTTGTTTTTAGGCTTTTGATAACCTCTTTTACCTTCTCCTCAGGCATATTTAGGACTTTTGCCACCTGCTCTGGTCTTAAGTTCATGTAGAGCACCATCTTACCCGAATGCATACTACGAGTTCCAAAGTGTAGCCTGGCTATCTTGAGCTCCTCTGTGTCTAAGATGGATTCTAATTCTTGCTCAGTAAAGGTGTAGTATCCGCCCTCATCTAGAACTCCTATATCCGCATCCTGAGAAGCGTAAAACCCACCCTCTGGGTCTGAACCGTACCTTTTGTAATACTCTACTATTCCTTCCGCAATGTATCTGTATAGTTCGTCTCTAAAGACCTGGTAAGCTAAAGAATACAGCCTCAAAAGCTCTGCGTTATCGTACAGCATCTTCTCAAAGTGGGGTATGTGCCAATCCTCGTCTGTAGAGTATCGGAAAAAACCTCCCAGCAGATGATCATAAACACCGCCCTTTGCCATGGCTTCCAAGGATATGCTTAGAGCCCTTTTGACCAAGTCTTCTTTAGTAAAGTAGTAGTGGTATAGAAGTAGTTCAAAAGCTTTGGCATGGTGAAACTTGGGAGCACTACCTATACCACCCTTTTGGTAGTCTATAGATGAAAGTAGAACTCCTATACCCCCTAGGAGAAGGTTTTCGTCCAAAAAGTCTTTAAAATTTTTAGAGTTAAAAGCCTGAAGCTCTCTAAAGATGTGCTCTGCTGATCTTATGATCCTATCTTTGTCTTCCTTCCAAAGCTGGGCTATTCTTAAAAGCAGGGACTTAAAGCCGGGCCTTCCCCAACGGTCTTCTGGTGGAAAGTAGGTACCACCAAAGAAAGCTTTACCTTCTGGTGTGAGAAATACTGTCAAGGGCCAACCACCCGCACCAGTGAGAGCTACAACTACTTCCTGATACCTTCTATCTATATCTGGCCTTTCATCTCTGTCAACTTTTATGGCTACAAAGTGTTCGTTTATTATCTGGGCTATTTCAGGATTTTCAAAGCTTTCCTTTGCCATCACATGACACCAATGACACCAAACACCACCTATGGAGAGCAGTATGGGTTTGTCCTCTCTTTTGGCTTTCTCAAAAGCCTCTTGGCACCACTCGTACCAATCCACAGGCTGGTGTGCTGACTTTCTTAGGTACGGGCTTCTGGCGTTTATCAATCTATTAGGCATAATCTAATAAGATAAGCAAATTAATTCTCACCGCATGAGGCAATCAAAGCTCACCTTTTAGTCCTTCTTATCTAAACTAATAAATTTTGTGTTATAATGATAGTGCTATGGAACATGTATACCTTGGTATAGTCGCTATGGTGATATCTCTTGGGCTCATCTTGCTTGCAGGCAAACCCTCAATAAGACCTACAAAGTTTCAGGCACTGTGGGAAGGATACTTGAGATTTGTAAGAAACATGCTTCTTGAAAATGCGGGACATGAAGGATTAAGATACACACCCTTCATTGCCAGTATAGGGCTCTTTGTGTTTTTCTCCAACCTTTTGGGTATGGTGCCGGGACTTGAAGCTCCGACTGCTAACGTGAATACCAATTTAGCTTTAGCTCTGTGCGTTTTCTTACTTTATAATTTTGAGGGTTTTAGACTGCATGGTATTGGATATCTCAAGCACTTCATGGGACCTAATCCTTACCTTGCACCCATCTTTTTCCTTATAGAGATCATCTCCCACCTTGCCAGACCCATAACCCTCACTTTGAGGCTTTTTGCTAACATGAAGGGTGGAGCTATGCTACTTTTGGTCCTTGTTAGTCTTGTGATAAAAAATCCCTTCATCATGGCGGTATCACCTTTGCTACTTTTGTTCATCATAGCCATAAAGTTTTTGGCGGTTTTTATACAGGCTTACATATTCATGATGCTTTCTGTAGTTTATCTTTCGGGCGTGGTTTCCCATGAAGGACACTAACATAAAAAATTCAGTAGAGGAGGTTTGATATGAAAGCAAGATTGCTAATGTTAAGCATGCTTTTGGCTACGGGAGTTGCTCTTGCTCAGGAACCCGCTCAAGGTGCAAGCCTAAAGGAAGGTCTCATGTACTTGGGTGCAGGATTAGCCATAGGCCTTGCAGCTTTTGGAACGGGTATAGGAATGGGATATGCCATCAAAGGTACTCAAGAGGGCACCGCAAGAAATCCCACAGTAGGAGGAAGACTGCAAACGGTCATGTTCATAGGCTTGGCTTTTATAGAAACGCTTGCTCTTTATGCTCTGCTTGTAGCCATAATACTTCTCTTTGTTAAGTGAGGAGTTTATAGATGGCAACTCAAAGGAACATAACAAGAATATCTAACCTCAAAAGGAAGCGCAAGAGCGGATTTCTCGCAAGAATGTCCACCAAGAGCGGAAGGAAGATAATAAAAAGAAGAAGGCAGAAAGGCAGAAAGAGACTTGCCCCTTGAGAAGAGTGGTTGTGTTATTCTTAAGATTTTGGCGGGGGGTCATTTCCCCCCTTTATCCACCATCTTGTAGGTATTACCCTACATGTTCCGAGTACGCTATCCTTGCTGTTGAAAAGTACGGTGTGCTAAAAGGGATGCTAAAGGCTCTTTGGAGAATTATAAGGTGCAATCCCTTTTCAAAGGGAGGTGTTGATTACCCTTGATGGAGAAGGACCCAATAGACATCAAAAGGCTCTTTATCCTGATGCTTGCCATAACCTTTTTTGCGTTTGCCTTTGAGCTTTACACATACTACTTCTTACCCAAAGAGAAACCTACCACCCAGGTTAAGAAAGAAACATTCCAAACTACTCTGCCCCAGCTTATGCTGGGAAGCACAAGGGAATCCCAAAAGCCCTTAAATGTCCAAAGTTTTGATTTGGGACAGTATAGTATTTCTGTAGCTTTAGAAGGTGGCAAATTGGTGCGCATAGTAGATAAGAAATACTCCTATGACCTTATCACGGATACAGAAAGAAAACTCAACGCATATCCCCTTGAAATATACACGGGAAACCCAGAAATAGACCAAAAGCTCAACTTTTCCCCCTACACGCTCACAAAGGATGGCAACACCATCATAATGACTTACTCAGATGGAAACATTAGTATTACCAAAAGACTCATCTATGAGAATGGATACTTTAGGCTATATATAGATTCAAAAAACCTGCCCTCTTTAGTCTATATCCTTGTGGGAAGTCACCCTAAGGGAGATGAGTTTTACACTCATGTTGGACCCATTGTGAGTATCCAAGATCACATAGAGAGGATAAATATAGAAGACATAAAGGGAAGGGAAGTGATAACTGGAGATATAAAATTTGCAGGAGAGGAAAGCAGGTACTACTTTAAGGGTTTTGTGGGAAAGATAAGCTCGGTAGTCATATACAAAGTGGAGAATAACAGCACGCTGACCCTTGTTGAGGCAAACAGTCCCCTTATATTCTACGCAGGTACCAAAGAGTATTCAAGACTAAAGCAGATAGGCCTTTCGGACGTTATAGATTATGGAACACTAAAACTCTTAGTCAAGCCCCTGTTTATCTTTATGTATTGGATATACGAACACCTTCACTCTTGGGTGTTTTCCATATTGGCGCTTACTTTAATTGTCAGGCTTTTTATGTTTCCTCTCACTTACAAAAGCAGTGTCTCTATGATGAAGCTTTCAGAACTTGCACCTAAAATGCAAGAGATAAGGGAAAGGTATAAGGACGATCCTATAAAGATGCAAGAGGAGATTATGAAGCTTTACTCTCAGGCGGGTTTTAACCCCATGTCTGGATGTCTTCCTATACTCCTTCAGATACCCGTCTTCTTTGCCCTTTATAAGGTGCTTACCATAACCGCAGACCTTCAGCTTGCATCCATGTTTTGGATACCCAGCTTAGCCCAAAAAGACCCCTATTACATACTGCCCATACTGATGGGTCTTACCATGATAGCCCAGCAGTTTATAAGCCCAAATCCTGACAAAACGCAGAACTTTATGATGTATATATCTTCCATAGCCTTTACCTTCCTGTTTGCTAGCTTCCCTGCAGGTCTTGTGCTCTATTGGACCTTCAACAACATACTCAACATCTTTCAAAGCTATCTTATAAAAAGGTTGATCTTTAAAGATAAGGATAAAGGAGAAAAGAGCATCAAGAAGAAAGTTAAGTGATTTACTTCTCAAGAACTCAAAGAAAATATGTAAGCGTAATCCTCCCTTTTTCTTATGACTCTGTATTTTCCTTCATCCACCAACAGCTCACAAGCTCTTGGCCTCACATTGTAGTGAGAAGACATGGCAAAACCGTAAGCTCCAGCAGACAGCACCGCTAAGTAATCACCCCTTCTCACTTCTGGCAGTTCTCTGTCTAAGGCTAAGAAATCCCCCGTTTCACATATGGGACCAACTACATCCGTCTTTATATAGCGCCCATCCCTTTTTTCAACAGGCACAATGTGATGGTAAGCATCATAGATGGCGGGTCTTATAAGGTCGTTCATCCCTGCATCTACTATGACAAAGTGTTTGTGCCCTTTGTCCTTTAAGAATTCCACACGAGTTATCAAAACACCCGAGTTTCCCACTATAGACCTTCCTGGCTCAAGAATTAGCTTTGCCTTCACATCTTTTAAGATGGGACTTATTGCTTCTGCTAAATCACTGGGTTCGGGATTTGATTGTTCTGGTTTGTACTTTATACCCAAGCCTCCTCCTATGTCTAAGTATCTTATGTCAAAGCCGTTCTTTGTAAGATAGTGGTAAAGCTCTACTATCTTTTCCACAGCTTCTATGTAAGGTGATACATCAAGTATCTGAGATCCTATATGGCAGTGTATGCCTACGATCTCAAGGTTCTTCAGATTTCTTGCATATTCGTACTCTTCCTTTGCTCGTTTTATATCCACGCCAAATTTGCTCTTTTTCATACCTGTGGATATGTAAGGATGCGTTTTGGGATCCACATCGGGATTTACCCTTATGGCTATCCTTACCTTTTTGCCCATACGCTCTGCTATTTGATCAAGCACTTCCAATTCCATACGGGATTCCACATTGAACATGAGTATGTCCGAACTTATAGCGTACTCTATCTCTTTTGGAGTTTTTCCTACACCAGCATAAACTATTTTCTTGGGATCTACACCCGCTTGTAGCGAAGCGTAGAGCTCACCACCAGAGACTATGTCCGCTCCAGCGCCTTCTTCCTTCACAAGTCTTATAATGTGAGGATTGAAGTTAGCCTTTACCGCATAGCATATAAGAGCATTTGGAAAGGCTTCTTTGTATGCCCTTACCCTATCTCTTATGTAAGAGGCACTATACACATACAGTGGAGTACCAAATTCTTCTGCTAAAGCCCTTAGGGACACTCCATCAAGATAGAGCTCTCCGTTTTTGTATTCAAGATACTTATTGTACTCCTTAAGCATGAGTAACTTATTATAACACGTTTTATGGCTAATTTCCTATTTGTCATCTTTTACAGGAGCTTATAGATACACTTAGGAGCGTAAAAGCTTCAGGAAATCTTTGATGTCCATAGGTTTGCTAAGGTAAAATCCCTGTAAATAATGGCATCCTATTTCTTTTAGTATGTTCAGCTGTGATTGTCTTTCTATGCCTTCTGCAACAGTTTTTGCACCAAGAATATTAGCTATGGAAACTATCGTTTTTACCACATTCAGCACTTTTTCATCAGTATCCACTTCCTTAATAAAGGACTTGTCTATCTTTATGTAGTCTATAGGAAGTTTGGTAAGGTAAGACAGAGATGAGTACTTTACTCCAAAATCGTCAAGAACGATAGAGAAACCCTTCTCTTTTAATGCATCTAATAGTTTTTGTGCTTTCTGAAGGTCCTCTATAAGCGTGCCTTCTGTGATCTCCAAAAGAATAAGCTCAGCGGGTACTCTGTACTTATTAAGAAGTTCAGATAACCTATCCGTAAAGTCTTCTCTCTTTATCTGCACAGACGATATGTTTATGGATATGGGAATTTCTAAGTTATACCGCTTTATCGTACTTAAACACTGTTCAAATACATAATAACCAATATCCACTATAAGTCCCGTCTCTTCAAGTATATCTATAAAACTCCCTGCTTGTAAAAAGCCAAATTTCTTTGAGTTCCATCCTAGAAGTACTTCTAGCATGGCAGGCTTTAGATCTAAGGAACTGTAAATAGGTTGGAAGTGTAGAACAAACTCACCTCTTTCTAAAGCGGTTTTTAGATCTTCTATAAGTTTTAGCTTTTCCAAAAGTTTTTCTTTCTCTTCTTCATTATAAAGCTTAAAGCTTCTAGGTGCTTTCTCTTCTGCTTTTCTAAGAGCTATCTCTACCGCATGTAAAAGATCCAAAGCGTTGTTTGCATCATCAGGGTAAATGGATACACCTACATGAAAGTCAAGCCTGTAGCTAAAGTTTTCTAACTTTAACTCACCCATCTTAAAGATGTCTTTGAGCAAGTTGTATATCTCTTCTTTGCTGTTTAATTCTTTAAATCCTATAAAAGCATCATCTCCATACCGTGCCCAAAAACCTGGCAGTTTCGTAAGTCTTTCTGCAAAAGATTTGAGAAGTTTATCTCCAAACTCATAACCGTAAAGGGCATTAACTGCAGAAAATTTATGCATATCTATTAGGAAAATACCTATAGTGCTATTACTTTTTTCCTTTATGTTCCTTTCCAGTTCTTTGATGAAAGGATCTCTTTTTGGTAAGTTTGTAAGTGGGTCATAGTTGATTACTTTGTGCATCTTTTCTTCAATTTCTTTCGCTAAGGTTATGTCTCTTGCGGTAGAAACAAAGTTGATTATCCTACCCGCTTCATCCTTAATGGGGGTTATTATTTGGTCTAAGTAAAACAGGCTTCCATTCTTGTGCCTATTTATAAAAATATCGTGAAATTCCTTTCCTGAAAGTATAGTATCCCAAAGTTTTTTATAAAACTCTTCATCATGTAGCCCTGATTTAAAAACCCTTGGAGTTTTTCCTATAAGCTCCTCCCTGCTATACCCACTTATGCGTTCCACTGCTGGATTTACATAAAGGATCTTACCTTCAACATCTGTTATTAATGTCCACTCATTGGATTGCTCAATGGCTCTATACAGGCTCTGTATATTTCTTAGAGTATCCAAGTATTCTAAGGCAAAGGAAACATTTTGTCCTACTTCTTCCACTAACCTAACGATCTCTTCGCTGAAGAAACCCTTTTTGTCTGAATAGAGATTTATGGTTCCTATAACTTTACCCTTTAGGGTTATGGGATAGGCACAGCTTGAAAGGTACTTCCTTTTTAGCATTTGCATACGCCACGGGAGCACGGTAGGATCAGTTTCTGTATCGTTGTTTATCTGAACCTTTTGCTCTAAAATAGCTCTTGCGGAAGGTCCTTTGTTTAGCTTTTCATCGTATATATTGATACTTATCTCATCCAAATAGCCTTCTACCGATCCACAAGCACAACAGGGTTTTAAATTCCCCTCACTGTCAAGGAGTCCTATCCATACCATCCTAAGCCCTGCAACTTGAACCATTATCTGGCAGAGCTGTTGCAGAATCTCCTCTTTGCTATTTGCCTTTAGCACGATACTATTCACCGCAGACAGTACTTTGTACATATTTGTCATAAATAAAGTTCTTTGTCTTTTGTAGTGCTCCTTTAAGTAAGCTAATGACAAAAGAAACACACATATATCTTCTTCACTGTAGGCTTTTTTAACGTCATGCTCGTACATAATAAGGTAAGTAAGCTCTCCTTTTTCTGTTGTTAAGGACGCTATTAGAAGGGATTGGGTATTTCTAAAGTCCAGATAATCTCCAAAGCAACTATTAATCCTTAGATCAAAAGGCTTTTCTGCGCTTATTACCCTTTCTTTTTGTAGATAATCAATGAATTCTAAACAATTCTCTTTCTTTACCAGAAGCCCACCAATAAAATCATCCTCGCTTTTTGTATACATATACTCGCAGAAAAGTATGTCCTCTTTTACGGTCCAAAGGCTCGTTCTTTGAGCGGATAGAAACTGAGCGCACAGTTTGAGAAGACCCTTTATAAACTCTTCCCCTTCCAAAGAATACAGCTCAGAAGATTTTTTTAAAAAGTCAAAGAGTCTCATACGCTCTCTTCTTTTATATCAAGGAAGTATTTATTTGGTAATTTTAACATGTTTTCAGGTTTAGGGCTTTCTTCAGCGCTTCTAACTCTTGCTGTGTTAGATCTCTCCACTTTCCGGGTGGAAGTTTGCCAAGCTGTATGGGTCCTATGGCGATCCTTTTTAGTCTTTTTACCTTGTGTCCAAAGTGTGCCATGAACCTTTTTACTATGTGCTTCCTACCTTCGTGAAATACCACTTCTAAGGTTGTTTGGTTCTTTTCTACTCTTATGAGCTTTACACTGTCAGGTTTTGCAAAACCATCCTCCAGCTGGGCACCCTTTTTCATTTTTCTGAGTGTTTCAGCATCCACCCTACCTTCCACTAAAACGAGGTACTTTTTAGGAAGTTTATACCTAGGATGCATGATTCTGTTGGCTAACTCTCCGTCATTTGTGAGTATCAAAAGCCCTTCTGCATTGTAGTCAAGCCTACCAGCAGGGTATAGCCTTTCGGGAATATCCTTTATGAGTTCCTTTATGCTTTTTTTGCCATCTTTACCATCTGTCAGAGATGTTAGATAACAGCAAGGTTTGTTGAGGATCACGTACCTGTATTTGGGTGGTCTGAGAAGCTTTCCATCAACCTCCACCACATCTTTTGATGGGTCTACTCTGTAACCTAATTCCTTTACAACAAGCCCATTTACTTTTACCCTACCTGCTTTGATAAGTTCATCTGCCTTTCTCCTTGAAGTGATACCGCACATAGATATAAATCTGTTGAGTCTTACCAGTAACGCTCCTCTCTCCATGGGTCTCCGCGCATGTGGTAACCTCTTTGTTCCCAAAAGCCGGGCATATCCCTTTCCATAATCTCTATGCCCCAAACATACTTGGCACTTTTCCACGCATAAAGCTTTGGTACCACCAACCTTAAGGGATATCCGTGCCTTTTGGGTATGGTCTGTCCATTCATCTTGTAAGCTAATATACTGTCCTCTTCAAACAAATACTCAATGGGCATGTTGGTGGTGTATCCCTCAAGACAGTGAACCATCACAAAACGTGCGTTTTCTTTTGGTTTCGCTAAGTTGAGAATGTATGCAGTAGGCACACCTTCCCACAGTACGTCCTTAACGCTCCAGCGTGTCACACAGTGAAAGTCCGCAATTAGCTCCACAGATGGCAATTTTAAAAGTTCCTCATAGGTCATCTCTATAGGATTTTCCACAAGTCCCCAAACCTTAAATCTGTAGGAGTCCATATCCCAATCAGGAATTTGATCTACTATGTCATAAACAATTGGAGCGCTTATCCACTTTTGTCCCGGTGGAAGTCTATCCTGACGCAAATTTATAGAGCTTATTATCCTTTTCATGATCCTAAACTATAGGCTCTTAGGGGATCAAGTCAAGAGTGCAAGAGGCTCTTGGAAAACCACACAGAAAAACCTACTCATAGATAAACCAAGGGAAGGAAATCCAAAAGGAGATGGTTAGCTGGGTGGAGGAGCGATCAAGGTCTTGGAAAAAAAGGCTTTGGAAATTTTTAAACACTCTGAGTTCTTGGCATATAATACAAAGTTATGGATGAAAAGGAAAAGTTTGAAGAGGTAAGGAAGCCAGAGGTAGTAGAAGAGAGCATATGGGTGGCTGGAGAGGCAATAAAGAAAGCTCCCAAAATGTACGGAGTTCCCACGGGCGTGGAGGGCTTAGATGATCTTTTCTTCACCACGGAAGTGCACGAAGGAAAGGTAGTGAAGAAACCTTTAGGGGGCATACCTGCTTATTCAGTTACCAACATCACAGGCGTTTCTGATACTGGCAAAACCCTTATAGCGGAGCAGTACACCATAGTCCAAGCAAAGAGAAACGAACCTGTAGCCTTTGTAACCGTTGAAGCACCTGCACCCTTTGTGAGTGTTGGTTTGCGTGAAAGGGCAAAGGCTATGGGAGTTGATTTTGAGAGCTTGCAAGACAAGATAGTGTTAATAGATGCAGCAAGCCACGCAAAACTCAGAGAAAACATACCAGACTTACTTGCCACCCTAGCTTACGCAATAAAAACCTACAAGATAAGGCATGTGGTAATAGACTCCATCACGGGCTTGTACGAAGCAAAGGAGATGATGGCAAGAGTTATAGTAAGACAGCTGTTTAACTTTATGAAAAAGTGGTATCAAACAGCTATTTTCATATCCCAAAAGAGGAGCGGACACGAAGAGCTAACTGCGGAAGCTGCTGGAGGTTATGCGGTAAGCCACATAGTGGATTGTTCCATAGTGCTATCTAAGGAGCTTATCCTTACTCAAGCGCAGTCAAAGATATACAAAAAACCTATAGGAGAGATAGTTAGGCTTTTCCGAATAGATGGTTGTAGATTGTGCGGACACGATACACGCACGCACTTTATGGAGATAACGGAGCTAGGACTTGTAAAGATAGGTCCTCCCCTCTCCGCAGGATAATGTATCTTGTAAAAGCCTGTGGAATAACCCACAGAGGAAAGGTGAGAGAAAAATGGGAGATGGTAGAAGATAAGGGTTGATGTGAGATGAAGAAACTTCTGTTGGTAGTGCTTCTCTTTGTTATGAGCTGTGCAAAGGCTGTAGATTTTAGCTCACTTCTTCTTCCAGAAGAGGAAGAGATAAAGATAGGCAAAAGCTATATTCCCTATGCCATAGAAGAAAGCGATGGACTTTATCCAGATAAGAGGGTACAAGAATATGTCAGAAGAGTTGGTATGAGCATAGCAAGACACACACCCAGGAGGCTACCCTATGAGTTTTTTGTGGTAAATTCAGATGTGGTTAATGCTTTTGCCCTTCCGGGAGGACCAGTATTTATTACACGAGGGCTTCTACTTAAACTAAACACAGAAAGCGAGCTTGCGGGAGTTTTGGGTCACGAGCTTGGACACATAAACGCAAGACATCACGCAAAGTTTTTAGAAAAAATGTACGCTATGAACCTGCTCTTTAATATAGGAGCGGTTCTTTTGGCAGATAAACCTTATGCTCAGGCGCTTTTACAGTTTGGTCAGATAGGAGGCCAGCTTTTGGCTCTTAAGTTTAGCAGGGATCAAGAAAGGGAAGCGGATCAGCTTGGAGTAATCTACGCTCTAAAAGCTGGCTACGATCCTAGCGGACTTTTGGGTGTTTTTGAGACCTTCAATAAAATGGAAAGATCAAGCGCTCCAGAATGGCTACAAACCCACCCACTCCCCCAAAGCAGGATAAAAGAAGTGCAAGAGGAAATACAACGCATAAAACCCTCTGGAAGCCTCATTTCTGATACTGACGAGTTTCAATATATAAAAAGGCTTTTAAAAGAGACAGAGGGTTCTTACAGGGAGTTTTATGCGGGTAAAAAGGCTTATAGGCAGAAAAACTATTCTTTAGCCCTTTCTCACTTCATGAGAGCGGTAGAGCTTTATCCTAATAACTACCAAGCGCGTCTATACATAGCTTACATACTTGCCAAAGAAGGTAGTTTAAATAAGGCACTTGAACATGCAGAAAGAGCCTACCAAACGGAGCCAAAAGTCTTTTCTACCAACTATGTGTATGGGTTTGTGCTTTTTAGAATGGGAAGATATCAAGAGTCTGTGCAAAAGCTTGAGAGAGCCAAAAAGCTCATACCAGACTATGCAGATATTTACTACTACCTTGGTAGGGATTATGAAGCTTTGGGAAACATCTCACAGGCAGTGTATCACTACAAAACCGCTCTGGAACTGTCCAAAAGCGAGGCAGAGTGGTCAAAAGATGCTTACGAAAGGCTAAGAAGATTACAAAACATGTGATAGAATTTTAAGGATGATTTGGATAACAGGAGGTATCCAATGACCGCCAAACTAATTTTTGACACTCAGGATCACAAAGTAGCCTTCTACGAAGAGCTCACACCTGCAAGCGCAGTGCAAGCAAATCAGTACCTCATTATACACAGAGGAGAGGGCATGCTATTGGATCCCGGAGGCCATAAGGTTTTCCCTAAGCTCCTCTCGGACATATCCACATTAATACCCACTGGAAACATAAAGTATATACTACTGTCTCACCAAGACCCTGACATAGTAGCTTCTATAAATGGTTGGCTGATGACAACAAAAGCTTACGCTTACATATCTAAGCTTTGGATAAGATTCCTACCTCACTTTGGTCTTGACTCTCAACTGGAGGAAAGGGTAATCCCTATAGATGATGGTGGAACAAAGGTGAATTTGAATGGCTGTGAGCTTCTAATACTGCCAGCTCACTTTCTACACTCTCCTGGTAATTTTCAGGTATACGATCCGTGTTCAAAAATACTTTTCTCGGGTGACCTGGGGGCTTCACTGGGACAGGATTACTTTTTTGTGAAAGATTTTGACGCTCACATCAAGTACATGGAGGGTTTTCACAGAAGGTATATGGCAAGCAACAAAATTCTCAAGTTTTGGGTAAATATGGTAAGACAGCTTGATGTGGAGATGATAGCACCCCAGCACGGAGCCATATTTAAAGGAAAGGAGATGGTAAATAAGTTTCTTGATTGGCTTGAGAACCTGGAAGTAGGCGTAGACCTTATGACGCAGGATAGGTATAAATTACCTACTTGAGCATGTATTCATATTATGATGGAAAAAGAGAAGTTTGAAAGACTCCTGCAGAAGGCACAGCTCATAGACAAAAATGTGCAGATAAACTTTGTGATTCTTGATCTAACTCCCAGGTGGATGAAGTGCAGAAGAACCAACAGGCTAGTCTTTCAGTTTCACAAACTGGGAGATGAGGAAGGGAAAACTATGTGTGGAGCTACCTTGGAAAAGTACCAAATATTACCCGAAAGACAAGAAAACTTAGTGATAACTCAGGTAAATATGATGTTGGGAGGATTGGGACTTTTGGTCTTCTTTGATTTATGTCCTAAGTGTTTTGGAAATATAAACAGGTGTAATCCCATAGAGGGGGCATAGTGCCCCCGTAGAGATCACTTTAGAGAAAGTATCCACTGGGCGAGCTGTTTGGCTTCTGCGTCTGTTACATTTTGAGGAGGCATGGGTACAGAACCCCAAACACCTGCACCACCTTGTTTTATCCTTTTGGCAAGATAATCAACAGCGTCCTTCTTTCCTGCATACTTCTTAGCAATATCTGCATAAGAGGGTCCTACTTTCTTAGCTTTGATGTCGTGGCATGCAAAACAGCCCTTTTGCTTTGCAAGCTGTTCGTTGGCAAAAGACAAGCCCACAAGTCCCACTACTGCTACCAATAGAAACTTCTTCATACTGCACCTCCTTTTAAAGTGTTTGTAGTATTATAATACGCTCGTTTTTATGAAACAAGGATGAAAAACCTCCTTCTGAGTAGCGCAATAACAGGAATCAAAAACCATGCAAACAGGCTAACAGGAGAACCAGAGCTCGTCATAGAGCATCCACCTCCACCACCGCCTCCTGAACCGCCTGTGCTTGATGGAGCTTCCTTCCACACGGCCTTACCGTATCCATAAGCTACGTTAGGAGCGGTCCCCTCTGTATCATAAAGGGCATTTCCTATAAGCCAATTTTTCACTTCGGTGGGGTCTGCTGAAGGATGATCTTGTAAATACAAAGCTACCAGAGATGTTACCACAGGCGCAGAAAAGGATGTCCCTGCCATACCAACATAGTAAGAGCCACTAATAACTGATCCGCAAAGGTTTGGGTCTGAAGCATTAGAAAAGTTAGCGTTTGCGGTGCATTGGAAGTATCCATCTGCAACCACATCTGGCTTTATCCTATTATCTCTTGTTGGTCCCCTTGAAGAGAAGAAAGCCACACGCCCGTAGTTATCAAAGTAAGGTAAATCTATGTAGTTGGCTCCTATGGCTCCCACGGTTATAGCCCTTTTTGCGGTGCCTGGTGAAGCGACCGTATAGGAAAAACCACCAAAACCGTCATCCACCTGACCGTTAGTAAATTCGCCTTCCCCTTCAAGCCACATGTCTATAATACCGCTTGGGCTGAGTCTGGTAAGCCTGAGAGTAAGGTTTGTTGGGTTTGTGCAAGATAACCTAATGTAAAGCTTGCCATCACCGTTAAGAGGTGAGGAAAGAGTTGTGTTATTAATGTAAGCAGAACATGGAGTAGTACCTACCTGTGCGTCAGCGATATTACCTGGCTCTGCGCTCACACAGCCTGTGCCAGACTGATCGCAAACCTGAACCCTGTAAGAGGAACCCCTTGTGTACCAACCTTCTATATACACGCTTAATGCGCTTATGCCCACATTACCGCTTGAAGAAGTAACTCTTGCGTGTATTCTTTGGTCTCCCTCATTTCCAGCGGCAACTACTACTACAAAGCCAGGTCCGGAAATTTGGTCTATGTATCTATCTAAGAGTCCAGTGCCATCGTGAGGATCAAGATGTCCTCCTAAGGACAAATTAACTACCGCAGGCATATTAAGGCTTTGTGCCTTAGATTTTATGTAATCAAGCCCCGTCATTATATCCGTATCCAGCAGGTTAGTTCTGTATATTATGAACTTGGCATCCTTTGCTGGACTGTTGTATCTAGTTGATGCCCAATAGCCACCTGCCACACTAGCCACCGCAGTGCCATGTCCTTCACTGTCGTAATTACAATCACCGCTCTCTATCTTACTGTTTATCTGCGAAGCGTTTAGCTCTAAACCATTATAGTCTTTGTAGAAAAGTACTCTTGTGGTCCCATCGGGATTTCTAAAAGCAGGATGGCAGAAGTTTATGCCCGAGTCTATTATGCCTATAACAACACCTCTGCCCGTTTTTCCGCTAAGACTTGCTTTAGTGCCCAGAAGGTACTTTCTGTCCCCTCCCACTATGTCCTCAGAGTTTATACCCTCACCTACCAAAACCAGCCTGTAGGAACCTGCAGAGCTAATGTTTAAAGTGGTTGAAGAAGTGCATTGAAAGAAAAACCCGTTTTGACTACATCCGCTTCCGCTTAGACTTGCACCAAATATGTAACCAAAGAAAGGCTTGTTGTAGCTTATCATTATGGATTGGTTTCCGCTTCCCCAAACTACGTAAGATGAATTACTGCTAACATCATCAAGAAATCTTAGTTTTTTGGGTGGCTCTACATAAAGGACATCTCTTTGCTCCTGGAGACTCTTGAGCTGGGAAAGTTTTACTACTTTTACTTTTCCGTCCCTTGTGAGCACCTTTACATCCATACTGTAAGAAAAGGCAAAAAAGCACAATAAAAGCACAAAAAACTTACTCACGTTTACCTCTCTTCACCCAAGATATGGGTCCAAAGTAAGCCTCCATAGCGGACTGTCCTATGGCTTCTGACAAGGAAGGGTGAGAGTATATGCTCTTTGAGAGAAAGTCTATCCTTAGTCCTGCTTTCATGACATGGACTACTTGATGTATAAGCTCTCCTGCATGGGGTCCCACTATATGACAACCCAGTATATCTCCTGTAGTTTCCTCTACCACCAACCTGACAAATCCTTCGTTTTCTCCATCATCCATTGCCTTGGGATTTGGAATAAAGGAAACTACACCCACCTTTGGAGAGTATCCCATTTCTTCCGCCTGATCTTCTGTGAGCCCAACAGAAGCAACTTCGTAAGCGGAGTATATGATCTTAGGAATTAGAAGGTCACTTTTCTTCATGTCTCTATCGCCAAGCATGTGGCTCACCGCAACTCTACCTTCGTACATGGCTTTGTGAGCCAACATGAGGGGAGAAGTTATGTCTCCGCAAGCGTATATGTTTTCCACAGAAGTCTGACAGTAATCATTTACCAGCACAAATCCCCTATCATCCTTCTTAACACCCACTTCTTCAAGTCCTATGCCTTCCGTATTGGGCTTTCTACCTACACCCAATAGAATTATGTCCACATCTACCTGAGAGCCATCTGAGAGCGTCACCTTTAGCTCTCCTTCTTTTTCTTGAACATTCTCAACAGTGGTCCTTAGCCTCACATCTACTCCTAACTTCTTTAGCTTTCTTGCAAGATATCTTGAGGACTCCTCGGGTATGTAATCTGATGGAAGAAGCCTATCTTTTAACTCCACAAGCACCACTTGAGACCCATACATCCTGAATATATAGGCAAACTCAACACCAACCGCTCCACCCCCCACAATGAGTAGTCTTTTGGGAAATGCATCTATGTCCCATATTTGGTCCGTATCGTATATGCGTCTGTTGTCAGGAGATAGCTGTCCCACCCTTGTGGTAGAAGAACCCGTTGCGAGCAGAATAAAGTCCGCAGTTATTTTTTTATCTTCTCCCTCTACATAAACGGTGTTTTTGTCTTTGAGCACACCTCTGCCGTAAAAGATGGGTATGCCCACCTGCTGTGCAAACTTTTTAAAGCCTTCCCTTATGCTAGTTATGATCTCCTCTCTGCCACTTTTTAGACCCTTTATGTCCATTTCAAAACCTTTTGGAACTATTCCATAGCTATACATCTTTTGAAACTTCTCCAAAAGATAAGCTCCATGTCTCATGTGTTTGGAAGGTATGCAACCCTTATTGAGACAGTTCCCTCCAACACTTTGTGGTGATAGCTCCACTAAAGCTACCCTCATACCCCTTCTGTGAGCATAAAGAGCTGCCTCATATCCACCACTACCTGCTCCTAATATAACAAGGTCAAACTTCATCTTTTCTTCCTCCGCTCTTTGTAAACTTCCTTTCTACACTCTTTTATGATCTTCCTGTACTTGTAATAGACAGAGGGTATCTTTATAGGAAGACCGTAATATTTTTCTAAAAAAAGCATTATATCCTCAGTTGTCATGTATTTGTGATTTCTTATCAAGGACTTTATGTACTTAACTATTCGTGAGTCTTTCATGGGTGGTATATTATAATCTTATGAAGTATGATAAAGAGCTGGACATAAGGGGTGATGTTTGTCCTTTTACCTTTGTTAAAAGCAAACTTATGCTTGAGCAGATGCAAGTGGGACAAATCCTGAGAGTTATAGTAGATTATGAACCTTCCGCTCAAAGTGTGCCCAAGAGTATGAAAGAAGAAGGTCAGGAGGTGCTTGCGGTTAATCAGATAGGAGAGAAGGAATGGGAGATAATTGTGAGAAAGGTAAGATGAGGTTTTTGTTTGTAGTGACTAGCAACCCTTTTGCTAAAGACTTTAGTACGCTTCTTAACCTCGTTAAAGTTCTAACAAAAAGAGGTGATGTAGTGGTATTCTTTTCTGGCAACGGTGTGTATTACCTTACAAGACCAGAAAGTAAAATTCTAAAAGATATGGGTGCAAGACTTCTTTACTGTGCCCACTCTGCGCATCAAAGGGGCATCTCATCCCATGCGGATTTCTTTGAAAGCAGTTCCACATACAACCTTTCAAAAATGCTTCCCGAGTATGATAAAGTTATAGTGTTTAACTAAAGATGAAAAAGGTGGTTTTTTTGCTAAAAGGTGATCCCTTCTCTTGGAAAGCACACGAAGCTCTAAGAGTTGGTTTGGCTATAGGTATAAACAGTGAGGTTAACTTTATCTTTATAAAAGATGGCGTTTATTCTTTGACTCGCTGGCATCCAGAAAAGCTTGAAATACATGGTTTTGAGAAACTGCTTGAAAATATAGATTATGTAAATGTAAAGCTCTACGTGGAGGACACTTCAGCGGAAGAGAGGGGACTAAAAGAGTCAGACTTTGTTAAAGAGGTAAGCTTTATTAGCTCTGATGAAATAAAGGAACTTATAAAGGACGCGGAGGCGGTTTTTGTATGGTGAATACAGTGTGGCTTGTGAGGAAGCTGGGAGACTTCTCTTCTGATCTTGTTGATGAAGAGAAAGATGTGGTGATACTAATACAAGATGGGGTGCTAAGAATTCCTACCAAAAAGGGGTGGTTTGTCTGTAAGGAAGATGCCCAAGCAAGGGGGATAAAAGTTCCAGAAAGCATAGCCAAAAGCTACGAAGAGATAGCTCAGCTTATAGTAGAGGCAAAAAAAGTGGTGGTGTGGTGATATGAAGTGGCAGATAACTAAGATCTTTACCTTTGAGGCAGGGCACAGAGTTTGGAAGCAAAACTTAACCTACGGAAGGGGTGCGCAGTTTACCCAAAAGGAAGGAGTGCCACAAAACAAGTGTGTAAATCTTCATGGACACAGCTACACTCTTGAGGTAGTTTTGGGTTCAGATACCCTAAGCGAGCAGGATATGGTGATGGATTTTTACCACCTAAAGAGTGCACTAAAAGACCTTATAGATACCATAGATCACAGCTTTATCATAGATGTGAATGATCCCATGTATCCTGAGCTGAAAGAGGTTGCGGAAAAGTATGGTGCTTTAAAAATATTTCCCGTAGACTTTTGTCCCACTGCAGAGGCTTTAGCCAAATACTTTTATGACTTTCTGAATAAAAAACTTCAAGAGGCAGGACTTCTTGGAGAGGTAAAGGTCATTAAAGTAGTCCTTTGGGAAACAAAAACATCAAAAGCGGAATACATACCCGAATGAACTTAAAAGTTGCTTTGAGCAACGGAAGGGTTCTTAGACTCTCGTTGGACTTTCCTTACGAGGGTGAGCCCATAGGCTACAGAGTAAAGATACCCTCTTTGGGTCGCACAGGCATAGTGGTGGGACTAAGTCAGGACGCTCAGGAGTCTTTAGAGTGCGTATTTCCAGATAAAAAACCTCTCGTACTTTCTGATGTGATAGAAACGCTAAAGGACGTTTCTTTAATATACGGCATCAATCCTTGGTCTTTGCTTTTTAGCCTACTTCCCAAGCATTTTGTGGAAAAACAGGAAGATTATGTAGTACCTACAAACAGTTCTATTATAGGTTTGGACAAAGTGAGTATGAAGGTAATCAAGTATGTTATCTCCAAAGGCGGTGTAAAAAAAGAACTTCTTAAGAACAGGTTTGGTTGGAGGTTGGTGGAGCTTTTAATAGACAAGGGCTTTCTAAAAGTGGAGAAAAGATGGAATGTGCCTGAAGAAGAACCCCAAATCCTTACACTTAATGTTCCTTTTGAGGAAGCCTATAAGAGTCTCAAAAAATTGAAGAGAAAAGAGGAAAAGCTCAACATATTGAACCTTGTAAAGGAGCGCGGTTATATGTCCATAGAAGAGCTGGAAGACATGGGCTTTAGTAGTAGGGATATCTCGTACCTTTTGAAAAAGGGTATTCTTGCATCAGCTGAGGCTCAAGATGTAGAAAATAAAACCCAAACCTTTGGACCACTCGTTAAAAGTCTTGAGAATAACGAGGTCATTTTTGGCAGTTTTGAGTTTTTAATAGAGAGTCTCAAGAGCGCGGTAGGTGATGCTCTACAAAGGGGCTTTTCTTCCCTTGTGGTTTGCACTAACCTATCCACTCTTTTCTATCTTGAGAGGGAGTTCAAAAGTGCTTTTGGTGATGATCTTCTGATTATATCTTCCAAAGAAAAACCAAGCAGGCTCATAAGAAACTGGTTTAAGGCTCAAGAAAAAAGCAAGGTGGTTTTGGGAAGCTTTCTGTCTCTTCTTGTACCCATCAAAAATGTAAAAGTGGTGGCGCTTTTTGATGACACTAACATCAAGCTTCCTAAAGGTAGTATAGATGTGAGGAACTTACTCTATGTGAGGTCAAGGTATCTGGGGGCATCCTTTGTCATATGCACACCCGCTATGGATATACAGACTTATCATTTGGTAAAGTCTGGAAGGATTAAGATGGATCAGTGTTTATCGGATGTGCAAGTGCAGGTGGTCAAAAGACAGGGAAAGGAGATATTCTCTGCAGAAACCTTAAAGGTCTTGGAGGATTTCCTTGATAAAAAGCTTCTTTTTTTAGTTAACAAAAAGGGCTATAGCTACGCTTACTGTCCCAGATGTCAAAGTCTTTGCATGTGTCCCGTGTGTGAAACCTTTTTGACCCTTTACAAAGATGATGAACAGCTTGTATGTACTAACTGCAACTTTAAGAGTGAGGTGGTGTGTCCCGAATGTGGAGGAGCTGTGGAAAGCTCAAACTTTGGTATAGATAGGGTGATGGAAGAGGTGGAAAACCTGTTTGGTCTTAGAGAAAACTTTACTTTTAGCACTTATCCTACTTTCTCTGATTTGTACCATCTTGTGGTGGTGGTAAGCGCAGATAACCTCCTTTCTGTGCCCTTTTTCAATGCGGAAGAAAACTTTTATAGGTACGTGTGGAGAGCAAGAGCCTTGGCAAAGGAAAAGCTTTTGATACAAACTCTCTTTCCTGAACACAGCATACTTGAGGACATCAAAAGAGGCGATTGGAAAAACTACTTGGATAAGGAATGGGAACGCAGGAAAGAAGAGCATCTGCCACCTTTTTCAAGAATGATCTTGGCAAGCTTTTCCAAAGATGTAAGAAGTGCTTTGGAAAGTTTAGGTGTCAAAGGAAGATACAGAAAGACTAAAAGAGGGATTGATGCGCTTTTGAAGGTGAATAGCGCACGCATGGGAGAACTGCTAAGAAAGATCAGAAGCCTTGGTCCTCTTCGCTTGGAGATCTTTTGAGCAAGTTCATAACATGATACATGTCTTTGTCTCCTCTTCCTGAGAGGTTCAAAAGCACAATACCGTCTTTACCTAACTCTTTGGCAACCTCAATTGCTTTTAAAACTGCGTGAGCAGGTTCTAAGGCAGGTATTATACCTTCAAGTTTGGAAAGGAGCTTAAAACCTTCTAAGGCTTCTTGATCAGTGGCATACACATACTGAGCCCTTTTGGTCTCAAAAAGGTAGGCATGCTCTGGACCAACACCCGGATAATCAAGACCCGCAGATACCGAATGGGTAGGCATGATCTGTCCCTCTTCATCTTGCAGAAAGTAAGACTTCATGCCGTGAAGAACTCCTACACTTCCACCGTTTATTGAAGCAGCGTGTTTGCCACTGCTTAGCCCCAATCCTCCAGCTTCTACACCTATTAATCTAACTTCTGTATCCTCAATAAAAGGGTAGAATATCCCCATAGCGTTTGAACCTCCCCCCACACAGGCGATCACTGCATCAGGTAACCTACCTTCTGCCTTAAGTATCTGCTCCTTTGCCTCCTCACCTATTACTTTCTGAAAGTCTCTCACTATGGTAGGAAAAGGATGAGGTCCCACCACAGAGCCTATTATGTAGTGGGTAGTCTCCACATTAGAAACCCAGTCCCTTAGGGCTTCGTTTATGGCATCTTTTAGGGTTCTGCTTCCACTTTTTACCACTTGAACCTTTGCACCCAAGAGCTTCATCCTAAAGACATTGAGTTCTTGTCTTTTTGCATCCTCCTCACCCATATAGACGGTGCAGTCAAGTCCCAAAAGAGCGCAGGCGGTAGCGGTAGCCACACCGTGCTGGCCAGCTCCCGTTTCCGCTATCACTCTCCTTTTGCCCATCCTTTTGGTAAGTAGAGCTTGTCCTAAGGTGTTGTTTATCTTGTGAGCACCCGTGTGCAAAAGGTCCTCTCTCTTTATGTATATCTTGGCGCCACCTGCGTATTCAGTTAGGTTTTTGGCAAAGTAAAGGGGTGTGGGTCTGCCTGCGTAAGTCCTGAGGTAATAGTTTAACTCTTCCCAAAAGCTCTTATCTGACTTTATCTCTTCGTATTGGCTTTCAAGCTCCTCAAGAGCGTACATGAGGGTTTCTGGAACGAACCTACCACCAAACTTTCCAAAGTATCCATGCATAGTAGCATTATACTATAATGGTTATATGAGATTTCCTTACACTTGGCTTTCTGAGTTCATAGACATAAGCGACATTCCTCCAGAGGACATAGCTCGTGAGCTTACTCTAAGAAGTGTGGAAACAAGCCTACATAAATTTCACTTGGACATGGATGGTGTGGTTTTTGGTAGGATAGTTGATGTAAAACCACACCCAACAAGACAAAACCTTGTGGTGTGCCAGATAGACATAGGTGGGCAGTATTACCCCAAGGTGATCACTGCAGACAAAAGCGTACAGGTAGGAGATGGAGTTATCGTGGCACTTCCTAATGCAAAAGTTGGGAACATGTGTATAAACAAAA
Source organism: Hydrogenobacter sp. (assembly GCA_023255875.1). Classification (GTDB taxonomy): domain Bacteria; phylum Aquificota; class Aquificia; order Aquificales; family Aquificaceae; genus Hydrogenobacter. Next base: position 25,585 of record JAGDVY010000031.1, on the reverse strand, counting down.
GGGATTTTGATGGTGTTGTTTCTGAAGGTATGCTACTTTCTACACAGGAGCTTGGGCTTGAGTCCCATTCAGATGGCGTGCTTAAACTGCAGGAGGATTTCAAGCCTGGAACATCCGCTTATGACCTTCTTGGCTTTGGTGAGTATATTCTTGAGATAGAGATCACTCCCAACAGGGGTGATATGCTTAGCATAAGGGGTGTGGCAAGAGACCTGTGTGCCATATTTGGAAAAGACCTCAAAGAGGAAAAGGCGGTAAGTTTTGAAGACTTTGGAGACTTAGATGTGCAGATACTTGACCCAGACTGCAAAAGATACAGAGGAGCTCTCATAGAAGGTGTTTCTGTAAAACCATCACCCCTTTGGTTAAGAAAAAAACTGTGGCAATGTGGTCTTAGAAGCATCAACAACATAGTGGATATAACCAATTACATTATGTTGCGCGATGGACAGCCCCTTCACGCTTTTGATGCAGATACCCTCAAAGGCGGTATAAGGGTAAGGAAAGCAACGAAAGGTGAAAAGGTAATCACACTTATGGGTACTCAAAAGGAACTTACAGAGGAGAACCTTCTCATAGCAGATGAAGAAAAACCCATAGCCATAGCAGGAGTGATAGGTCTTGAAAATACCGCAGTAAGCAGTAATACCAAAAGAATCCTCTTAGAGTCTGCTTACTTTGAGCCCTATAGGATAAGAAGGTCTTCTAAATTACTGGGTGTGCAGACAGACAGTTCCTACAGATTTGAGAGAGGTGTGGACATAGAGGGTGTAAAGAGGTATCAGGATAAAGCCATAGAGCTTATCCTTGATATAGCAGGAGGCAAGTTAGTTGCTCTAAGAGATGTGTATCCTGTAGCTTACAAACCCAAAAGCATCTTTTTGAGCTTAGAAAAGTACAGAAGGTATGCGGGTGAGCCTATGGACAGAAAAGAAGTGTCAGACATACTAAACAGACTGGGCATTCCTAACAAACCTCTCAGGTGCGGTATTGAAGTGAGCGTGCCATCACATAGGAGCTTTGATATACAAACAGATGTGGACATAATAGAGGAAGTTCTGAGGATAAAGGGATACGACAGCTTAGATGCCCAAGTTATGAAACTTCCATCTGTACCTTTTGAGAAGGATGATCCCTTTGAAAAGGTAAGGTGCTTACTCAAAAGCAGAGGACTTTTTGAGGTCATATCCTTCTCCTTTGAGGACTTGAGTCTGTATGAGCTTTTGGGAATTGAAAAGCCCAGTGTGGAGATAAGTAATCCCCTTGTCAAAAGCCAAGCTTACATGAGAACATCTCTTATACCTTCTCTAATAAGAGTATGTTTGCACAATCAAAGACAGCACAACTACCACATGGCTCTTTTTGAGTTAGGAAGAGTTTATTTTCCCGATAGAGAAGAAGATAGGTTAGGTATCCTTCTTGTAGGGACTCAGAGGCTTTATCCAGAAGAAAACTACACTCCTTATCACGCTCTTAGTCTCTTTTTGGATGTGGGTAGGCTCTTTGGCATTAATTTTGAAACAAGATGGTCCTCTTACTCCTTCTTACATCCAAAACTGCAGGTGGAACTTCTCCACAAGGGTGAAAAACTTGGCTTTTTGGGACAGCTAAATCCCAGAATAGCCCAAACCCTCGGTATAAGAGGTGATGTGTTTGTGGGAGAGCTAAAGATGGCACTTATGAAGGAAGGTAAAAGAAGATACAAACCTTTTTCCAAGTTTCCTCCCGTCATAAGAGACCTTTCAGTGGTTGTAGACAAGGATATACCTGTGGATAAATTAATATTCCATATAAGTAATATGTTTAAGGAGAAGTTGGAGGAAGTGAAGGTTTTTAGTATATACACAGGCTCAGATATTGGGGAAGGCAAGAAAAGCGTGAGTTTTAGGTTGGTTTTTAGAAGCTTTGAAGGTACCATGTCCGACGAGGAAGCTAACGATGCTGTAAAAGCATTGGTTAGCTCCCTTGAGGAAAGTTTTGGTGCGAAACTTAGATAGAGCCTGCCCTGTTGGTGGCAGAGAGGTTTAATTTGGGGTCCACAAGGTGAGCCAATAGGGAGCTCGGCTCCGGGACTGCCCCATGGGCGTTCCGGGAGAGCACCCACCTATAGGGATTGGGGCCCACCGAGGCCTTCCTGCCACCACACGGGCGGGTTTCTTGCCTTCCCCTCCTGAGAAAGGAGGCGGAAGATGAAGTTGCTAAAAAAGAGCGAACTAAGAAGGGAATTTTTAAATAAAAGAGATAACATTAGCGAAGAAGAAAGGAGTATATACTCAGAAAGGATAAAGGCTAAAATTAAGAACCTCAAAGAGTTCAAAGAGGCTAAAAGTGTCCTACTTTATTGCCCTATAAGGAAGGAGCCAGATCTTACTTCCCTCATATGGGAGTCTTTGGCTTCTAAAAAGTTGGTCCTCCTTCCCAAGGTGGAAGGACAAGAGCTAAAACTCTACAGTATCACAAGCCAAGAAGATATAAAGCCCGGAGCCTTTTGCATACCAGAGCCAGTAGGCGGTAAAGAGTTTCCACCTCATGATGTGGAGCTTGCCATAGTGCCCGGAGTGGTTTTTGACCGAAGGGGATACAGAATAGGTTTTGGCAGAGGTTATTACGACAGACTTCTTCAAAAGATAGTGGGGGTAAAGATGGGAGTAGCTTACAGTTTTCAGGTGGTAGAGGAACTTCCTACAGACGAATGGGACCAGCCTGTGGATGTGCTGGTCACCGAATCATACATCTTAAAAGGAGGTAAAAGGTATGAGTGCTGAGGTGCTGTTAGTTTTGTTCATAGTAGCTTCATTTTTAGTTGTATTGGGATTTTTAGGTTCAAAACTGCTATTAAGTAGGAAGAAGGAAGAAGTACCTCAGGTAGATGTGCAAAAACTACAGACAGAGGCTAACCAAATAATCCAAAGAGCCCAAGCGGAAGCGGAAAGAATCCTCAGCATGGCTAAGGAAGAGGCAGAAAAGTACATAAGACTATCCAAGGAAGAAGCCCAGAGCATACTCTCAAGAGCCAAAGAAGAAGCGGAAAAAATAAAAGAGGAGATAGAAAGCAAACGGAAGGAGGCAGAAGAGGAGATCAAGGAAAAGAGAGCGCAGATCCAGAAATTAGAGCAAAGCCTTATGCAGAAAGAACACCAGCTTGAGAGACGCATTGAGGTTCTAGAAAGAAGAGAAGAAGAGCTATACAGAAGAGAAAAGGACATAAGGGAGGCAGAAAGACAGCTTGAAAAACTCCAAAAAGAGGTAGAAGAAAGACTGAGCAGTATTTCCCAAAAAGAAAAAGAGATAGAGTCTCTGATCCAGAAGGAAATGCTTGAGCTACAAAGAATTGCATCTATGAGCATGGAAGAGGCAAGAGCGGAAATTCTCAAGAGAGCAGAAGAAGAAGCCAAGATAGAGGCTATAAGGATATTCAAACGGATAGAGGAAGAAGCAAAAGAGAGAGCAGAGTTTGAAGCCAAAAAAGTCATAACTACCGCTATACAAAGATTAGCACCAGAGATAGCCATAAACTACACCACAACCACTGTGGAACTTCCCAGCAACGAGTTCAAAGGTAGGATCATAGGAAGGGAAGGTAGAAACATAAGGACCTTTGAGCTTTTAACAGGTGTGGACCTTATAATAGATGACACACCTGATGTGGTAACCATATCCTCCTTTGATCCCCTAAGGAGAGAGATAGCCAAGGAAGCTTTGCAGATACTCATAGAAGATGGAAGGATACACCCTGCACGCATAGAGGAGGTGGTAAATCAAGTCAAGAAAGAGATGGATGAGAAGATAAGAAAGATGGGAGAAGAGACTTGCATTGAGCTTGGACTCTACGACATAAACCCTGGTCTATACTACTACATAGGAAAGCTGTACTATAGGACAAGCTACTCTCAGAATGTTCTTCTGCACTCCAAAGAGGTGGCATACCTTGCGGGACTGATGGCTGAGGAGTTGGGACTTGATGCCAAGATGGCAAGAAGGGCAGGACTTTTGCACGACATAGGCAAGTCCATATCCCACGAGCTTGGTGGATCTCACACAGATATAGGCTTAGAGCTCTGCAGAAAGTATGGAGAGCCTGACCCAGTACTAAACGCCATTAGAGCTCATCACAACGAAGAGCCAGTGAGATATCCAGAGGTTGCTCTTGTTTGCGCAGCAGATGCTCTATCGGCAGCAAGGCCTGGTGCAAGAAGGGAAAGCTTAGAAACCTATCTTAAAAGACTTGAGAAGCTTGAAAGCATAGTAAAGTCCTTCAAAGGTGTAGCCAACGCTTATGCGGTGCAGGCAGGCAGAGAAGTGAGGATCATAGTAAATCCTGAAGAGGTAAACGATGAGGAAGCCTACATGCTTTCAAAAGAGATAGCAAGAAAGATAGAGGAAGAGATGGAGTATCCAGGACAGATAAAAGTGGTAGTTATAAGGGAGACAAGACATGTGGAATACGCCAAGTGATGATGAACTCACACCTATGCTCTCTCAATATCACCACTTTAAAAGGCTCTACCCTGACTGTCTTCTTCTTTTTCGCCTTGGGGATTTTTACGAGCTCTTTTACGAAGATGCCCATATAGGCTCTAAGGAACTGGGTCTTGTTCTCACATCAAGACCAAGCGGTAAAGGAAGAGAGAGAATTCCCATGTGCGGTGTGCCCTACCATTCTTCTTCTACCTACATAAATAAGCTCGTGTCCAAAGGCTACAAGGTAGCCATATGTGAGCAGTTAGAAGATGCAAGTCAGGCAAAGGGCATAGTCAAAAGGGATGTCATCAGAGTCATAACACCGGGGACTTACTTTGAAAAGGAGTTTTCCGGTCTTGTGTGCGTATATACCAAAGGTAAAAAGTACTTTTGCGCATACCTTAACCCTTCAACGGGAGAGTTTGTTGCAGGTGCTTTTTCAAAGGATCAGGTCTATGAGTTTCTGTGCAAATTCTCTCCAAAAGAGGTACTCTTAAAAAAGGGCACAGACCTTGATTTTGAAAAGCTTATAAAAGCTTATAGGACAGAGCTTGATGAGGAGTACTTTACGGAAGGGCTTGAGGTACTTCTTAGGGACTTTAAGATATACAACGGTAGGGCTTTGGGGTTTGAATCTGAGGAGGAGCTCATCCCTTGCGGAGGTGCCTACCTTTATCTTAAAAACACTCAAAAGAGCTTTACACCTTTTGTGAAAAAGCCAAGACCTTATGCAGATGAGGGGTATGTTAGGATAGACTACAGGGCAAGACGTGGGCTTGAGCTTCTTGAGAGCTACGAAGGGCGCGAAGATATATCTCTCTTTAGCGTCATAAACAGAACTCTCACAGGAATGGGCAAAAGAAGGCTCAAGTTTCACATTCTGCACCCTTTCAGAAGCAGAGAAAAGATCCTTAAGGTGCAATCTGCGATTGAAGAGTTAATAAACAGAAGGGACCTGCTTTTGCAGATAAGGGAGATTTTAGAGGACATGCCAGACATGGAAAGGCTCATATCCAAGATAAGTGGAAATGTGGCAACACCAAAGGATTTTGTCCTTCTAAAAAAAGCCCTTTTCCTACTGGCTCATCTGAGAGAAAAGCTCGTAAACGCTGGACTCTCCTCTGAGATATTAAAAGAGCAGTTGCAAGAGATGGAGGACCTAAAAGACCTCGCTCTTGACATAGACACTACCCTTGTGGATGATCCACCACTGCATCTAAAAGAGGGTGGATTAATAAAGGATGGTGTGCATCCAGAACTTGATCATCTTAGGGACATACTGAGAAACGCTGAAAAGCTTGTGAAAGAGTACGAAGAGAGACTGCGAAAAGAAACCAACATCCAAAGCCTAAAGATAGGCTACAACAGAGTTATGGGATTCTACATAGAAGTAACTAAACCCAATCTAAAGTATGTGCCTAAGCACTTTAAAAGAAGACAAACCCTTAGCAACTCCGAAAGATTCACCACAGATGAGCTCTCCCTTATGGAAGAAAAAATACTTTCCGCACAAACAAGGATAAAAGACCTTGAGTACGAGATATTCTTAGAGCTAAAGGAAAGGGTGCTCTCAAAGGTAGAAAACATAGCAAAAAGCGCCCAAGCGGTGGGATACTTAGACTACATTCAATCTTTGGCTTATATAGCCCTTGAGCAGGGTTGGAAAAAGCCCATAATTACCGACGAAAAAGTCATAGAGATAAAAGAAGGAAAGCATCCACTCATTTGTGCTTTTGTAAAGGATTATGTTCCCAACGATACGCACATAACGGAAGATGAGCTCATCATGGTCATTACGGGTCCTAATATGGCAGGAAAATCCAGTTATATAAGGCAGGTGGCGGTGCTGACCCTAATGGCACACATGGGTTCTTTCTTACCCTGTGAGCATGCACGCATAGGCACCATTTCCTCTTTGCATGCACGCATAGGTTCTGGAGACATGTTAGCTATGGGAGTATCCACCTTTATGAATGAGATGCTGGAAGTGGCAAGCATACTCAACTCTGCGGACGAAAGAAGTCTTATAATTCTTGATGAGGTAGGAAGGGGTACTTCCACATACGACGGTATAGCCATTAGCAAGGCTATTTTAGAATACATAGCGGAAAACCTAAAAGCAAGGACTCTCATTGCCACCCACTACTTGGAGATCACCAAGCTTGAGGAGCGCTTCCCTTGTATAAAAAACTATCACATGGCTATATCCAAAACTCAAGAGAAAATCACTTTCTTATATAAGCTCATGCGAGGAAAGGCAGAAGGTAGCTTTGGAATAGAAGTAGCTAAAATGGCAGGACTTCCTCAAAAGGTCATAAAGCGTGCGGAAGAGATACTCTCAGAATACCAAGTCCCTCTCCTTGAAAAGGTTTATATACAGAGTGTGCATTTAGAAAAAGAACACAAGTGGGAGGAAATCTTACAGCGTATTGAAAGTATTGACATAGCAAACACCACACCTTTGCAAGCTCTTTTGATCCTTTCTGAACTCAAGGAGAGAGTAAAGGCATTCAAGGAAAAGGAAAATCTCTTAAATTTATAAATATTATGGAGTTCATAAGAAACTTCTCCATAATAGCGCACGTAGATCACGGCAAATCTACCCTTGCGGACAGACTTCTTGAATACACTGGAAGCGTCTCAAGGCGGGAGCTAAGGGATCAGATGCTGGATACCTTGGAGATAGAAAGAGAAAGGGGCATAACCATAAAACTTCAGGCGGTTAAGATGTTCTATAAGGCGGATGATGGGAACACTTACACCTTGCACCTTATAGACACACCGGGACATGTGGATTTTTCTTACGAGGTGTCAAGAGCTCTTGCTGCATGTGAAGGAGCTATACTTTTGGTAGATGCAACACAGGGAATAGAAGCTCAAACGGTAGCTAACTTTTGGAAGGCTGTAGAACAGGATTTGGTGATCCTGCCAGTAATAAACAAGATAGACCTGCCTTCTGCAGACCCAGAGAGAGTTAAAAAACAGATAGAGGACATACTGGGTCTTCCCTCAGAAGATGTCCTTCTTATATCTGCAAAGGAAGGCATAGGCATAAAGGAAGTGCTTGAAGCCATAGTCAAGCGCATACCACCACCAAAAGGAGACCCTCAAGCTCCTCTGAAGGCTCTCATCTTTGACTCTTACTACGACCCTTATAGAGGTGCGGTAGCCTTTGTGAGAGTCTTTGACGGTGAGGTAAAGCCCGGTATGCGCATAAGACTCTTCTCTACAGGCAAGGAGTTTGAGGTGACAGAAGTAGGAGCACAAACTCCCAAGATGACTAAGTTTGAAAAGCTCAGTGCTGGTGATGTGGGATACATAGCTGCATCTATAAAGGATGTGAGAGACATAAAGATAGGGGATACCATAACAGATGCCAAAAATCCCGCAAGTAGTCCAGTACCTGGCTTTAGACCAGCTAAACCCATGGTTTATGCAGGTATATATCCCTCAGAGGGATACACCTACGAAGAGCTAAGAGATGCCCTTGAAAAGTACGCTATAAACGATGCTGCCATACAGTACGAACCCGAAACATCACCCGCCTTAGGACTTGGCTTTAGGGTAGGCTTTTTGGGACTTCTGCATATGGAGATAGTCCAAGAGAGATTAGAGAGAGAATACGGAGTTAGCATCATCACCACCGCACCTAGTGTGGTTTATAGAGTAAGACTAAAAAACGGAGAGGTAAAGGAGATAAGGAATCCTTCGGAACTTCCAGAAAATTGGGGTTATATTGATGCCATAGAAGAACCCTTTGTCCTGATTACCATAATCACACCTAAGGACTATGTGGGAAATATCATGAGTCTGTGTCAGGAAAAGCGAGGCATTCAAAAGAAGTTTGTTTATCTTGATCCAAACACCGCCATGCTTGAGTACGAAATGCCCCTTAGTGAGGTCATCATGGACTTTCACGATAAAATTAAGAGTGTTTCAAAGGGTTATGCATCTTACGATTATGAGTTTATAGGCTTTAGGGAGGAAGACCTCGTAAAACTAAACGTGTTTATAAACAACGAACCTGTAGATGCGCTTTCTTTTATAGTTCATAGGGATAAAGCCTACAGAAGAGCAAGGCAGTTGGTAGAAAAGCTCAAAGAAGTGATCCCAAGGCAACTTTTTGAGGTCAAAGTTCAAGCAGGTATAGGCAACAGGATCATAGCCTCAGAAAGAATACCCCCACTGAGAGCAAATGTCACCGCAAAGTGCTACGGTGGAGACGTCACAAGGAAGAAAAAGCTTTTAGAAAAGCAAAAGGAAGGAAAAAAGAGATTAAAGCAGTTTGGAAAGGTGGAACTTCCCCAAGAAGCCTTTTTAACGGTGCTGAAAGTAGAGTAAAAAGTGTTAAAATATAGGCTTATGGTCAAGTGGGAGAATGTATATTGGTGGGAAGGAAGCGCCAAACTGCCCCAAGGTGGTGAGTTTATAAAGCTAAAAGAGGACAAAAGCATAGAAGTTCCCAACTACCCCATCATACCCTTTATAGAAGGAGACGGCATAGGCTCTGAGATCACACCTGCCATGATACACGTAGTAAATACCGCTGTGGAGAAGGCTTATGGAGGTTCAAAAGGCATATACTGGGTGGAACTTTTGGCAGGTGATAAAGCGGAGGAAAAAACAGGAAAGAGAATGCCAGAAGAGACCTTGGAATTTCTAAAACAGGCAGTGGTAGGCATAAAGGGACCCCTCGGCACGCCAGTAGGGAAGGGTGGGAAGTCTCTCAACGCCATACTGCGCCAATCTATGGACTTTTATTCCGCCATAAGACCCGTCTATTGGCTTGGACAACCCACTCCCATACCCAATCCAGAGAGGGTAAATTTAGCGGTCTTTAGAGAAAACTCTGATGATGTATATATGTCCATAGAGTACATGCCCAAGGCTGAAAACACTCAGAAAGTTAGAAAGTTTTTCATTGAGGAGATGGGAGTTTCTGAATACGCTCTTCCTGAGGATTGTGGAATTACGGTAAAACCCATGAGCGAGTATAAAACAAAAAGACATGTGAGAAAGGCTCTAAGGTGGGCAATAGAGAATAACAAAAAGGTGGTAGCAGTTGTAGGGAAAGGGAACATAATGAAAGCCACAGAAGGTGCCTTTATGAACTGGGCTTTTGAGGTGGCAAAAGAGCCCGAATTTGAAGGAAAGGTGATAACCGAAGGAGAGCCAAAGGAAGGTCAGGTGCTTATGATAAAAGTCATAACCGATCAGATGCTCATGCAATTGGTACTAAAGCCAGAAGCTTACGATGTCATCATCACGCAAAACCTAAACGGTGATTATATATCCGATCTTGCCTCTGCCCTTGTAGGTGGTCCTGGGTTTGTACCCAGCGGAAACATAGGAGATGGGTATGCTCTTTTTGAGAGCACCCACGGAACAGCATATGACATAGCGGGTAAGGGTATAGCCAATCCCCTTTCCCTTACCTTGTCAGGTGCCATGATGCTGGAGTATTTGGGTTGGAAAGAGGCAAGTCAGCTCATATACTCTGCGGTAAAGAGAGCCATAGAGGACAAACTGGGCACACCCGACATAGCCAACGGCTTTAGAAAGCAGGGTATTGATGCGAAGGAACTTGGCACATTAGAGTTTGCTAAAGCTATAGCGGAGAGGATTTAGCTTTATACTACCTTGACCTCTATTCCCAAATCTTTAACGGCCATAAGAAACTCCTTGAACTTAAATATCCTCCTGTCGCAAAGCACTATTGTTCCTCCATCATCCTTACTTCTCATCAGCCTGCCTATCCCCTGTCTGAACTTAATAAGAGCCTTTCTCTTTTGATACTCAAAGGGATTTTCACCTATTGATTTTAGAAACCTTATCCTGTGAAAGGTTACGGGATCTTCGGGACTCTCAAAAGGCAGTTTTGACATAAGAATTCCTTTTTCGCCCTTCACATCTATACCAAACCACAAGCTGTCAAGCCCCACCAAAGCCTTTATCCTGCCAGCTCTGAGGTCTTCCACCAATTTGGATAGATTGTCTTCTCCTTGAAAGGCAAGTCCCTCTTCCTTCTCAAAAAAAGCTTTATGTTCTTTGTTGGTAAGAAGCACAAGGACTTTATCATAGATAGTTCTCAGGTATTTGTAAGCCCTAATAAGGCAGTCTTTCCACTCTTCTTCCTTAGGCTCCACATTATAGACAAGAAAATGAACCTTGTGATACGGAAGAGTGTGTTCAAGCTCGTAATACTCGCCCTTTATACCAAGGGTCTTCCTTAGGTCTTCTGGGTCCGCTGTGGCAGATGTGATGATGACCCCTTTGTATTCGCTAAAATCCACAAAACCCGCAGGAAACACAGGAAAGCACTCAAGCCTGTAGTTGTAAGTGCCTAATTTCTTGCTCCAGTTCCTACTTACCATAAATCCAAACCCTTGATCTTCTTCTCTCATAATTTTCAAAAATTCCTTTAGCTTAGTGATTTTTCTTGTTAGAAGCTCGTAGGATTTTAGTTTTCTTAGAAAATCCTGTTCCTCATCACTGATCTGATCATAGTTAGACTTTATCCTCATAAACTCCTCGTGAGATATTAGGTTTATTCTTAGAAGATAGTCTTTAAAGCTCAAACTCACAAAGAGTCTGTCCTTTAGAAAGTTCATTGTGCGAGCCTTTACCTCTTCTTTGATGCGAGAGTACAAGGACTCAATGGGTTTTACTATTCGCGCTTCAAAATCCTCTACATAAGGCTCTGCGCTCTCCAGAGCTACCTGATCTCTGTTGTCCTTAAAGAGTTTTTCAAAGTGGTCTATAAAAAATGCCTCTACATCTATATCCGCAGATGGTAAAAACTCCCGTATCTTACCCATAATCTCCACACGCAAGGTGTAAAGAGATATCCCACCCGTTAGACTGCTGGTTATGTATCTATCAAGTTCGTGAGCTTCGTCTATTACCAAAATCCTCTCCTGCGTATCCTCAAAGTCCTTTAGAGTCAAAAGGGCGTGATTGACAACAATAATGTCTGCAGACCTTTCTAAGCTTTTTAGTCTTCCCCAATAATAACAGTCATGCCTGTATTTGCATAAGTTCCTGTAATGGCTTGTGCAGTACTCATCATCAACACACAGCTTCTCTCTTAGCTCCTGATCCACACTCACAAACTCAAAATCCCCGTCCCACCCATTTTCCATAGCGGTATCAATTTGAGGTATTTGATACTTTTCCGCATAGTATCTATCCAAACATAGGTAGTTGGACTTGCCTTTCATCACAAGGTAATTAACTTGTTTTCCCAATAGATACTCGCTGTAGCTTCTGAGAACTTCTATGTCTCTTCTGAGTTGCTCTTGGAGTAGCTTTGTTCCTGTTGAGATTATAGCCTTCTGACCTTTCTCCAAGATGGGTATAAGATAACCGTAAGTTTTACCCGTACCCGTTGGCGCTTGAACTATCTTGATCCCCCCTTCCTCTATAGCGGAAAGCACTATTTGGAAGAACCTCTCCTGGACCTTTCTTCTTTCAAGCCCTCTCTGAACTAAAAACTTGTACAAAAGCACGGTATTAGATAATAAATTTAAAAGCATGGACAGGAAAGAAAAGCTACTTGAGCTTATAAAGGAGGGCTATAACAATGTAAAGGCATTATCCCAGTATTTTGGTGTATCACTTATGACCATCTACAGAGATGTGAGGGAGTTGGAAAAGGAAGGAAAGTTAATAAGAAAGCATGGAGAGATAAAGTTAAGAACTCCAGAGGACACAAAGGAGGAAGGAAAAGACACCTGTGCTTACTGTACAAAACTTTTGGATAAAAGACTTGAGTTTATATACTACCTTAAAGACAGAAAGATAAAAGCGTGCTGTGCCCACTGTGGCCTTCTACTTTACAAACAGATATAAAAGAAAATAGGTAGAAGCCTGTACGACTTGGGACTTTATAACTGGAAATCCTATAAACTGTTATTCTGCTTGGTATGTTATAGATTCTTCCGCTGTGCCTTGTTGTAGTCCTTCTGCAATAGCTTTTGGTAGCAAAGAGCACGCGGAGAAGTTTGCAAAGGGTTTTGGTGGTGTGGTGGTAGATTTTGAAAAAGGTGCGGAACTCATAAGAGAGTTGATGAAAAGGGGCAAAAGGGTTAATATAAAGGTAGAGAAATGAAAAAGTTATTTTTCTTCTTCTTTGTATTGGTTCTGGGGTGCGCTCCTGCGGTAAAGTTAGTTCCCTTAGAAGATGGGCTCAAAGTAGATAAAGAAAAACTGACCTCCATTTATGAGGACAAAGATGTGCAGATATTGGTCAAAACTCATGCGTGGAAGTACTCACCATCGGACCTCCCTTACTACGTTTTACCCATCTATTTGGAGGTAAAAAACCTATCCACAAAGAGCCTCTACATAGAAAGACAAGGCGTTCATTTAATTGATGATGAAAATCGTCAATACAATCCCATACCTCCTGGTGATGTATCATCCATGTTAGGCAGTAATGTGAGATTTTCCTTTGGAATAGCTTACTACTCATATCCTTACTGGTTTGGCTATTATCCCTATTATCCCTACTATCCACCCACTTATCCTGACATAGTAAATAACGCTTTCCTTTTTGGTACAGTAGAGCCAGGAGCTATTCTTAAGGGTTTTGTCTACTTTCAGAAACCCACTAACTACCAAAAAAAGCTGATCCTAAGAGTTGAGTATAGAATAGATAACGAGACTAAAAAGGTCAGTTTTCCTTTTGAAGTGCAAAGATAACTATAATAGTAAGGTAAATGATCACAAATAGGAATTTAAACGTTCTGCTTTTTCTTCTGTTTTTTATACTCTTTTATGCCTTTTTAAACAGGTATTACCAACTTAGGGACAATTACTACAGAGAATATCTCAAGCACAAAGAGATTATGTTTCTTATAAAGAACTACAAACAAAACATCAGACAGGAGCCATCAGAAGAGCTTCTCAAAAGCTTGATATCTAACGTAGGTGGGGAGTTTCTATCCTTGGCTCAAAGGGATGAAGGATATGAGGTAAAAGCGAGAAAAATTGCAGGTGCTAAGATCCCCAAGCTTGTCTATGATATAGAGGAGCGTGGGATAAAGATAGTGAAGTTCAAAGCGGTGGATAACACGGGTCAGGGAGTATTTGATCTTGATATGGTACTAAGATGATAGTGTTTCTGGTTTTGATGATCTTTTTCGTCTCTGTCTATTACGCAATGGATGCTTACAGTAGCGTAAGGTCCGTGCGCACCACCGTAGAAGAGATTTATTTCAAAGAGCAAGCTTATCATGTATTTTTGTCTGTGCTTCCGCTCGTTATTCAAATGCTAAAAAGAGATGATCCCTCTGTGGATACTCTGCAGGACAGATGGGCTTACCCGCTTACCTTCAAAACCCAAAAGGGAGAGCTGTATGTGAGCGTATATGACGAAGAGAGGTTTCTTAATCTAAACTATGTGGATGATGGAGCCTACGGTAAGTTTTTTGAAAGACTTCTTAAACTGCTAAACATAGACACATCTTACAAAAAGAACCTTTTAGCTTGGGAAGGCAAAAGCGACATCCCTATAGAAACCAAGTATCCCATAAAGAGAGCACCCTTAGACTCCAAAGAGGAGCTAAGATGGGCAGGCTTTAGGAACGAGGATCTGTTGGGCAAAACCCTCGGAAGAGAGTTTTACCCTGGGCTTTTGAGCCTGACTACCGTTTTTTCCTCAGGTAAGATAAACATAAACACCGCTGGTCCATATATTCTTATGGCACTGGACCCAAGGATAGATCAGGTGCTTGCAAACAAGATAATAGAAAGAAGAAGCAAAGAGCCTTTTAGGAGAGTTGAGGACCTTCTTCTTGTAGATGGCTTTACCTTTGACATGCTTTATGCTATAAGGGACCTTGTGGATGTAAAGAGTAGGTACTTTCACATAGTGTTGGATCTAAAATCTGGTGAATACTCCTCAAACCTTGAGGTCATATATGATAGGCAGGAAGATAGGTTGGTTTATAAAAAACTACTCTGAGGTGTTTCTCTACCTTCTGCTTTTAGTAAGCCTCTTTGGTCGCAAAGTATTTGGACTTCCTGATCTTTCTACCTTTGTGCTTCTCTCTCCACTGCTTTTTTTAGATGATCCTTTCAAATGGAAGAATAAGTGGAATCTCTCTGTAATCACCTTTCCTATAACTCTGCTCACAAACGTAGATCTTTATACCCTTCTCCACATGACCCTCTCAGCCTTTGCAGAAGAGCTGTTTTTTAGGGGTTATTTACTGCGCAGATACAGCAATGTTTTAGTATCTTTTATGTTTGCCCTACCTCACATATTGCTATACCAAAGCCTTCAGTCCGCACTGACCTTTTTCCCTTCGCTCCTTTATGGTGTTGCCTACCAAAAGACCCAATCTCTAGTATTTGTGAGCCTTTTGCACCTATACTCTAACTTGATATACAATTATATTTTAGCGGGCGTAGCTCAGGGGTAGAGCGTCTGCTTCCCAAGCAGAAGGTCGCGGGTTCAAATCCCGTCGCCCGCTTTTCTCCACATACTTTCAAAATACTCTTCGTATTTTTCCGCGAGCTTTGGACTGTGTATAATAAGAAGGTTTTCGTAGTTAATTTCTTCTGCGCTAGCGGTCCAGTTATAACTACCTGTGATTACCGTTTTTCTATCTATTATTGCAAACTTGTTATGCATCAAACCTTTTACGAACTTTTTACCTTCTACAGGTAGAAGCTTTACAGGTATGCCCGCCTGGACAAAGATGGGATATCTTGAAAAGTTTTCTTTCGCTTGTCCTTGGTCCATAATTATCCGAACCTTTACGCCTCTTTTGTAAGCATCAATTACTGCAGATCCAAGCTCTTTTGAAGTAAAAGAAAACATAGCTATGTCAAGACTTTTCTGCGCTTTTTGTAGCTCTCTTATGATGGCTGACTGAGCGGAACCCTTTGGAGAGAAATAAACTTCTATGCTTTCAAAGGTAATAGGCTTTTCTTCTTTTTTACACGATGAGAGAAAAAGGGGAAACAGTAAAAGCAAAACACTCCATTTACGCATATTCATATTTTAAAACATCCAAACTTTTTTTTGAGTTTTTCTTCTACGTACGGATGGACAAGACCTTTGAGGTTTCCACAGTAAGATGCTATGTCTCTTACTATGGTGGAGCTTATATGTATGTAATCTTGCGAAGGCATCATAAAGATGGTCTCAACTTTTGCGAGTTTGTAATTGTTCATGGCTATCTGAAGTTCGTATTCAAAGTCCGTAAATAGCCTTACACCTCTGACTATCAGCCTTATTCCCTCTTTATGCATAAAATCTACCAAAAGTCCGTCAAAACCCTTCACCTCAACTTTATTTCCCAAACACTCTACCATCTTCTTAAACATCTCCACTCTTTCCTCCATGTTAAAAAGCAGGTGTCTTCTTGGATTTTTTGCAACCGCTACCACTACACGATCAAAAATTTCACAGCTTCTCTTTACTATATCAAGATGTCCAAGGTGTGGAGGGTCAAAGGTACCCGGATACACTACCTTAGTCATCTTCCTTCCTCCAAAGGGACAGTGCGGTGTCTCCATAAACTTTTTTTCTTTCTGCGCCAAAATCCATATTTTTCCTATGCTCTAATACAAAAATTCCACCTTTTTTGAGAACTTTTAGGGAAAGTTGTATGAGTTTTTCGTAATTTTCATAGTCATAAGGTGGATCCGCAAAGATCACATCCGCCTCTCTATCAAAGCCCATTAGAAACCTCAGTACGTCGGATATTATCACATCACCTCTTGCTTTTCTCTTAATTTCTTTGGCAAGTTTAGGGTTTTTTTCTACGAAAATTACCTGTGCACCCCTTTCTTCAGCCATGAGTCCCATCTGACCGCTACCAGCATAAAGGTCCAAAAACAGAGAACCTCTTATGTCTCCCAATATGTTAAACACAGCCTGTTTGACAAGAGAAGAAGTAGGTCTAAATTCTTTTTTTCCTCTTGCTTTTTCCATGAAAAGTATTATAATTTCATATTCTGTCTTAAAGGAGGTGTTTTGTGATGAGACATTTTACTCTACTCAAAAATCTTGACAAGGAGGAGAGAAAATGGCAAAGACCCTCGGACTGCATATCCTAGCAGACCTTTACGGTGTTGACCCAGACCTTATTGACAGGGTTGAGGACATAAGGCACTTGCTTGAAAGTGCCGTCAAAGTTGCAGGTCTTACCAAGATCTCCTCTCACTACTATCAGTTCCAACCTCACGGAGCCACAGGCGTTGTGCTTTTGGCAGAAAGCCACATATCCATTCACACATGGCCCGAACACGGACTTGCCACGGTAGATGTCTATACCTGTGGAGACCCACTAAAAGCCTACAGGTCCATGGACTACATAATATCTGTGCTCAAGCCTACAAGGGTGGACAAGCACGTCTTTGAGAGGGGTCTGGTAGGAGAGTCCGAGGATACGGAGCTACGAAGTAGTTTGCTTAATACCTCTTACATATAGGGTCTTTGCCCTGCCTCCTTTTTAATAACTACTCCATACCGTAAAGAGCTATACCATTTATGTTTGCCAATTTTACGGTTTTTTCCAAATCCACTATGTACACCTTCCCTGCTTCTACAAAGATGGCATCACCTTTTATCTTTTTTACCGCTTCCACTGTGTGGGGTCCTATCACTGGTACATCTATCCTAAAGTCCTGATGTGTTCTTGCCACCTTTATTATTCTGCAGTTTTTTCCTGCAAGCTTTCCAGCTCTTTCTATAGCTGATTGGGTGCCTTCCATGGCTTCCACGCTTACCACCGCTTTATCTTTCACTACTATGGTTTGTCCTATATCAAGGTTAGCTATCTGCTTGGCTATAGGCATACCCCAAAGGGCATCTTCCATAGCTTCTTTAGAGGGTTCCACATTACCTATCCTTCCTTTTGGTGCAAGGAGGCTTTCAAGATAAGGTTTAGGGTCTATAAACTCAAACCCACGGTTTTCAAGCTCTTGCATGAAGGTTTTAATTAGGGTTTGGGGCTTTCTATCCTTTGCCTTCCTTAGAATGGAAAGTGCTACTGTATCAAAGGTAAAAAGATGAGAAAAGATGAGCTTTTGCTCAAATTTGCCTAACATAACTATCTTCTTTATGCCTTTTTTTTCAAGAAGGTCTATGAGTTTTCCCACCTTACCTATGGGCAGGTATTCGTCCGCTTTGATGGTGGTTATACCCTTGACACCCACAGTAAAGACTTCCACACCTTTTTTTGTGGCTTCTTTTTGGAAAACTTGAGGGAGTTCACCCCAACCCGCTATAAGGCAGACCCTCATTCCCTTTCCTTTCTTATGAGCTTTAAAAACTCCTCTCTGGTGCGCATATCACTTAGAAATACTCCACGAAGTGCGGAAGTAACAGTTATGTGTCCCGGAGACATGACACCTCTCATGGACATACACAAGTGCTCCATCTCCAATACCACCGCAACACCTTTGGGCTTAAGATTCTCTACCAAAAAGTCCGCTATCTGATTGGTCAATCTCTCCTGAAGCTGGGGCCTTAGGGCAAAAGCTCTTACTGTTCTCACAAGCTTGGAAAGACCACACACAATTTTGTCTGGTATGTAAGCTATGTGAGCCTTGCCAAAAAAGGGCAGAAGATGATGCTCGCATATGCTATAAATATTTATATCCTTAACAAGGACCATCTCGTTGTAATTCCCAAACTCTTCAAAAAGTTTGAAATCAAAATCTCTCATCTTATCAAACTCTTCCCACATGCGAGCAACTCTGTCAGGTGTGTCTTTGAGCCCTTCTCTGTCTGGATCCTCACCTATAGCCTCAAGAAAGAGTCTCACCGCCTGTTTCATCTTCTCTTTGTCTATAGCCATGTCTTACCTCCTTGCGTATAATTAATTTAACATGACGGAAGAAAGCACAAAAAAACATCTGAGCACACCAGAGATCACTATAATAAACGAGGTGGCAAAGATACTGAGCAAAGGCATGAACTTTCTGGACAGTGTGGGGGAGGTGCTCAAAATACTCTACTCTTTCTGGGATGTAAAGTACAGCTATATAGCTCTTTATAGAAAAGACCTCAAGCTCCTAAAGATAGTCAAAGCTTTTGGATTAAGAGAAGATGAGATAGAAAGGGGGCTTTTTAAAAGAGGTGAGGGTATAGTGGGGAAGGTGTATAAAAGCGGTGTGCCTGTGGTCCTATCTGACCTTAGTGTAAGCGCATACATAAACAGGACGGGACTAAAGGACAGACTGGAAGGTAATGAATCCTTTTTGGCGGTGCCTATTAGGGTTGGTGGTGAGATTATAGGCGTGCTTGCGGTTTTTAAAAGCTTTGATAAAAGGGATAGTGTGGAAAAGGCGGTGGAACTACTTATCATACTTGGGACTATGATAGGCATGCTTTATAAACTTGAAGAGAGGATAAATTTAGAAAGGCAGGAGTGGGAGGAGGAGAAGAAAGCCCTAACGCAGGCATTGGGTAAAAAGTACAGTCTTGAAGGTATTATAGGCAGAAGCATAGCTATAAAGAACCTCATAGACCTTATAGAAAAGGTATCCCAAACGGATACAACGGTGCTTTTAACGGGTGAGAGTGGAACGGGTAAGAGTCTTGTGGCAAAGGCTATACACTTTTTGAGCAACAGAAAGGAAAAGCCCTTTATTACCATAAACTGCTCCGCTATACCAGAGACCCTTCTTGAAGCGGAGCTCTTTGGGTACGAAAAGGGTGCCTTTACTGGTGCCTACACTTCCAAAAAAGGCAAGTTTGAGATAGCTAACGGTGGCACCGTTTTTCTTGATGAGATAGGTGATATGCCCCTTTCTTTGCAACCTAAAATACTGAGGGTTCTTCAGGATAAGGAGATAGAAAAGCTCGGAAGTGAGAGGAGTATAAAGGTAGATGTGAGGATCATATCCGCAACCAACAAAGACCTGTGGAGTCTTGTGCAAAAGGGAAGTTTCAGGGAAGACCTCTATTATCGCCTTAGCGTAGTTCCCATACACATACCGCCTCTTAGAGAAAGAAAAGAGGATATACCCGTGCTTATAGACCACTTTTTAAATCTCTTTAATCAGCGCTACAACAAGAATGTTAGGATAGATGCAAAAGCCTTGGAAATAATGATGGAATACCCTTGGCCAGGCAATATAAGAGAGTTAGAAAACACAATAGAAAGGCTCGTTATCCTAAAGGACGGTATCATAAGGGAAAAGGACCTTCCTTCCTACTTCTTTGTTGAGCTTCGTAAAGAAGAGCCTAAGCACCTGCCTTCCATCATAGAGCTCACCGAAAGGGAGGAGATAATAAAAGCTCTTGAAAAGACGGGGTATGTAAAGTCAAGAGCTGCTAAGCTTTTAGGCTACACCCTCAGACAGCTTGATTACAGGATACAAAAGTACCGTATAGAGTTGAAAAAATTTTAAGTTATAATCTTTTAATCATGAAGATAGCCATAGGTGCTGACCATGCAGGTTATCACTTGAAAGAAAAAATAAAGGAGTTTCTCATATCAAAAGGTTATCAAGTTATAGACTTTGGCACTAACTCTACAGAATCTACAGATTATCCCCTCTTTGCCCGTGAAGTGGCTCTTGCCATCCAAAGAGGTGAAGCACAGCAAGGAATACTCATCTGCGGAACAGGTATAGGTATGTGTATAACTGCCAATAAGTTCAAGGGAGTGTATGCTGCTCTATGTACCAATGAGTACATGGCAAGGTTAAGCAGGGAGCACAACAACGCTAATGTTCTTTGTTTGGGAAGTAGGGTTTTGGGTGAGGAGCTGGCTCTATCTATCGTATCCGCATGGCTTTCTTCAGAGTTTGGTGGTGGAAGGCATAAAAGAAGGGTAGACCTAATAACCAAGCTGGAAGAAGATATGTGTTAGAATTAAGCTTATGAGGTTTTACGGTATACCTTCTGAAGATAGAGCCCTTGAGATGATCCAAAACATAAAGAATGGGGAGTGGTTTTTTGAAGATACAAACGCAGGGTTAAAAGAAAAGCTGTCCGCAGAAGAAGTAAAAGGAAGGTTAAAAGACATCCTTTTGCAGATAAAAAACTGGAAGTCTCAGATGAAATTCCTTCCCAACAACACAGTGTTTGTGTTTGTTCATGAGCCATCAGAACCTAAGGTCTTTAAAATATACGACACCTCTTCTCTCGGTTGTGCCAGCAGTTTATCACCACCCAGGTGGAAAATTTATCTAAAGGAATACGAAGAAAAAGTAAATGCGTAAAAGTAGCATTATAGTGCTTCTTTCTGGTGGAATGGACAGTGCGGTTCTTCTGTGGCTCTCAAAAAGGGAGTTTGAAAAAGTTTATGCCATATCCTTTGACTACGGACAAAGGCACAAAGTAGAGCTAAAGTATGCCAAAGAGCTCGCAAAATTGGCTGGAGTTGAAAAACACATCATCGCTCACATACCCTATTACAGTGAAATAAAAACCTCCGCACTGCTAAATGAGGATTTGCCCATGCCAAAAGGTGAATACCCACAAGATGAACCACCCATAACCACTGTGCCTATGAGAAACCTTACCTTCCTTTCCATAGCAGGCGCTTTTGCGGACGCGCTGGAAATAGACCACATAGGTATAGGGGTTCATGCCCTTGACAGTCCTTACCCTGATTGTAGGCCTGAGTTTATAGCCTCTGCAGAGGCTGCCATAAACGCTAGTTCTGTATTGGTAGCAAAGACTAAAAAAAGAATTCACATCTACGCACCTTTTCTTGGCATGTCAAAGAGAGATATAGCCATCTTGGGTAAGGAACTGGGAGTGCCCTTTGAAAAAACCTACTCGTGCTATTTGGGTACAGAACCCCCTTGTGGAGAGTGTCCCACCTGCCTACAAAGAAAATCCGCTCTTTCTTCAGTATAATTATAGACATGAGCATAATAGTTTTTGTAAGTATGACGCCTTTGGGGAAAGGTGAAAGTGTAAGTGAGTACGTGGCGCGTGTGGTTGATATAGTTGATAAATCTGGCCTTGACTACATTCTTACACCTATGGGCACAATAATAGAAGGAGAGGACTGGGACCAGGTTATGAACGTGCTCAAGAAGGGCTTTGAGGCTCTAAAGCAAGACTGCAACAGGATAAGTATAACTATGAAAATAGACTACAGGGAGGGCAGATCAAAGGGTCTTGTAAGTAAGGTGAGGTCTGTGGAGGAAAAGGTGGGAAGGGAGATAAAGAAAGCACTGTAATATGTCTGCGGAGCACTTTTACAAGCTTGTCATCAAAAGAGGTGAGACATGAGCAAGATAGCTTACATATTCCCAGGACAGGGCTCTCAGTATGTGGGAATGGGATATGACTTTTATAAGGAGTTTTCCGAAGCTGCAGATGTATTTCACAATGCAGAGATAGCACTCAGGTATAACCTCACAGATTTAATTTTTAAGGGTCCGGAAGAGGAGCTCAACAAAACCATCAACACCCAGCCTGCCATACTTACCACAAGCCTTGCCATATACGCAGTGCTCAAAGCTAAGGGCTTTCCAGAACCCAGCTTTGTAGCAGGGCATTCCCTTGGTGAATACACCGCTCTGTGTGTGGCAGGGGGTGTGGAGCTCTTTGAGGCGGTAAGGCTTGCACATCTTAGGGGCAAGTACATGCAGGAAACTGTCCCAGAAGGAAAGGGAGCTATGGTAGCTATTCTCAAACTTCCTCCAGAAAAGGTAGAAGAAGCCTGCAAGCTTGCCAGCGATGAGGGCATAGTAGAACCCGCCAACTACAACTCTCCTGAGCAAACGGTCATATCAGGCGAAAAACCTGCAGTAGAAAAGGCAAGTCAGATAGCCAAGGATATGGGGGGTAAGGTAGTGCCCTTGAAGGTTTCTGTACCTTCACACTGCTCCCTTATGAAGCCAGCGGCAGATGCCTTTAGGATAAAACTCGCTCAGACACCCATAAAGAACATAAGCATACCTTTAGTACAAAACTACACCGCTTTGGCACACACCATGGCTCACGAGATACGAGAAAACCTCTACAGACAGATATTCTCACCAGTCAAATGGTATCAGAGCGTTCAATACATGGTTCAACAAGGTGTAGATACCTTTGTGGAGATAGGTCCCAAAAACGTGCTTTCTAAGTTGGTGCAACAGACAGTTCCCCATGTGAGGGTGCTAAATGTGGAGAAGGTAGAAGACTTGGAAAAAATCATGAAGGCGTTATGAGAAATTTCTTTCAAGAAGTGCCGGAGGAGTTATGGAGAGATTACAACTGGCAGATAAAAAACCGCATAAAAACAAGACAGGCTATAGAGAGGTATATAAAGCTACTTCCTGAGGAAATCCAAGGCATAGAAAAAACCAAAGGCATCTATCCCCTTGCCATAACGCCCTACTACTTTTCTCTCATAGACCCCGATGACCCTCAGGACCCCATAAGACTACAGTGCATACCTCGTGCTATAGAGGTAGATGAAAAGATACAAAGCATGGGAGAACCCGATCCTTTCAGAGAAGAAGGAGCTATCCCAGGACTCACCCATAGGTATCCCGATCGCGTTCTTATAAGCGTGACTACTTTCTGTGCAGTTTACTGTAGGCACTGTATGAGGAAGAGAATATTTTCACAAGGTGAGCGCTCTCGTACTATAGAAGAGCTAAAGATGATCATAGACTACATAAGAGAGCACGAGGAGATAAGAGATGTCCTCATTTCTGGGGGTGAGCCCCTCTCTTTGAGCTACGAGAAGCTTGAATACCTTCTTTCTGAACTCAGGAAGATAAAGCATGTGGAGATTATACGATTTGGCACAAGACTACCCGTTTTGGCACCTCAGCGCTTTTTTGATGACAAACTCCTTGACCTTTTGGAGAAATACTCACCCATATGGATAAATACCCATTTTAACCATCCCAAGGAGATCACACCAGAAGCTCAAGAAGCGGTAGAGAGGCTCTTGCGTAGAGGCATACCCATAAACAACCAAACAGTCCTACTAAAAGGCGTGAACGACAACCCACAAACCATGTTGGAACTCTTTAGAGGACTGCTTAGAATAAAGGTAAAACCTCAGTATCTCTTTCACTGCGATCCTGTAAAAGGTGCCATTCACTTTAGAACAAGCATTGAAAAGGGCATTGAGATTATGGAATACCTAAGAGGAAGACTTTCGGGAATGGGCATACCCACTTACGCCATAGACCTTCCAGGAGGAAAAGGTAAAGTACCCATTACGCCACAGTACTTGCTTGAACGAAAAGGTGATACCTTCATCTTTAGGAGTCCCTTTGGAGATATAGTGGAGTATGAAATCAAAGATACTTAGGAGCATAAAGTATGTTTTTTACACCTTTTACATATCCATAATAGAAGGCTACGCTTATCACGCTTCTGCCCTCACATACAGTTTTACCATGGTTTTGGGTTCTCTTATTTTGTTTTCTAGCTTTTTTGCCTCTTTCCTACCTTTCTTTGACTTTAATAAACTGATAAAATACGCAGTTTTATTGTTTCCTGAGCATACAGAGAAAGTGGTCCTTGATATATTAAAGTTTTATAAACACAGAACATCTGGCTCACTACTTTCCCTCGTCTTAGCTTATTTTTTCTCTGTGAGCTTTTCAAAAGACCTTCACAAAGCCTTTCTTTATGTGCTATCAGAGACACGATCAGAAAAAGAATGGGTTTTTTGGATAAAAACACCACTAATATTAATCATCTACACATTAATGCTTTCTCTGTTTTTCTTCGTAAGCTCCTTGCTTAAGGCTTATCTTGGCAGTTATGCGGTTTATCTTTTCTATCTTATAAACTTTTTTGCTGTATTTAGTCTGACTGCGCTAATATACGCACTATTTTTGCCAAAAAAGTACGCTTTTAAGGATACATATTTGGGTGCTTTATTTGCATCTATAGGTTTGTTGGTGCTTAATAAGATTTTCTCTACTTTTTTGGTCAAGTTTGTTAAGCTAAACCCACTGTATGGTTTTATGGGGTCTGTGCTTTTGTTCTTTATATGGATAAACCTGTCTTTTACCGTGATCCTTTCAGGAGCGAGATTTACAAAGTTAATGAAAGAGAAAGAACAGTAAAAATGAGTTCATAATGCCTGCTACCACATCGTCAGCCATCACTCCATGCCCATTGGGAAGTTTTTCAAAAAGGCTTATGGGATAAGGCTTTACTATATCAAGGAGGCGGAAGGTTAAAAACCCTACCAGAAGAGTTTTTAGCGTAGGCTCTACAAAAGCGTAGGACAAAAAGTAGCCCACCACCTCATCTATAACTATATCCTCAGGATCCTTTTCTTTTCGCATCTCTATAACATAGTTAGATGCCCAAACACCAAGCAGGTAAAGTATCACAGCCACCATCAACACAAGCCACCACTTGACAGCAAACACATACACCAAAGGTACACCAGCAAGAGTTCCCACAGTACCCGGAGCGTACCTAAACCTTCCTATAAAAAAAACAGTAGCTATGATCTCCTGCCACATGCTTGAGAATTTTAGATCACTTTTATAGCGTAGTGTCAAGAAAGAGCATTAAAAGAAAGCCTAACAAAAAGCCTAAAGTGGATACCATCTGAGAGCCTTCCGCATAAACCTCTGGAAACACCTCTTTTACAGTTATGTATATCATAGCTCCACCACCTATGCCCAACCCCATAAGAAGAAGCGTATAAAAAAAATCTCAAAAGTGTAAAAACCGAAAAGACTAACTATTAGACCCTCAAGTATATCCTGAATGGGTATAGCTATTGCAGTAGCAGTGCCCTTTTCCAAAGAAGTGGATAACGACACTTGCAAATAGGAGAAAGAGCTTCTTGATCTTTTCACTCTTTATGATCCCTTCCTCACCCTTTATTACATGCTCGTGAGGAAAGAGATGCTCTATAAGTCCAATAAGAAGAAAACCTATAACCACACCCAAAGAAGCCTGCAGAAAACCCCCTTTTTGTAGTGCAGGCAGTATAAGACTTGTAAAGCTTGCCACCATCATCACCCCACCAGCAAAGGACAAGCTTAGATTTACGCTTACAGGGACCTTTTTGAAGAACACAGCAACCAGACTTCCTATAGATGTGCCAACAAGAAGTAGCAGTGAGTTTAGCCAAATTTCGCTCATCTCATAATCTTAACATTTCTCTTTCAATCCCACACAGTGGGCTTACAAACCAAACACAGGAGCGCTAATATTTGAAAC
>JAGDVY010000035.1 GCA_023255875.1 Hydrogenobacter sp. | reverse complement strand
ACCAAAATCCTTGATTGAGGTGTAGAAAGATGGCAAGCGCAAGGGAAGTTATAGTATTGGCATGTACAGAGTGCAAAAGGAGAAATTACTCTACCACTAAGAACAAACAGAAACATCCTCAGAGAATGGAACTAAGAAAGTACTGCAAGTGGTGTAAAAAACACACTCTGCATAGAGAGGTAAGGTAGGGGCACTAGCTCAATTGGCAGAGCGCGGGACTCCAAATCCCGCGGTTGGGGGTTCGAGTCCTCCGTGCCCCGTACGGAGAAATTAGTATGGAGAAGATAAAGGACTTTCTTAAAGGCGTAAGACAGGAAATACGCAGAGTATCATGGCCCGATAAAAAACTGGTGACAAAGGCTACAATAAGTGTTATAATTTTTTCTTTGTTTATAGGAATATACTTGTGGCTTTTGGATATTGGTTTTACAAGGATGATACACTTTGTGCTTTCTTTGAGAGGTAGCTAATGGGTGAGTTTAAGTGGTACGCACTGCAAGTTGAGGCTGGCAAAGAGGCTACCGCAAGGGAGAACCTTCTGAAGGTTATAGAGCTGGAAGGTCTCCAAGACTATGTGGAAGACGTGGTAGTGCCAGCTGAGGAAAAAGTAGTTATAAGAACTCAAGGTAAGGAAAAGTACAGGCTCTCCTTGAGAGGAAACAACAGGGATCTGAGCGTGCTTGGAAAAAAGGGAGTGACCACCTTTAGGATAGCGGACGGAGAGGTTAGAGTTATTGAAAGTGTAGAAGGTGATACTTGCGTAGAAGCACCACCTATATCAAAGCCTGGACAAAAGATAAGCTGTAAAGAAAACAAGGTGGAGGCTAAGATCATTCTTGAGTCTAAGATGTTTCCCGGATATCTGCTTATAAAGGCAGATATGAATGATGCCCTTTTGAGAGCCATAGAAAAGACACCTCACGTTTATAGGCCCGTTTTGGTGGGTGGAAAGATAGCGCCCATAGATGAGAAAGAGGTGGAGAGGATCATAAGCTTTGTGAAGAAAGGCATAAGACCTACGCGCATCCTCTTTGAAAAGGGAGATCAGGTAAGGGTAATAGAGGGACCTTTTATGAACTTTACAGGTACAGTGGAAGAAGTGCATCCCGAAAGAGAAAAGGTTGTGGTGCTCATAAGCATATTTGGAAGGCTTACACCCGTAGAGCTTGACTTTTCACAGATAGAGAAGTTATAGGAGGAGAAATATGGCTAAGAAGGTAACAGCGGTTGTTGAGCTTATGTTACCAGCTCAGCAGGCAACACCCGCACCCCCCGTTGGTCCAGCTCTTGGTCAGCATGGTGTTAACATAATGGAGTTTGTCAAGCAGTTTAATGCAGCAAGCAAGGAGTTTGAGCCAGGCACAGTAGTCCCCGTGGTCATCACCATATATCAAGACAGAAGCTTCACCTTTGTAATGAAAACTCCACCAGCCTCTTACCTTCTTAAGAAGGCTGCCAAAGTTCAAAAAGGTTCAGGCGATCCGAAAAAACAGAAGGTAGGCAAGATCACGGTGGAACAGCTCAGAGAGATAGCTACTATAAAATTAAAAGATATGAACACCAAGGATATAAACGCAGCCATGAGGACCATAGCAGGTACAGCCAAAAGCATGGGCATAGAGATAGAAGGATGGAAGGAGTAGAGCTATGAGAAGAGGTAAAAGATACACAAAGGCTTTAGAGCTTTTTGACAGAACAAAACACTACACCTTAGAGGAAGCTATTGATATCCTCAAAAAGATAAAAGAGACCGCAGGAGCTAAGTTTGATGAAACTGTGGAGCTTGCGGTAAGGCTGGGTGTGGACCCCAAGTATGCGGATCAGATGGTGAGAGGTTCCTTGGTGCTTCCCCACGGTCTTGGAAAAGAGGTAAAGGTTTTGGTGTTAGCAGAAGGTGAACAGCAGAAGATAGCTCAATCAGCTGGAGCGGACTTTGTGGGAGGTGAAGACCTGATAAACAAGATACTCAAAGAGGAATGGGTGGATTATGATGTGGTGATAGCAACACCTGAGATCATGCCCAAGGTAGCCAAACTGGGAAAGATTTTAGGTCCCAAAGGTCTCATGCCTAATCCTAAGACGGGTACCGTTACCAACAACATAAAACAGGCGGTAGAAGATGCCAAAAGAGGAAGGGTGGAGTTTAGAGTAGATAAGACAGGTAATGTGCATATGCCCATAGGAAAGATATCTTTTGACAAAGAAAAGCTGTTGCAGAACGCTTACGCAGCAATAGATGCTATAGTGAAGGCAAAACCACCTGGCGCAAAGGGTCAGTATGTGAAGAGCATAACCCTTTCCACCACTATGAGTCCTGGTGTTAAGGTGGATGTAGCTCAGACCCTCAGAAAACTTCAGGAACTTGCAGCTTAAGGAGGTAAGGTATGGAAAGAAAAAGCTTACAAGAAAAGGCTCAGAAGGTAAAAAGCTACAAAGAACGTATGGAGAGATCCAACCTTATACTATTTTTAAACTTTGTAGGCATAGATGCCCAGTCTATGACTAAACTCAGAAGCGATGTGAAGTCCGCAGGAGGTGAAGTTTTAGTAGGTAAAAACACTCTATTTTACAGGGCATTTATGGATACCGTAATATCAGACCACAGAGAGGTGCTTGTGGGACCAACTGCGGTGGTATTTTCATACAAAGACCCAGTCCTTACCGCAAAAACAGTTTACGAGTTTCTCAAAGAGCTCAACAAGGACAACCCTTTAGAGAAAGTAAAAGGTGGATACATGCAAGGGAGGTTCTTAAAACCCGAGGATGTAAAAGCCCTTGCGGAACTGCCACCTATGGAGGTGCTTATAGCAAAATTGATGGGCACCCTCCAAGCACCTCTGATCAACCTGATAATGGCTCTGAAGGCTGTGCCTCAGAAGCTCGTTTTAACACTAAAAGCTATAGAAGAGAAAAAATCTTAAAGGAGGTTAAAAGATGGCTACACTTACCATTGACGAGATTGTAGAAGCTATCGGTAACATGACCCTTCTTGAGGTTGCCGAGCTTGTAAAGAAGTTA
Organism: Hydrogenobacter sp.; assembly: GCA_023255875.1. GTDB lineage: Bacteria > Aquificota > Aquificia > Aquificales > Aquificaceae > Hydrogenobacter. Next base: position 12,615 of record JAGDVY010000035.1, on the reverse strand, counting down.
GAAGAAAAGTTTGGCGTGTCCGCTACCGCTATGGTAGCTGCCGCTCCTGCTGTTGCATCTCCAGCAGGTCCTGCCACTGCTCCTGCAGAGGAAAAGACAGAGTTTGATGTGATCCTCAAGAGTGCAGGACCTAACAAGATCAATGTCATAAAGGTGGTCAGAGAAATAACTGGACTTGGACTAAAAGAAGCAAAAGACCTTGTTGAGTCCGCTCCAAAGCCCATCAAAGAAGGAGTTTCCAAAGAGGAGGCAGAAAACATCAAGAAGAAACTGGAAGAAGTTGGTGCACAGGTAGAGATAAAGTAAGCCTATCACTGAATATGGAAGTTTATCAAGCTATAGCCTCCTGCATAGAGCAGGGGGCTTTCTTTTTTCTTGACTTTTCAAAAAGTTTGCTTTATAATCATACGTTTCCAAAAGTATGAAAAGAGGGTTATAGCATGAGAAGGAACATAGCACTGCCCAGAAAGTTTTTTGGAAGAAGGTCCGAAATACTTGATCCTCCTTACTTGCTATTTCTTCCCAAAGAGTCCTTTGAGAACTTTTTGCAATTTAGAAAAGCACCAAACGAACGCAAGCCCGTCGGTCTTGAGTATGTATTCAGAACTTCTTTCCCTTTCAAGGATCCTGATGAGAAGATCACTGTTGAGTATTTAGGATACGAGGTAGGTGAGTGGGAATGCAACAAGTGCGGTTATAAGGCTTACAACGATCATAGCTTTTTGGGTGGTTATGGTGTAGCGTGTCCCAAGTGTGGCACCTTGCTAACATACAAAGAAAAGTACACTGTTGAGGAATGCAAAACTAAAGGTTTTACCTACGCGGTACCCATTAGGGTTTTAGTGAGGCTCAAGGTAAAAACCAAAAAGGGAGAAAAGGTCCAAGAGCCTAAAAAGGTCTATTTTGGCGAAATACCTATGATGACAGAGGCAGGCTCCTTTGTAATCAACGGAAGCGAGAGAGTAGTAGTGAATCAGCTCATAAGGTCTCCCGGTGTGTTCTTTGAAGAAAAGGAAGAAAGACAGAAAGAAACCACCATAGTGAGGATCATATACAGGGCAAGCATAATACCAGATAAGGGACCAAGAGTTGAGTTTGAACTCTCCAGCACAACGGATGTCCTTACCGCAAGAGTAGATAAAAAGAAGATAGGCGGATCTTTTATGTTCAGAGCCTTAGGGCTTGAGACCGCTTATGATATTCTCAAACACTTCTACCCAGAAACCAAAGCTTTCTTTGTTGAAAGTGGGAGACTATACGATAAGCAAACTGGAGAAGAGTATGCACCACAAGATCTTTCCCAAAGCTATCTTTTTGCAGTACTCAGATACAAAGGAAAACTTGAAGGAAAAGGAAAAGAAGAAGAATTTTTGGAAGAAAGGTATATAGAGGATGTAGAAGATTTAGAAAGATTGCTAAAAGACGAAAGGATAAAGGTAGAGCTCTTGACCGCAGTACCAAGAGAGAGTGCGGTAAAGAGCCCATACGGTAAGATCATCATAGAGACTCTTATAGCGGAAACCTCTCCACGTGAGCCTGACAAGAGAAGCTCCATTGTAATACCCGCAAGGTTCTCCTTTAGGGACATAGCGCTTGTTGATATCTACAAAAAGCTCCGTGCGGTAGAGCCTATGGTGATGGAACTGGAACACTTGGTGAGCAGAGCAAGGTCTCACTTCTCCCTCTACTTTGAGGACATAACCAGGTATGACCTTTCCAGAGTGGGAAGGGTGAAGATAAACGCAAAGGTTCATAGAATACCCAAAGTGCTAAGACCCGCAGACTTGGAAAGACTTTCAAGCCTTCCTCCCTTGGCTCTTGCAGAGAACGTTGAAGAGTATCAAGAAGGCCAGCTTTTAACAGAAGAAATTCTTAAGGAAATCTTCAAGAAGAGAGACCAAGTAAAAGTTAAAGACTACACAGAAGACAACGCACGCTTCTTACTTCCTATAGATATTGTAAACACGGTCAAATACCTCATAGACTTGCGTTTTGGTAGAGAAAAGAAAGACGACATTGCGTATCTTGGAAACAGAAGGGTCAGAGCTATAGGTGAGCTTCTTGAAAATCAGGCACGCATAGGTTTGGCGCGTATGGAAAAGTTCTTCAGGGACAGATGCACAGTGGTTAATCCAGAAGACCCCAACCTCAAACCCCAAGACCTTCTGAATCCTCGTTATCTTACCAGTGCCATATACGAGTTTCTAAAGGGTGGTACCCTTTCCCAATACCTGGACAACACAAACCCCCTTTCCGCTCTTACGCACAAAAGAAGACTCTCCGCTTTGGGACCTGGTGGTCTTACCAGAGAAAGTGCCAAGTTTGAGATAAGAGACGTACATCCTTCCCACTATGGTAGGATATGCCCCATAGAAACCCCAGAAGGTCAAAACATAGGACTGGTCACCTCTTTGACCGTTTATGCTCAGGTAAATGAGTTTGGCTTTATCATAACTCCCTACAGGAAAGTGGTAGATGGTAAGGTCACCAACGAAATAGAGTACTTGGCAGCATACGAAGAGGAAAACTACGTAATAGCTCAGTATACACCCACTGACCAAGAGGGCAACATAAAGGCAGATAGGGTGCTTGCAAGATACAAAAACGACATACAGATAGTTAAACCTCAGCAAGTGCATTACATGGATGTTTCCTCAAGGCAGATAGTTTCTGTGTCCTCCTCGCTCATACCTTTCCTTGAACATGACGACGCTAACAGAGCTCTTATGGGTTCTAACATGCAAAGACAGGCGGTTCCCCTTGTGTTTACCTCCTCACCTCTTGTAGGCACAGGTATGGAAAAGAAAGTGGCATACGATAGTGGTGCGGTTGTCATTGCCAAAAGGGGTGGTGTAGTAGAAGAGGTGGATAGCAAAAGGATCATAGTGAGAGTAAACCCAGAAGAAATAGATCCCAAAGACCCCACAGACATGGGCATAGACATATACGAGCTCAAAAAGATGAGCAGAACTAACCAAAACACCTGTATAAACGAAAGACCCTTGGTCTATAAGGGTCAAAGGGTTAACAAAGGAGATCTGTTGGCAGATGGACAATCTACCGAACGCGGTGAGCTCGCATTAGGTAAAGATGTGCTTGTTGCCTTCATGCCTTGGAGAGGATATAACTTTGAGGACGCTATAGTTATCTCCGAAAGGTTGGTAAAGGAAGATGTATTTACTTCTATACACATAGAGGAGCTTGAGGTAGAAGCCAGAGAGACAAAGATAGGTTATGAAGAGATAACAAGGTCCATACCAGGTGTGCCCGAAAAAGCTTTGGCTCACCTTGACGAGTTTGGTATAGTAAGGATTGGTACATATGTAAAACCAGGAGACATACTTGTAGGAAAGGTCACTCCCAAAGGGGAACAGCAACTAACACCTGAAGAAAAGCTTCTTCAGGCTATCTTTGGAGAGAAGTCAAGAGATGTCAAAGACACATCTTTGAGGTGTCCTCCGGGTGTAGAAGGTGTGGTGGTAGATGTGCAAGTTTTTGCAAGAAAGGTAGGAGAAAGGCGCAACTACCTTGCAGAGCACGTGGAAAGACAGGAAAAGGAAAATCTGCGCAACGAACTTGAAAAGAAGAAAAAACTCCTAATAGAAGGCAGAAACAGCGTCATAAAAGGTTTGGTTTTGGGAAGGGAAACAAGCAAAGATATTACCGTTAAGAAAAAGACATACAAAGCGGGTACAAAGATAGATGAAGATACTTTTGAGGTGCTTCTCAACTACATAGTAGCAAAGCCGGAAAACCTCTTTGACGACCAGGAACTCTGTGAAAAGATAAACCAAATAAGAGACAGAACAAAAGCCCAAATAGAACTTCTTGAAAGGATATACAAAGAGAAGGAAGAATCCATAGGTAAAAGGAGCGAGCTTCCAGCAGGTGTGATAGCGCTCGTGAAGGTCTACATAGCTCAAAAGAGGAAGATAAAGGTAGGCGATAAGATGGCAGGAAGACACGGAAACAAAGGTGTTATATCTATAGTGCTTCCTGTGGAGGACATGCCTTTCCTTCCAGATGGAACACCCGTGGATATAGTTCTAAATCCTCTTGGCGTGCCATCTCGTATGAATGTGGGTCAGATCCTTGAAACTCACTTAGGATGGGCTCTAAAAGAATTGGGTAAAAAGCTTGGAGAGCTTATATCTGAAATGGCAGACAGAAAGGAAATAGTGGAGTTCCTAAAGAGGATATACTCTGTAGGAGACACTCCAGATGGTGAAAATGCTAAATACATAGAGGAGTTCCTAAACAGCCTCAGCGACGATGAGTTTATGGAAGTTGTAAAAGGTTATGCAGAGAAGGGTATACCTGTAGCAACACCGGTGTTTGAGGGTGCCAGCGAAGAGCACATAAAAGAGCTTCTAAGACTTGCAGGACTACCAGAAGATGGAAGAACGGTGCTTTATGATGGAAGGACTGGAGAACCCTTTGACACAAAGGTGACTGTAGGATACATGCACATGCTCAAGCTCATACACATGGTAGATGACAAGATACACGCAAGAAGCACTGGTCCTTACTCCTTGGTCACCCAACAGCCTCTGGGTGGAAGAGCACAGTTTGGAGGTCAAAGACTTGGAGAGATGGAAGTTTGGGCTTTGGAAGCACACGGTGCAGCATACACCTTGCAGGAGATGCTCACGGTTAAGTCTGACGACATAGAAGGAAGGACAAAGGTTTATGAAGCCATAGTAAAAGGTAAATACACCTACACACCCGGTATACCTGAGTCCTTTAGGGTGCTTGTAAGAGAGCTAAAAGCCTTAGGTTTGAATGTCAAATGTGAAAATGGAGAATCAAAGCCTTGTGATCAGATTGAAATAGAGGAGGAAGAAAGATGAGAAAGGGACTTCTTCCCTTTGAAAAGATAAAGCTTATGTTAGCTTCGCCAGAAGAGATAAGAAGCTGGAGCTATGGGGAGGTAAAGAAACCAGAGACCATAAACTACAGAACCCACAAGCCTGAAAAGGATGGACTTTTCTGTGCTAAGATATTCGGTCCCATAAAGGACTATGAGTGTCTGTGTGGAAAGTATAGAGGTAAAAGGTTTGAGGGCACTATATGCGATAGGTGTGGTGTTGAGGTCACAAGGTCTTATGTGAGAAGGAAAAGATTTGGGCACATAGAGCTGGCAGCACCCGTTGCTCACATATGGTTTCTCAAGAGCTCGCCTTCCAAAATAGCTACTTTGCTTAACCTTACCACAAGGGACGCAGAAAGGGTTGTCTACTTTGAGTCCTACTTGGTTATAGAGTATCCCATGAACGAAGAAGAAGAAAAGAAGTTTGAGGAGATGGAAGACACTATACCCATTAAGGACGATTTAGGAAACACCAAGTTTGTAAAGCTCCACGTTGTAGATGAAGATACATACATAAGTGAATACGCAACAAGCTTAGAACACAGATACGAAGGGGGTATGGGTGCAGAGATCATAAAGAAGGTGTTGGCAAGCCTTGACCTTCAGGCTTACGCCAAAAAGCTCAGGGAAGAGATAAAACCCTACAGCTTTGGTTTTGAGGACCTTGGAAAGCACTTAGAGGAAAAGCACAAAAAACTCTACCACAAAATGGTAAAAGTCATAGCAGAAGACTTTAGACTCTTTGGCATAGAAATAAAGCATCCCCAAGACATGACCTTAGAACAAGCCATACTGGGTATCTTAAACGAAGAGTACTACCTTAACATACAGACAGGAGAGCTTTCTGCTGAGGATTGTGGAGAAAACTGTCTTACAGGCAGAGAAGCTCTGCGTGAATATTACGAAAAGCAAAGAGAGAAAAAGAAAGACCTTCCAGTGTTTGAAAAGATAAAGGAAGATATAAGGAATGCGGTTCTTAAGGAAGTGTCTGAGGCAAAGGTAAGAAAAGCCTTAAGGGTTCTTAAGCTTGTAGAGGACTTTATAAAGAGTGGCAACAAACCCGAGTGGATGATCCTTGAGGTTCTGCCTGTACTTCCTCCGGAGCTGAGACCTCTTGTGGCGCTTGATGGAGGAAGGTTTGCTACCTCAGACCTTAATGACCTATACAGAAGGATCATAAACAGGAACAACAGGCTCAAAAGACTTATAGAGCTTGACGCACCAGAGATCATCATAAGAAACGAAAAGAGAATGCTTCAGGAGGTAGTGAGTGCTCTTATAGATAACGGCAAGCGCGGAAGGGTAATAACCCAAAATGGGCGACCTCTAAAGTCCCTTGCGGACTATCTGAAGGGTAAACAAGGGCGCTTTAGGCAGAACCTTCTTGGAAAGAGAGTGGACTACTCAGGAAGGTCTGTGATAGTTGTGGGTCCAGAACTCAAGATGCACCAATGCGGGCTTCCCAGAATAATGGCTCTTGAACTTTTCAAGCCTTTTGTATACAGAAGACTTGAAGAGAAAGGTTATGCAACTTCCATAAAGAACGCAAAGAAACTCGTAGAGCAAAAAACACCAGAAGTGTGGGAGTGCCTTGAGGAAGTAGTAAAACAGCACCCAGTACTTCTCAACCGTGCACCCACTCTCCACAGAATGTCCATACAGGCATTTGAACCTGTTTTGATAGATGGTAAAGCTATACAGCTCCATCCTTTGGTGTGCCCACCCTTTAACGCGGACTTTGATGGAGACCAAATGGCTGTTCACGTACCCTTAGGCATAACCGCGCAGTTAGAAGCTTACATTCTCATGCTCTCCACTCAAAACATCCTATCTCCCGCTCACGGAAAACCCATCACCATGCCATCTCAGGACATTATCTTAGGTGTGTATTACATCACACAAGAAGTCCCGGGAGCAAAAGGTGAAGGAAAGCTCTTTTTGAGCAAAGAGGAAGTGCTATTGGCTCTTGAAAACCAAAAGGTAGACCTTCATGCCAAGATAAAGCTAAGACTAGAAGATGGTAAAATCATAGAAACAACCCCGGGAAGGGTACTGTTTAACAGCATACTACCCGAAGGTCATCCCTTTGTAAACGAACCTTTGGACAAGAAAAAGGTCTCCAAGCTCATAGCAGACATATACAACAAGTACGGAGTAGAAAGGACAGCAAACTTCCTTGACGACCTAAAAGAGTTGGGCTTTAATATGGCAACCAAAGCGGGAATATCCATAAGCGTAGATGACCTGCAAATACCCAGCGTAAAGAAGGAAATACTCAAATCCGCCTTTGAACAAGCGGACGAGATAATAGACCAGTACATGAAAGGTCTGCTCACTAACAAAGAACGCTACAACAGGATAATAGACCTGTGGTCTGAGATCACTGACAAAGTTTCCAAGTCCATGTTTGAAGAGATAGAAAGAACCCCAAGAAAAGAAGGAGAAAAGGTATATCCTGGTATCTTCAACCCCATATACATGATGGCAAACTCTGGAGCAAGAGGAAACAGGGATCAGATAAGACAGCTCGCAGCTATGAGAGGACTTATGGCAAAGCACACGGGAGAGTTCATAGAAACCCCCATCATATCCAACTTTAGGGAAGGGCTCTCTGTTCTTGAGTACTTCATATCCACTTATGGTGCAAGAAAAGGTCTTGCGGACACAGCATTAAAGACCGCCTTTGCAGGTTACCTAACCAGAAGACTTGTGGATGTAGCTCAAGACATTATGATAACAGAAGAGGACTGTGGTACCCTCAAAGGTATAGAAATGACCGCTATAGTAGAAGGTGGTGAAGAAAAAGTACCTCTAAGAGACAGGATCATTGGCAGAACCTTGGCAGAGGACCTAATAGACCCATACACAGGTGAAATTATAGCCAAGCGCAACCAGATAATAGACGAAGCTCTTGCGGATAAGATAGTGCATGCAGGTATAGAAAAGGTAAAGGTCAGATCACCCCTCACCTGTGAAACTAAGTTTGGCGTGTGTGCCATGTGCTACGGATGGGACCTCTCCCAAAGAAAGCTTGTTGATATAGGAGAAGCGGTAGGTATAATTGCAGCTCAGTCCATAGGAGAACCAGGAACTCAGCTCACCATGAGGACCTTCCACATAGGTGGTGCAGCGGTTGCAGAAAAGGTTCAGAACGTTCTTGTGTCCGAAACAAGCGGAAAAGTAAAGTACTACAACATGAAACTCATAAGGAACAGAGAAGGCAAGTACATAAACATATCAAAGGATGCAGGTATAGCCATACTTGATAAAGACTCAAGACCCATAGAAAGACATGCGGTACCATACGGTGCTGTCATCTTAGTAGAAGAAGGTGCTGAAGTAAAGGAAGGCACCACCCTCGCAGAGTGGGACCCCTTCAACACCTACATCATAGCGGAAGAAGGTGGAAAGGTAGAGTTCAAAGACATAGTGCTTGATGTGACCGTAAAAGAAGAGAGAGACCCCTTCTCTGGTAAAACATCCACTGTAGTTTCCTTCACAAGACCCAAGGACGCCATGCTACACACCCCAAGGATAGTGGTTACCACCCAAGATGGTAGAGAGCTCGTTTATGACCTTCCTGTAAACTCCATCCTCAACATTCCTCCAGAAAACATAAAGGTAGAATGGCTCATATGTCCTACCTGCAGTGAATCTGAAGGTACAGAAATACAGCACAAATACTACGTGGTAAAGGACTATGAGGTCCAGCCCGGAGACGTGCTAGCAAGAATACCCAAAGAGATGGCAAAGGTAAGAGACATAGTGGGAGGTCTTCCTAGAGTGGAGGAGCTTTTTGAAGCAAGAAGACCCAAAAATCCTGCCATACTCAGCGAAATAGACGGTACAGTCAGAATTTACGAAGATGCGGACGAAGTGATCCTCTACAATCCCAAAACTGGAGAAACAAGAAAGTACGATATAAAGAAAGATGAGTATATACTTGTAAGCCACGGTCAGTATGTGCAAAAAGGAGCCAACATAACAGACACTATAAAGGCAGAAATAGACGGACAAGTGAGAATAAAGGGAAGAGGTTATAAGGTTGTTGTGTATAACAAGGAGATGGGCTTGCAAAGAGAGTACTTTGTCCCCAAAGGTAAGCACTTGCTTGTTAAAAACGGAGATACGGTCAGTGCAGGAGATCCACTAACTGATGGTACGCCTGTGCCTGAGGAGATCCTAAAGATAAAGGGTATGGAAGAGCTCCAAAAGTTCCTACTCAAGGAAGTGCAGATGGTCTATAGACTCCAAGGTGTTGACATAAACGACAAGCACTTTGAGATCATCATAAGACAGATGCTAAGAAAGAGAAGGGTAATAGACCCCGGAGACAGCAGGTTCTTGGTAAATGAGGAAGTAGATATAGAAGACTTGGAGCAAGAAATCCAAAGGATAAAAGAAGAAGGTGGCAAACTACCCAAAGTGGAACCCATTTTGGTAGGCATATCCAAAGCTGCGCTCACCTCCAGAAGCTGGATATCCGCCGCATCCTTCCAAGAGACTACCAAGGTGCTCACTGACGCATCCTGTGAAGGTAAAGTTGACGATCTTAGAGGTATAAAGGAGAACGTGATCATAGGAAACCTAATACCTGCAGGTACAGGTTCAGAAAGATACTCCCAAGTAAAGGTTGTAGAAGAAGCCAAAACAAGAGCCTTCAAAGATGTGTTATAATATTAGACTGCTTTGAAAGGAGGATGCAATGCCTACCATAAACCAGCTTGTAAGGCACGGTAGAGAGAAGAAGAAGAAAAAGAGCAAGTCGCCCGCTTTGCAAGGAAATCCCCAAAAGAGAGGAGTCTGCATAAGAGTCTATACGGTAACACCTAAAAAACCTAACTCTGCTCTGAGGAAGGTAGCAAGGGTAAGACTCTCCAACGGTATAGAAGTGACCGCATACATACCAGGAGAAGGCCATAACCTTCAGGAACACTCCATAGTGTTGGTAAGAGGTGGAAGAGTTAAAGACCTTCCGGGAGTAAGGTATAAGATAATAAGAGGTGCCCTTGACGCTGCAGGTGTTGCCAACAGAAGACAGTCAAGGTCCAAATACGGAACTAAGAGACCTAAACAACAGGCAGGAGGTAAGAAGTAATGCCCAGAAAAGGACCAGTCCCTCCCAGAGAAATACCTCCAGACCCAATTTATGGAGACGTGCTTGTTGCCAAGCTTATAAATAAGGTTATGAAAGATGGCAAAAAGAGTGTTGCGGAATACATAGTATATACAGCGTTGGAAGAGGCAGCAAAAGAAGCTAAGATGACACCCGTAGAACTCTTACATAAAGTGGTAGAGCTGTTAAAACCCGAGTACGAGGTAAGACCCAGAAGAGTAGGTGGTGCCACATACCAAGTACCAGTAGAAGTGCCTCCAAGAAGGCAGATAAGCTTGGCTATAAAGTGGCTTGTAGAAGCAGCAAGAACCAGACCAAGGCACAGAGGTAGCTACACTATGGTGGAGAGACTAAAAGCGGAACTCTTGGATGTGCTTGAAGGAAAAGGTGGTGCCATAAAGAGAAAAGAAGATACCCACAAAATGGCAGAAGCCAATAAAGTGTTTGCCCACTTTAGGTGGTAAAGGAGGATAAAAGATGCCTAGGATAGTACCTATAGAAAGGCTCAGGAATATAGGTATAGTAGCTCACATAGATGCTGGTAAGACTACAACTACCGAAAGGATACTCTACTACACAGGAAAAACCTACAAGATAGGAGAAGTGCACGAAGGTGCTGCTACTATGGACTGGATGCCTCAGGAAAAAGAGAGAGGTATTACCATAACCGCAGCAACCACCGCATGCTACTGGAAGGATCACCAAATAAACATCATAGACACTCCAGGACACGTGGACTTCTCCGTTGAAGTAGTAAGATCAATGAAGGTTCTTGACGGTATTATCTTTATCTTTTCTGCAGTAGAAGGTGTTCAGCCTCAGTCAGAAGCCAACTGGAGGTGGGCAGATAGATTTGGAGTTCCAAGAATAGCCTTCATAAACAAACTGGACAGATTAGGTGCGGACTTTTACAGAGTCCTTAACGAAATAGATAAAAAGCTCAGCATAAAACCCGTTGCAATTCAAATACCCATAGGTGCGGAAGATCAGTTTAAGGGTGTTATAGACCTTATGAACATGAAAGCCATCATCTGGCTTGAGGAAACTCTGGGCGCTAAGTACGAGGTGATTGATATTCCCTCCGAATACGTAGAAAAGGCTCAAGAATGGAGATCCAAGATGGTGGAAGCTATAGTAGAACACGATGATGAACTCATGATGAGGTACTTGGAGGGAGAGGAAATACCCGTTGAGGACCTTAAAAGAGTCTTAAGAACTGCTACCATAAATAGAAAGCTGGTGCCTGTGCTTTGTGGTTCTGCCTTTAAAAATAAAGGTATTCAACCTCTTTTGGATGCGGTAATAGACTATCTTCCCTCTCCCCTTGATGTGCCACCCGTAAAAGGCATAAACCCCAAAACTTCAGAGGAAGAAGAAAGGAAACCTTTAGACGAAGAGCCCTTCTGCGCTTATGTATTTAAGGTGATGAGTGACCCATATGCAGGACAGCTCACCTACTTTAGAGTTTTCTCCGGAAAGGTATATGCAGGTTCTTATGTTTACAACGCTACAAAAGACAAGAAAGAGAGGGTAGGAAGATTGCTTTTGATGCACGCTAACTCCAGGGAAGATGTTCAGGAAGCAGCTGCAGGTGAGATAGTTGCAGCGGTAGGTTTGGATGCCACAACGGGAGATACCCTATGTGATGAAAAGTTCCCAATACTTCTTGAAAAACTTGAGTTCCCTGAGCCCGTCATTTCTATGGCAATAGAGCCAAAGACAAAGAAGGATCAAGAAAAGTTATCCCAGGTTCTCAACAAGTACATGAAAGAGGATCCCACCTTTAAGGCAAGCGTTGATCCAGAAACAGGTCAAACCCTAATACACGGTATGGGAGAATTGCACCTTGAGATCATGGTAGACAGAATGAAAAGAGAGTACGGTATAGAGGTGAATGTGGGTAAGCCTCAAGTGGCATACAAAGAAACCATCAAAAAACCTGCCCAGGCGGAAGGTAAGTTCATAAGGCAGACAGGTGGAAGAGGACAGTATGGACACGTGGTGATAGAAATAGAACCCTTAGAAAGGGGTCAAGGTTTTGTGTTTGAAAATGCTATAGTAGGTGGTGTAATACCCAAAGAGTTTATTCCTGCGGTAGAACAAGGTATTAGAGAAGCCATGCAAAGTGGCGTATTGGCAGGTTATCCCGTGGTGGATGTCAAAGTGAGACTCTTTGATGGATCCTATCACGAGGTGGACTCTTCAGAAATGGCTTTCAAGATAGCCGGTTCTATAGCTTTCAAAGAGGCAGCTAAAAAGGCAAATCCCGTCCTTCTTGAACCTATAATGGAGGTGGAAGTTGAGACTCCCGAAGATTATGTGGGAGATGTTATAGGAGACCTTAACTCCAGAAGAGGCAAGATAATGGGAATGGAAAACAAAGGCGTGATAACGGTGATTAAAGCTCTAGTACCTTTGGCGGAGATGTTTGGTTATGCTACCACACTAAGAAGCTTGACACAGGGAAGAGGAACCTTTATAATGAAATTTTCTCATTACGATGAAGTTCCCCAAAGCATAGCGGAACAGATCATAGGGGAACGTATGGCAGGAGCTAAAACTTAACGAATATGCGGAGGTATTACAATGGCAAAGGAGAAGTTTATAAGGGAGAAAGAGCACGTAAATG
>JAGDVY010000032.1:52406-73859 GCA_023255875.1 Hydrogenobacter sp. | reverse complement strand
TATTTGTGAGTGCTTTGATTTTTGAGTACCTTAACATGTCTAAACCTCATCCGGACCACAGATAGTGATCATAGATGAGCTACCTCACACAAATCCCCCCGGCTTTTCTGAAGAGAAGAGGTACCAGAGCATAAAAAAGGTTTTAGATGCAGGCATAGATGTCTTTACCGCCATGAACATACAGCACTTAGAGAGCCTAAAGGACATAGTTTTGCAAATTACAGGTGTGGAGGTAAGGGAAACAGTTCCTGACCCCTTTGTGAAGAGTGCCAAAGAAATAAAACTCATAGACTTACCCCAAGGGATCTCCTCAAAAGACTAAAAGAGGGTAAAGTTTATGTAAAGGACATGGCACAGGAGGCAGTAAATAGATTCTTCAGAATAGGAAACCTGATAGCTTTGAGGACGTTAGCTCTGAGGGTGCTCGCAGAACAGTTGGATGAAAGGCTCAAAGGCTATCTAAGACAGAGAGGCTTTTTGGGACCTCTTGGCTTGAAGGAGAAGTTGCTCGTAGGCATATATGCAAGTCCCTATGCCACACAGCTCGTGAGAGCAACCTATAGGCTCTCCTCAGAGCTTGGAGGTGTAGAGTGGATAGCCTTATATGTAGAAACAGACAGAGCCAAGAACTTCACAGAAGAAGAGAAGAACTGGCTAAATAGAGCAATAGAGCTTACAAGACGCTTAGGGGGTAAGGTAGAGGTTTTGAAGGGCAACAACGTAGCAAAGGAGATCATAAACTACGCCAAAAGGGAGGGCATTACCAAAATAATCTTGGGCAAGCCAAGAAGGGAGGGTGCTTTTGCAGGCGGTATATACAAAGACCTAATCCTGCAGACAGAAGGTATAGATGTGTACCTAATAGCACCAAGGGGCAAAAAGGACTTGCTACCAAAAGAGGAAAACCAGAACTTTTGGAACAGACTCCTCAAAAAGTTAAAAGGTCACTAAACATTGTAGTGCTGTTATAATTTATCGTATGAAAAAAGTACTTTGGTTTATCCTTTTAGGTCTTACGGCCTGTGGTCCCGTTACAAAGGAGGAGTTAGATCAAAAGTTTGCAAAAATTGATGAGCGACTAAACAAGCTTGAGGAAAGGCAAAGAAGGCTAGAAGAGCAGAACATAAAAACAGAAACAAGAGTTGATAACCTCGCAGAAAGTCTAACGAAGCTTAGGCTTGAGGTGGAAAGACTAAAAACAGGCAAAGACAGTACAGTTTCTGTAAGACTTCCAGATGAAAGCAGAAAGAATACACAGGTACAGCAAAAACCTGCGGAGAGCTATCAAGCGGAATATGACGAAGCTATGAATTTGTATAACCAAAAACAGCTTAATCTTGCAAAGGAAAAGTTTATAGAGTTCATAAGGAAAAATCCCAAAACCCCGCTCACAGACAATGCTTACTTTTGGCTTGGGACTATCTTTAAGGACCTTGGAGAACTTGATAAGGCGCAGGCGGTTTGGCTTACCTTAGTAGAAAAGTGTAAAAAAGGTGAATTGCCAGACTGCAACAAAGCACCATCTGTGTATCTTCAACTTGCCAGACTTTACGAACTAAAGGGCAATCAGCAGAAAGCAGAAGAGTTTTATGAGAACTTAATTAAGGACTATCCTCGTTCGGAAGAGGCAGAGATAGCTAAAAGAAAGCTTGGAAAATGACCTCTCTGAATATACCCAAACACATTGCGGTCATAATGGATGGGAATGGAAGATGGGCTAAGAAGAGAGGGCTTCCAAGAATAAGTGGACATTACGAAGGTGTAAAGAGAGCAGAGGAGCTTGTAGATACATGCTTACAGCTTGGTGTTAAGTATCTAACCCTCTTTACCTTTTCAACGGAAAACTGGAAAAGGCCTAAAGAAGAGGTAGGGGCACTTTTTGAACTTTTTGAGTCTTACTTTAAAAGAAGAAAAGAGGACCTCATAAAAAAGGGTGTTAGGTTAAAGTTCATAGGAAGAAGAGATAGACTACCCAAAAGACTCGTCCAGCTTATGGAAGAGCTGGAAGAAGACAGCAAAGAGTGTAATAATATAACTGTTTGTATAGCTATTGATTATGGCGGTAGGGATGACATTTTAAGGGCGGTAAAGAAAGTTTTACATGTTGGATTGAAGGATATTGACGAAAGTACCTTTTCAAACTTACTTGATTTAGGAGGCATGCCAGATCCGGACCTTCTTATAAGAACAGGAGGGGAAAAGAGAGTATCCAACTTCCTTCTTTGGAATTTAGCCTACACGGAGCTCTACTTTACGGAAACTTACTGGCCTGATTTTGACAGATCTGAGCTTTTAAAAGCCATAGAGGACTACTCAAGGAGGATAAGAAAGTTTGGAGCGGTTCTACAAGAGTAGGGAGTTCATAGGACTTACTGTAGGTATTGTTTCTATAGCATTGGTTTTCTCACCTTTTTATATTTTTCTCTTTGCGTTAGCCCTTTTATCCTTTGTCATCGCTTGGGAGGTATCAAAAGCCCTTAAGATTTATCTTAATCCTTTATTTGCGATTTTGGTATTTTTAACCGCCTGTATCCACACTGGTGTTGGTATAGTAATTTCCGCCTTTTTCTCCTTAGTTATAGGCTACAGAAGTTGGAACATGGAAGATTTCCTAAAATCTCTTTTCATTCTTATATACGCAGGAGTTTTACCATCATACCTTTACAGCATCAAGATAATGGACAGCTACCAACTTTTAAAGCTTTTGATCTTTGTGTGGGTTATAGATGTAGCATCCTACTATGTGGGAAAAAACTTTGGTAAGCATCCTTTTTTTCCTAAGCTCTCACCTAAAAAAACTTGGGAAGGCTTTATGGGTGGCTTTATAAGTGGTATAACTTTTTTGTATTTTGTCTCAGACATTTCCATAATCTACGGATGTTTTTTGGTTCTCTGTGCGGTAGCCGGTGATCTTTTCAAAAGCTTTATAAAAAGACAGGTAGGAATAAAGGATTTTTCTGGAGCGCTTGGAGAACACGGTGGTTTTACAGACAGATTTGATTCTTTACTTTTTACCGCTCCTGTTTATTTGGCTCTTTTGAATTAATAACTCCCTCCCAAAGAGGGAGGGAGAGAAAGGGTTAGTCAAGCTCGGGCATTTCAGGTGCGGGTGCTTTTTCCTTCTTCTCTTCGGGTATTTCTGCTACCAATGCTTCTGCGGTTAGCATGGTACCTGCAACAGATGCTGCGTTCTGTATAGCTGTTCTCACCACTTTTGTGGGGTCTATGATACCAGCTTCAACCATATCTTTGTACTCTCCAGATGCTGCGTCAAATCCCCAGTTCTTACCCTTTTCTTTTCCAAGTTGGAGGACCTTTTCAAGTACCACATAACCTTCAAATCCTGCATTGGTAGCTATTTGTCTAAGAGGTGTTCTGCAAGCTTTCTTTATTATGTCTATACCCAGCTGTTGGTCTGGATTGTCTGCCTTGAGGTTATCTAACGCTTCGGAAGCTCTTACTAATGCTACACCACCACCGGGAACTATACCCTCTTCAACAGCTGCTTTTGTAGCATGTACTGCGTCTTCTACCCTTGCTTTCTTTTCTTTAAGCTCAGCTTCTGTAGCAGCACCCACTCTTATAATAGCAACTCCACCAGAGAGTTTTGCAAGTCTTTCTTGAAGTTTTTCTCTGTCGTAATCTGATGTGGTTTCAAGTATCTGCTTCTTAATTTGCTCTATCCTTGCTTGTATAGCTTCCTTAGAACCTTTACCACCTACTATAGTAGTGTTGTCCTTGTCCACGATCACTTTGTCTGCCCTTCCGAGCATATCAAGAGTTACGCTTTCAAGTTTTATACCGAGCTCTTCAGTTATAGCAGTACCACCTGTGAGTATAGCTATATCTTGCAGGTAGTCCTTTCTCCTTTGACCAAAACCAGGAGCTTTTACAGCGCAAGCCCTTATAACACCCTTTATGTGGTTTACCACTAATGTTGCCAGAGCTTCAGCCTCAACATCTTCCGCTATGACCAGTAGAGGTTTGCCTGCTCTTACTACTTGTTCAAGTATGGGGAGTAGGTCTTTTACATTGGATATTTTCTTTTCGTATATGAGTATGTAGGGTTCTTCAAGTACAGCTTCCATTTTGTCAGGATTTGTTATGAAGTAAGGTGATAGGTATCCTCTGTCAAACTGCATACCTTGGACTGTTTCAAGGGTGGTTTCTGCGGACTTGGATTCTTCAACGGTTATAACTCCGTCCTTTCCTACAGCTTCCATAGCATCCGCTATGATCTTACCTATGGTTGTGTCATTATTGGCAGATATGGTTGCCACTTGTTCTATCTCTTTCCTACCAGATACGGGAATAGAGAGTTTCTTTATCTCTTCTACTACCACTTGGACCGCCTTGTCTATTCCTCTTTTGAGGTCCATGGGATTTGCGCCTGATGCTATTGCTTTTAGTCCTTCGTTGAATATGGCTTGAGCAAGAACTGTTGCTGTGGTAGTTCCGTCACCAGCTACATCTGCAGTTTTGGATGCTACCTCTTTTACCAATTGAGCGCCCATATTTTCATAAGGATCTTTTAGCTCTATTTCTTTAGCTACTGTAACGCCGTCTTTAGTGACAACTGGAGTACCCCACTTTTTCTCTATAATTACCTCCCTACCTCTTGGACCAAGGGTAACTTTAACTGCATTAGCAAGCTTATCAACTCCAGCTTTGAGTCTTGCCCTTGCTTCCTCTCCGTAAACGACCTTCTTTGCTGCCATTTTTTCACCTCCTTTTAAAATTTTTTTACTCAATTATTGCAAGAATTTCATCTTCAGACATTATTAGGTACTTTTCTCCATCAAGTTCCACTTCTGTACCAGCGTACTTATTGAAAATCACCTTATCCCCCTGCTTCACCTTAGGAGAGACCACCTGTCCGTTGCTTAAAAGCTTACCATCACCCACAGCGATAACTTCGCCTATCTGAGGTTTTTCTTTTGCTGTGTCAGGTATGATGATGCCAGAGGGTGTCTTTTGTTCTTGCTCTTCCATCCTTTTGACAACTACCTTATCGTACAGTGGTCTCAGCTTAGCCATGTCCTTACCTCCTTAATGTTTTTTCTATGGAATATTATATTAACATCTCTCTCTTTTGTCAAGAGGTATAGAAAGAATTTTTTAGTGTGTTTTACTCAACTTTATTGATTTTTTTGATATTAGAGTTTAGGAGAGTCTTCTCAGATCCTTGTAAGTGTTCCAAAAGCCTGAGAGGATGCCTATAAAGAAGAAAAAGAGAAGACCAAGAGGAAAGCTCCTGATTTTAAAAACTCCCTCCATAAGCCACTTGTCAAAGGCATACCCTACCGCAAGCCCTGCTAATATACCACCAAGAATATTAAAGCCTACTGTTAAAGCTAAAAAATCCTTACCTTTCATATACCCAAAAGTTTTCTGATGCGCTTTATAAAGCTAGAACGTCTTCTTATTTCATAGTTTAAGTTTTCTACCATCTCTCCTACTTTGCCAGTTATCATAGAGATGGTTTCCTTATCTTTTACTCTAGGATCATAGAGAAACTCCTTTAGCAGTTGGTTAGTGCTTTCTAGAGCCTTCAGGGCTCTTTCTAACTGTTTTTCCTGCTGAAGATCTATGCTGTTGACTGCTTTTTCAATGGCTTTTCCTAAGGCTTCCACCGCACTGTTTAGACTTTTGCTACCCGTATCGTAATCACCACTAAACTGACTTGAGATCTGAAGTAGCTTGGACTTGAGCGTAAATACATACTGGGAGAGCTCTGTGTTAAAGGGTTCTTTCTTGTCTATATCCTTAAAGAAGTTCTCTACTATCATCTTTATGCTATCTTCTATGCTATACACCCTGTCCATGCCTCACCTCCTAAAATTTATTTGGTCTACACTTAGGTTGAAGCTAATATCTTCTATGCTTATCTTGACATTTTTGTAATAGCCTTGTTTGTTCCTTTCAGGGTAATCAAGGACGATAATCTTATCCCTCTTCTTGTCAATAAGCTCTACCCTTTTTAGCTGTCCGTTGCTAAAAATGTACTTTCTTTTGTATAAGCCATCATCTCTCTCAAAAGCTAAAGATCCCAATGAACAAGACACTTTCTCATCACCTGTCAAAACTGTACCGAAGATAAGAGCGTCAGGAGTTAAGGGAAGGTCAATGCAGGTTGCTCCCACACAAAGGTTAGTGTCTTTGAAAAGCACTGTTCCTGTCTGAGGACTTCTGAGGGTGTATCCACTTTGGGATTTCTCTATATAGATGGGTACTCTAAGGATACCGTATCTTAGGGATACAAAAGCGTTGTAGTCCTTTGGTGCGGAATCTTCCGAATATGCCTGCCTTACTTCTTTTTCACCAGGACACACAAGAGGTGCGCACGCATAGGTCAAACACAGAATAAACAAAAGTAGTGCCTTCTTCATGTTTCTCTCCTTATCCTTACAGACATATAGTGGGCGAATAGTCCTTCTGCCTTTGCTATGCTTTCGGTGGGTTCTGCAAGTCTATCAAAACCTTCTTTAGAAACATAAAGAACGGAGCTTCTTTTGACAAAGTCATATACACCCAAAGGTGAGAAAAACTTAGCGGTGCCACCTGTGGGTAAGGTGTGGTTAGGACCAAGGATGTAGTCTCCTAAGGCTTCTGTGCTGTATCTTCCTAAAAATATGGCTCCTGCGTGCTTTATATAGGGAAGGATAGAAAAGGGGTCTTCGGTGAGCACTTCAAGGTGCTCTGGTGCTATGTGGTTAGCTACTTCACAGGCTTTGTAGAGGTCTTCTACAAGGAATATGGTTCCAAAGCGCTCTATGGACCTTCTGGCAATTTCCTTTCTTGGTAAGTCTTCTATGAGTTTTTCAAGTTCTTCTTTCACTCTAATGGCATGCTTTTCATCAGTTGTGATGAGAAAGGCTCCGGCTAGTTCATCGTGCTCTGCCTGAGAGAGAAGATCAGCAGCCACCCAAGATGGGTCGCAAGTGCCATCTGATATAACAAGTATCTCAGATGGACCTGCAAACATATCTATATCTACCACACCAAAAAGAAGTTTTTTTGCAATGGATACGTATATGTTGCCCGGACCCACTATTTTATCAACCTTTGGTATAGTTTGTGTTCCATAAGCAAGTCCTGCAACAGCTTGAGCACCACCTATCTGGTAAACTCTACTCACACCAGATATAAAGGCAGAGGCAAGGGTATACTTGTTAGGCTTGGGCGAGACCATTATAACTTCTTCAACTCCAGCAACTACCGCAGGTACCACATTCATAAGGACTGTTGATGGATAAGATGCCTTGCCACCGGGTACATAAACCCCTACCCTTTCCAAAGGCATAACCTTCATACCAAGAAGGATGCCGTTTTCTTCCGTGAAAAAAGACCTCTCTTTTTGAAGTTCGTGAAATCTCCTTATCCTCTCGTGAGCTATCTCAAGAGCGGAACGCACATCCTCTTCTATTTCGTTGTAAGCCTTTTCCAACTCTTCGTAAGGTATCTCCAAGGTGTCCTCCGAAAGCTTTATCCCATCAAACTTCTCTGTATACTCTATGATAGCTTTATCACCTTCTTGCTTTACCCTTTTTATTATCTCCCTTACCGTAGGTTCGTACTCTTCCTCAAGCACCTCTCCTCTTTTTGCTATGAATCTGAGCCTTTCGTTAAACCTCCACGCAACACCTCTTAGATCTTCTATCTTCATAGAGTATCATTATAAACCTCACTTGGTTTTAAGGGACCTATGGGTAGTGCTCTTTTTCTATCCGGCGGACTTTACCTTTGTGTGTCCCACAGAGCTTGCGGATTTGGCAGAAAAGTACGAGGAACTTCAGAAGATGGGTGTTGAGGTTATATCTGTATCAACAGATACCAAGTACGTGCATCTTGCTTGGCACAAAAGTGAAAAACTCTTAGAAAAAGTAAAGTTTCCTATGGGCGCAGACCCTACAGGCAGAGTTTCCAGACTTTTTGGTGTTTATGATGAGAACACGGGGCTTTCTTTGAGAGGTACTTTTATAATAAACCCTGAGGGTGTTTTGGTAGGTCCTGAGATAAACTTTTATAACGTAGGAAGAAATGCGGAAGAGCTAATAAGAAAGATGGAAGCCAACATATACCTTATGAGCCATCCTGACGAAGCATGTCCTGCCAAATGGAGAAAAGGCAAGAAAACACTAAAACCTTCCGAAAAGTTGGTAGGAAAGGTTCATGAAGCTTTAAGTGGCGAGGAATATATTTAAAACTTTGGTGGAGGTATAAAATGGAACTCACATTGAACTTTAACACTGATAAGGTCTACGATGTGGTAATAATTGGAGCAGGACCGGCTGGTTCTTCTGCTGCTATATACACAGCAAGGGCAGGACTCTCCACTTTGGTACTCTATAGGGCAGAAGCAGACGGTGCTTTGGGAGTTACTCAGCAGATAGAGAACTATCCGGGCATAAGGGGACCCATATCAGGCTACGAACTTTTGAAACTTATGAGGGAACACGCAAAAGCCTTTGGTGCGGAGTTTGTAAGGGGTAAAGTGATAGCCACAGACCTCCTTGGTGAGATCAAAAAGGTATACACCATAGATGGTAGGGAATTTAAAGGAAGGGCGGTCATAATAGCCTCTGGTGCTATGGAGAGGACTAACAAGTATAAAGGGGAAGAGGAGTTTTTGGGTAAGGGAGTATCCTACTGTGGTGTTTGTGATGCAGCTTTCTTCAAAGGCAGACCTGTTGCAGTTGTAGGAGAAGATGATTACGCTTTAGAAGAGACAGAGTTTATTGCGCGCTTTGCCAGCAAGATATACCTCGTGGTGCCATCCAGCAGGATAAAGGCACCACCTGAGATGATCCAAGAGATAGAGTCCCACAAGAATATTGAGATACTTCTTCACCACAGGGTGTTGGAAATAGTAGGTAGTTCTGTGGTAGAAGGTATAAAGCTTCAGGATGTGAAGACCAAAGAAACCAAACTTCTTCAGGTGGATGGAGTGTTCATATTCCTTGGTGGGAACAAGCCTTCTGTGGACTTTCTCATGAACCAAGTGGAAATGACCGATGAACACTGCATAGTGGTTAATGAGGAGATGATGACCTCCGTCCCAGGCGTGTTTGCTGCGGGTGATGTCCTTTGCAACAACATAAAGCAGGCGGTTATTGCTGCAGCAGACGGAGTAAAGGCAGCCCTTGCGGTAGATAAGTATCTGAACAAAAAGGCAAAAATTGCACCCCAATGGTGATTTAATGAAGCTGGACAAAGAGATAGTATCCACTGCCTTTGAGAGATTCAAAAACCTAAAAATCTTAGTAGTGGGTGATGTTATCCTTGACAGATACGTGTTTGGAAAAGTAGAGCGCATATCTCCCGAAGCACCCGTTCCTATAGTGGAAGTCCAAAGGGAAGAGTTCAGACTTGGAGGGGCGGGTAATGTTGCCAGTAATCTAAGCACACTTGGTGTGAAAACCTACCTGGTGGGCATCACAGGAGAAGACTCTGGGAGGAATATAATAAAGGATCTTCTAAAGGAGAGTAATGTGCAGGACCTTACCGTACAGGACCCAAGCAGGCCTACAACTCAGAAGGTAAGGGTAATATCCATGTCTCAACAGCTCATTAGGATAGACAGGGAAGAGAGAAAGCCACCAGAAGGAAAGGTATTAAAAAAAATCTTAGAAAATTTAGACCTTGATGTGGATGGGATCATCTTATCAGACTATGCAAAAGGTGTGGTGTGTGAGGAGGTTGTAAAGGCGGTAAGGTCCAAAGGAAAGTTTTATTCCATAGACCCAAGGCCACAGAACGCTCACCTTTACAAAGGTGCGGACCTTATGACACCTAACGAAAAGGAAGCAAAACAGATGTATAGTGCGGATAGCCTTGAAGAGCTTGGCTGGGGTCTTAAAAAAGAGCTAAATCTGAAAACTCTTACCATAACCTTAGGTCCAAAGGGTATAGCGCTTTTTGACAAGGAATTTAATTTATATCCCGCAAGGGCAAGGCAGGTTTATGATGTAACTGGTGCAGGGGATACTGTAATTGCAGTGCTTACCGCTTGTGTTCTGTCGGGTTTTGATTGGGATATTGCCTGTGAGCTTGCCAACGTGTGTGCTGGTATAGTGGTTAGCAAGCTGGGGACCGCAAGCCCAACCTATGAAGAAGTCATTCAGTATGTAGAGGAAGTTCTTGAAAGGAAAGAAGTTTGAGGATATAGCTTGTGCGTATTTAGAATCCCAAGGCTACAAGATACTTCACAGAAACTTTTACTGCAAAGGTGGAGAAATAGACATTATAGCCATAGAAGGTAATACCCTAGTGTTTGTTGAAGTGAAAGGCTCTACCAAAATGACCTTTGCAGATCCCGCAGAACGCATAGACAAAAGAAAGATGGAAAGGTTGCTAAGATGCATAGAGGAGTTTTTGGCAGAAAATCCCTACGAGAATATAAGAATAGACGCTCTGATAGTGAGGGGCAAAGAAGTTGAACACATAAAAGGCATTGAGCTATAATCTTAACTGCATGAAAGTGAGAGTTTTGATCCTTCCCAAAAAAGGACTTTTGGACCCAGAAGGTAGGGCGGTAAAGGAGATGCTCTTGGAAAACGGCTACAGTGTCAAAGATGTAAAAGTGGGAAAGGTGATAGACCTTGAGGTGGAAGATGGCACCAACATAAAGGAGCTTGTAGAGAAGTTTTTGGTGAATCCTCTCATTGAGGAGTACATCATAGAATGAAGTTTGCGGTTTGTGTATTTCCGGGCTCTAACTGTGATTACGATGTGTATTATGTGATAAAGGATGTTCTCGGTCAGCCTGTGGAGTTTGTGCATTACACACAGAAAGACTTAAAAGGCTACGACTGTGTGGTGCTTCCCGGTGGCTTTTCCTTTGGAGATTACCTAAGAGCTGGTGCCCTTGCAAGTAAAACACCCTTAGCTTACGCTGTACAAGACTTTGCTCAAAAAGGTGGGCTTGTGCTTGGTATATGCAACGGCTTTCAGATTCTCACAGAGCTTCACTTACTACCGGGAGCTTTGCTCAAAAACGAAAACCTCAGGTTTGTCTGTAAGGATGTCTATTTGAGGGTAGAAAACACCCAAATTCCTTTCACAAGAAAGATAGAAAAGGGAGAGGTGCTCAAAATACCCATAGCTCACGGTGAAGGAAGGTATTATGTACCCGAGGATATCCTTAAAGAGATGGAGGAGAGAAACCAGATAGTTCTAAGATATTGCGATCAAGAGGGAAACATAACGCCCTCTTCCAACCCAAACGGCTCTGTGGGAAACATAGCAGGGGTGTGCAACAAAGAAGGTAATGTCTTTGGCCTTATGCCACATCCAGAGCGAGCAAGTGAAGACATCCTTGGCTCTCACGACGGACTCTTATTTTGGCATTCTTTGATAAGTTAAAAAAGGCTATGTTTTATGTGCAAATCCGCTCCTTAGAAACTCCTTCACAAAGGGTATTTCAGAAGAGAGTATTTCTTGAGGAGAACCTATCTGCACCATTTTGCCATCTTTTAGCACCATAATCCTGTCAGATATACTAAAAGCTGATATAAGGTCGTGGGACACCACTATGGAGGTGGTGCCCGTTTTATCTCTCAAAGACAGAATAAGGTCATCTATCATTCTGCTTGTGATGGGATCAAGGCCAGAGGTAGGCTCATCGTAGATGATGAGTTTAGGATTTGTTGCTATGGCTCTTGCTATGCCCACTCTCTTTTTCATTCCACCTGAGAGTTCTGAAGGATAAAGTTCAAGGACACTTTCATCTAAACCTACAAGTCTTAGCTTTTCAAGAGCTAACTGTTTTATCTCTTTCTGGCTCATGTTGGTGCGTTCCAAATAATAAAATCCCACATTTTCCCAAACTTTTAAGCTATCAAAGAGTGCCGATCCCTGAAATACATAACCTATATCCTTTCTTAGGCTGTCAAGCTCCTTGATGCTAAGGCTGTTTATATCCTTTCCAAAGACCTTGACTTTCCCCTTTGTGGGTTTCCAAAGCCCCACTATGCATTTGGTTATAGATGTTTTACCACTACCGCTCCCACCCACTATGGTGAATATCTCACCTTGAAGCACCTCAAAATTTATGTCTTTGAGAATTTCCCTACCGTTTATACTCACAAAAAGGTTTTCCACTTGAACTACTCTGCTCACCGCAGTCTTCTCAAAAGCTCTTCTAAGTCATCTTCTGGTGTAAGACCCAGATGAGAAAGGTAGGACTCTATGCTTACCCACCTCTTTAGTACCATACCTTGTGTGATGAGGCGCAAGAAGGGCTCTTTGTCCTTTACCAGTCCAAGGTCATAGAGAAACTTTTGGAAGAAGCGCGCATAAAGAAGGTGCAAAACCGCATGCTCTATACCACCTATGTAGAAATCAACAGGCATCCAAAACTCCACCTTTTCCCTTTGAAAAATCTCTTTATCGTTTTTTGGATCGCAGTATCTGAGGAAGTACCAAGAGGAATCAAAAAAGGTGTCCATGGTGTCTGTTTCTCTTTTTGCTGGTCCTTTGCACTTGGGACATGTAGTATTTACAAACTCCTCAACGCTCTCTAAGGGATTGCCGTGTCCTGTGATGCTTACATTTCTGGGTAATAAAACGGGAAGGTCTTCCTCTGGCACTGGCACAATACCACACCTATCACAGTAAATTATGGGTATGGGTGTGCCCCAATATCTCTGTCTTGATATGTTCCAGTCTTTGAGTCTGTAGGTGATCTTAAAGTCCGCATGACCTTTTTCTTTTAGCCACGAGGTTATGGACCTTTTTGCCTCTTGGGAAGGCATACCACTAAATGGTCCTGAATCTATTAAGATGCCTTCCCCTTCGTAAGCTTTACTTTTGGGAAAGTCCCCATCTTTAGGTCTTACTACATACTTTATGGGCAGTTGGTATTTGAGTGCAAACTCATAATCCCTTTGGTCGTGAGCAGGCACAGCCATAATGGCACCTGTTCCATACTCATAAAGCACATAGTTGGCACTCCATACGGGCAATTTCTCTCCGTTTGCAGGGTTTGTTGCATACACTCCCAAAAACACCCCTTCCTTTTCTTCTTCCTTTCCCCTCTCTTTGACAGGAACGGACTTTATCTTTTGGACAAAGTTCATAACTTCCTGTAGTCTTCCTCCCCTTTTGGCAAGCTCTAAGGTAAGAGGATGTTCGGGCGCAAGCACCAAGAAGGTAGCACCAAACACCGTATCAGGCCTTGTGGTGAATATTTCTATAGGAATGTCATCCACGTAAAACTTTATAAGGGCACCTTCGGACCTACCTATCCAGTTTCTCTGCTGGGATATGACCCTTTCGGGCCATTTGCCTTCCAATAGCTTTAGGTCTTCAAGGAGTCTGTCAGCGTAAGCGGTGATCTTTAGATACCAAGAGGGCACTTCTTTTCTTACCACAGGAGTGGAACACCTCCAACACCTTCCGTCTATCACCTGCTCGTTGGCAAGCACCGTCTGATCGTTAGGACACCAATTTACCTCCGCAAGCTTTCTGTATGCCAAACCCTTTTCGTAAAACTTTAAGAATAGCCACTGGTTCCAGCGGTAGTACTCAGGATCACAGGTAGTTATCTCTCTGTCCCAATCGTAAGAAAAACCCAGTCTCTTTAGTTGTCCTTTCATATAGCTTATGTTTTCGTAAGTCCAATCTGCGGGATGTACCCCTTGCTTTATCGCTGCGTTTTCTGCGGGTAATCCAAAAGCATCCCATCCCATAGGATGAAGGACATTGTAGCCTTTGAACCTCAGAAACCTTGCTAAAACGTCTCCAATAGTGTAGTTTCTCACATGGCCCATATGTATTCTTCCAGAAGGGTAAGGGAACATTTCAAGAACATAGACCTTCTCCCCTCCCTCACTAACCTTGAAAAGACCCATATCTTCCCAAATTTTTTGCCACTTTTCTTCTATCTTCTGTGGATCATACATGGATAAATATTATAGTGGCTTACCCTCTATCACATCACCACCATCTCCACTGCTCTTTTGTCCTGCCTGTTCGTATATCTTACTTCCTATTTGGGCAGAAACGTTTAGTACCTTTTCTATAGCATTTCTGACTTCCTGAATATCTTGAGCTGATTGCATCACTCTCTTGGCTTCCTCTATGGTCCTTTCCACTTCGGACACAAGGTCTGCAGAAAGCTTATCCCTGTTTTCCTTTAATACCTTCTCAAGATTGTACACGTACTGATCAAGCTGGTTTTTGGCTTCCACAAGCTCTTTCTTTCTTCTGTCTTCTTCCTCGTGTAGCTGTGCCTCTCTTATCATCCTTTCTATCTCTTCTTGGGTCAAACCTGAGGAGGCTTGTACCCTTATGGACTGCTCTTTTCCTGTTCCTAAATCTTTTGCGGTCACATGGAGGATACCATCCACGTCTATGTCAAAACAGACTTCTATCTTGGGCACTCCACGTGGAGCTGGTGGTATGCCTGTAAGATAAAACCTACCCAAAGACTTGTTATCCTTTGCCAAAGGTCTTTCACCCTGAAGCACGTGTATCTCTACTTCTGTCTGATAGTCCGAGGCTGTGGTGAAGATCTCACACTTTCTGTAGGGTATGGGTGTGTTTCTGGGGATAAGCACCGTCATAACACCACCGTAAGTTTCCACTCCCAAAGAGAGAGGTGTCACATCTACAAGCAGTATCTCCTTTACCTGTCCTGAAAGAACTCCTGCCTGTATGGCTGCACCCACTGCAACCACCTCGTCTGGATTCACACCCTTGTGAGGTTCTTTTCCAAAAAATTCCCTTATCTTTTGCTGAACTAAAGGTATTCTGGTAGAACCGCCTACAAGCACTACCTCATCTATGTCCTGTGGTCTTAGCTTGGCATCTTCAAGAGCTCTCTGGACTATGTCTATAGTTCTGTTTATTAGGTCCTTTATCATCTCCTCAAGTCTTGCTCTTGTGAGGGTCTTTTGAAGGTGCAAGGGCTGATTTGTAGAGGGGTCTATGGTTATAAAGGGTAGGTTTATTTCAGTTTCTAACTTAAAAGACAGCTCCTTTTTGGCTTGTTCTGATGCTTCTTTTAGTCTCTGTAGTGCGGTTCTGTCCTTGCGCAGATCTATGCCTGTGTCTTTTTTGAACTCTTCTATGAGCCATTCCATTATGCGCTCGTCTATGTTGGCACCACCCAAGTGCGTGTCTCCAGCGGTCGCTTTTACCTCTATCACACCCTCTCCACCCTCTAATATGGACACGTCAAAAGTTCCACCACCAAAGTCATAAACCAGTATCCTCACATTTTCCTTCTTATCCAGTCCGTAAGCGAGAGCTGCAGCGGTTGGTTCGTTTAGGATTCTTACTACCTCAAGACCCGCTATCTTTCCAGCATCTTTTGTAGCCTGCCTTTGCCTTTCGTTAAAGTAAGCGGGTACTGTAATAACCGCCTTTGTGATCTTCTCTCCCAAGTATGCTTCCGCTGCTTCTTTGAGCTTTTTAAGAACGTGAGCTCCCACCTCCTCTGGTCTTACTAACCTACCTGCGTTGGGAACATCAAAGCTTGCATCTCCTTTTTCATCAGCTACTACTTTGTAGGACACCCTTTTGGCTTCTTCCTTTACTTCCTCAAACTTTCTACCTATAAATCTTTTGGATTCATATATGGTGTTTTCTGGATCAAGTATGGCACGCCTTTTGGCAGGTTCACCTACGAGTATTTCCTTTTCCTTAGTCCAAGAAACTACAGAAGGTGTGAGTCTTGAACCTTCCTGATTGGCTATTACTACCGGCTCATCACCCATCATAACCGCCACCACCGAGTTAGTAGTTCCCAAGTCAATACCCAGTATCTTCTCAGCCATCTTCTCACCTCCAAAGGGTTTTACCTTTAAGATATAACTTTAGTTATCCTTTGTCAAGTTTTATATAAGAAGTTTTAGAAAGATTTAAAAGCATGGGATATCTGTAAGAACATAGAATAGGATCGCTACAGCAAACAAAGGATCACCGCTCCCTATTCACAACTGAAGTTATAATAGGAGAGAGTACATCAAAGGCATCCTTTCCTGCTATCCTGTAGAGCTCATCTAAGGCTTGTTGCACTTCTAACCTTGCCCTTTCATAGGTGTTTTTAACACCACCTAATTCTATAACTTTCTGCCTGAGCCACTCCACATTTCCATTCCTTAAAGAACTTTTCACATCTTCCACATGGAGCTTTTCCAACACGCTTATGAGGGGGTAAGTACACTTGCCTTCCTTTAGGTCATTGCCTACAGGTTTGCCTAACTTTTCCTGAGAACCTGCATAATCTAAAGCGTCATCAATAAGTTGAAAAGCCCTGCCTATCTTGATGCCTATGCGATAAAACTCCTCGTAATCTTCCCTTTGAGCGGATAGAGCTCCCACCGCCATACTGGCACCAAAAAGCACACCCGTTTTTTTGTCTATGATCTCAAAGTAAGTTTTTTCATCTATAAGGTTTCCTATGCTATTGAGCTCAAGCATCTGTCCCTGGGACATATCCATAACCGCTCTGCTCACTATCTGTATGCTTTTCATACTGCCATAAATGGAATATAACCAAAGAGCCTTGGCATACATGTAATCTCCAGTCAATACACAAGCTTCGTTTCCAAAAAGTAAGTTAGCGGAAGGTTTCCCTCTTCGCATGTTTGCACCATCAACCACATCATCGTGAAGTAAAGATGCCACATGTATATACTCTATGCCTACTGCCAAAGGATACACTTTGCTTTCATCTCCACCTAAGGCTCTGCAGGTGAGCAGTGTTAGTATGGGCCTTATTCTTTTGCCACCTGAAGACACTATATATCTGCCTATTTCCAAAACAGTTCTTACTTCAGGGTCAAGGTACTTTACAAGTTCTTCCTCTATCACACTTAGCAAGCTTTCCATATTACTCACAATAAGTATAACTAAATTTTTAATTGATGATAAGGTTAGAAGACATTCAGTTGGCACCTGAAAAAACGGGGGTTTATGTATTTAAAAAAGCGGATAGAGTCCTCTATGTGGGTAAAGCAAAAAATCTCAAAGAAAGACTTTTGCAACACTACAGACAGAGTGAAAGGGATGCAAAGGAAAGAGCCATCATTACAGAGTCTGATCGCGTTGAGTGGATTATAACAAGAAACGAGTTTGAAGCCCTAACATTAGAGATAGACCTTATACAGCTTCATAAACCCAAATATAACGTGCTTCACAAGTACGGTGGAGGTTATCCCCTTTTGCTTCTGACGGAAGATGAGTACCCAACGCTAAAGGTAGTTAGAGGAGTATCTCAAGGGAAAGTATTTGGACCCTTTTTTAGTACTGGCAAAGCCAAAAAGGTAAAAAGGCTAATTCACAAACTTTTCAAGCTAAGGACATGCGATCCCATGCCCATCAGAAAAGAGCCATGTATGGACTATCACTTGGGCCTTTGCTGTGCACCCTGTTGTGGATATGTTAGCAGTGAAGAGTACATGCTGAATGTAAAGTCCGCTATTAGCCTGCTTTCTGGAGATGTATCCTCGGTGCTTCCTGAACTTTATCTTGCTATAGAGCGCTACTCTAAGGAGCTAAAATTTGAGAAATGTGCCCAGATAAGGGATCAGATACTGGCTCTTGAGAACCTCTCAAAGGGTCAAAGGGTTTCTCAAATTCCCGTTTCTAACGCGGACATCTTTTATTCCATGGGTAGGCTCTTGGGCGTGTTTTTAGTAAGGTCTTCCAAGTTGGTGGATAAACAGATCATAGTGCTTGATGAAGAAGAGCAAAGGGAAGAAGTCTTGCTTGGTTTTTACTACTCTAGCCCCTTACCGAGCGAAATTATCACCAACTTTGAGCTTCCACCAGAGGTCAAAGATTGGCTCCAAAGGAGAGGAAAACTAAGGCTAAGCACACTCACAGACAAAGCTCTTGAGGACATCATCGTTGAAAATATGAGCGGATACATAGACCTTAAAGTACTTGAAAGGGAGTTTAGAGAAAAGCTATCTATGGAACTTCCTTCCATCATAGAGGGCTTTGATGTGTCCCACTTTTATGGCGAGCACACGGTGGCATCTTGCGTAGTCTGGGAAAAAGGATACATGAACAAAAGAAGGTACAGAAGGTACAGGATAAGAGGTGTGAGCAAGATAGATGACTATGCATCTCTTAGGGAGGTGTTGGAAAGAAGAGCCAAAAGATTGAAAGCTGGAGAAGAAGTAATGCCTGATGTCTGGCTAATAGATGGTGGTTATGGACAGATGAACGTGGCTTTAGAGGTAAAAAGGAAGTATCAGATGGACATAAAAGTTTTTGCTTTGGCAAAGGAAGAAGAGATACTCTTGTGCGAAAATGGAAAAGAGCTGTGTCTAAAGGAACATCCCATTCTTTACAGAGTTTTTGGACTCATTAGGGACGAAGCGCATCGTTTTGCTCTCTCTTATAGCAGAAAGCTCAAGCTTAAGGAGGACACAACAGACATTTTGGACTACATAAAAGGTATAGGTGAGGTCAAAAAGAGGATCATATACAGAAACTTTGAAAACCTCTACGAGCTGTTAAAAGCGGACGAGGAGGTGTTAAGAAGAATGGGTATAAATCCAGCCATAAAGCAGGAGGTGAAAAGGTACCTTGAGGGAGAGCTCTCAGAAGACTAAAGCTCAAGAAGCCTATCCAAATAAACAGCGCCACCTACCGCAGGTATGTCCCTTCCAAAAAGACTGTAGAGCTTGTTGTACCTTCCTCCTCCTGCCAAAGGATAGCCTATCTTTGGGTGAAAAACTTCAAAAACTATGCCTGTATAGTAGGGTTGCAATCTAATCTCTGACAGATCAAAGATCACAGGAATTCCTTCCAAATACTCAGACAGTTCATAAAGCTCCTCACACTCCTTAGAGAACTCACTGTGCTTACTTGCAAACTCCTCAATAACTTCTTTGCCACCTTGCATATACAGAAGTTCTGTGAGTTCAGTGTGATCTTTTAGCTCAGAAAAGTTCTTCTCAAACAGTGCTTTTATTATCCTCTGTTTGTCTGGATACCTTTCTAGCATGCCATTTACTATACCCATGTGCCCTATATTTACCACAAAGTCCATCACAGAGCACTCCTTTAGATACTCACAGAGCTTTCTTATCACCTCCGCATCGTTGCGCACTTCCTCCACACCCAAGTGTTCTATACCCATCTGAAACCTCTCTATATCGTCTGTGAGTGAAAACACATTTCCCCAGTAAAAAACCTTTAACGGCAGTTCCAAATTTCTTAGGCTTGAGAGAAACCTGGCAAGACTGACAGTCCAGTCAGCTCTGAGATTCAAAAGAGTACCATCTTGGCATGCACCTACAAAAAAAGGTTTGTAGTGCTGAGAAATAATCTTAGGATCGTGCTTTTCTATGGTAGGAAGCATAAGAAACTTGTAATCCTCAAATACTTGGCAGGCTTTTATAAAAAACTGTTTTAATTTCTCCGAGTCTTCAAAGGAAAAGAACCTTTCTTCAACGAACATGCTCTTTCCACTTTTGGACCAATTCCTTATCTATATCCACAAGGATCACCTTCTCAAGATTCACCGGTTTGAAATTTTTTATCTCTTCTATCATAGCCTTTGCTGCAATGTCCTTTGGAAGCCTTCCTACACCAGTACCCATACCGGGTATAGCTATGCTTTTAAAACCCATCTTGTCCGCAAGCTCAAGACTTGCTCTGAGTGCCTTTCTCACCTTCTCCTCGGTGGTAGCCATCGCTGGCTCCTCCATGGTGGGTGCGTGTATAACACCCTTGAAGGGAAGACTGCCTGCAGTGGTTATAATGGCAGAGCCTATAGGGATGGGAGCTTTGCTGATGGCTTCCTCTTCAATGATACTACCCCCTGCCCTTTTTATAACGCCCGCTACTCCACCTCCCATGTATCCAAGAGAGTTGGCTGGATTTACTATAACATCTGCCTCTACCTGTAGCAAACTGCCTTCTATTATTATTAGCTCCATGATCTAAAACGTCCCCGGGAGGAGTCGAACCTCCGACCTCGAGATTAGGAATCTCGCGCTCTATCCTCCTGAGCTACGGGGACTAATACTTAAATATATCACATCTCGTCAGAAAATATGATCTGTGGAAGCTCCGCCTTTATTATACCCCTTTGAACGCCTAATCTTAGCATGAGCCTTACCGCTTCTCTTGCATCCTCTCCATAATCTATAGTCCTTTGGTTTACATACATGCTTACAAACCTCTTTGTTCTCTCTTGGCTATCTTTTATGTCCCTTGCGTAGTTCTTTGCATACTCCAAGGCCTCCTCTGGGTTAGAAAGAGCATACTCCACGCTTCTTCTCATAACTCTCTCTATTTTCTTTATAACATCTCTGCCCAAATCCTTTCTTACCACATTGCATCCAAGAGGCAAAGGAAGACCCGTCTCTTCCTTCCACCACTTACCCAAATCCACAAGCTTTAAGAGTCCTCTATCCTCATAGCTTATCTGCCCTTCGTGTATGACAAGCCCTGCATCTACATGCCCTTTTTCTACCGCTTCCATAATTTGGTCAAAGGGTATGACCTCTTGGTAAAAATCAGGTTCATACAGCCTTAGTATCAAGTAAGCGGTGGTGTATATCCCTGGTACCGCTATCCTTTTGCCTTTGAGTGTATCCAAATGAGCCTTAGACACTACTATGGGTCCATATCCGTCTCCCACACTTCCACCGCTTGGTAGCACCAGGTATTTGTCCGCCACATAAGGGTATGCATGAAAGGATATGGCAGACACTTCATAAGTTCCCTCAAGGGCACATCTGTTTAGAGTTTCTATGTCCGCAAGCACGTGTTCAAATTGCAGTCCTTCTGTATCTATCTTTCCAAACACCATAGGATAGAACATAAAGGCATCATCTGAGTCTGGGCTGTGAGCTATCCTGATCTTCATTCTGATAAATTATATCTCTATTTGAGAGGATTCCACCTCACCTATGACTTCAAGCTCTGGTATGTGCCTTTTTATGTAAGAGATCACCAAAAGAAGCTCTTGGTATGTATCTGGTGTGGCTATCAGATAAACTTCGTCCCTTTTTTTCTCTTTAGTTCTCACCAAAGCCTTTCTGCCAGATCCGTCTATCAAAGAGGTGAGCAATCCAATAAGCTCAGTTGGTACTCTTACCAGAAGAACCTTCGCCTTTATCGCTCTTTCCATGCTTTATCACCTTTGCAGAGAATAAGTCCTTTACCTTCTGAGAAAACTCTGGAAGCTCATCACCCTTGTTTTCGGAGGGTACGATCTCAAAACTCACCTCAGGAAACCTTGCCTTTATTTTACTCATCTCTATAGTTTTGGCATCCGCTTCAGGTACTAAAAACACTATCTTCCCTTGATCCTCTTTGACATTGAGCTTTTTGAGTTTTTCTGCCTCAAGAGTTCCAAAGGCGCTCTCCACTTCTTTTATAATCCTATCCTTGAGATTTACCTGTTCTTTGAGATTTACTTGTGTATTTACTTGAGTTGAAGATGGGCTTATACTGACTTTGAGAAGCTCTCTTACGGGA
>JAGDVY010000032.1:0-52306 GCA_023255875.1 Hydrogenobacter sp. | reverse complement strand
ATTTACTTGAGTTGAAGATGGGCTTATACTGACTTTGAGAAGCTCTCTTACGGGAAGGATGTCTTTGACTATTAGAGTTTTGATTATGGCAAGCTCACAGGCTCTGAGAAAGTCTCTGGTTTTGGCATCCGCTCTGACGGTATTTATCACCTTTTCAAGATAAAGAAGGGCATTAAGGGGAATGTCTGCCATCTGTCTGTGGAAGTCTTCCACCTTGATAATTCTGTCTGGCTCTTTCAAGCTTCTAAAGAGTAAAAGGGTTCTTATTTCTTCCTCTAAGGCATCCCAGAACCTGATGAGATTAAAACCTCTTGTGCTAAGGTCCCTAAGAAAGCCAATGGCATCATCCACCTTAGAGTCCAAAAGCATCTTTATAAACTCCCTTACCTTCTCCTGAGAAACTATACCTAAGAACTCTTCTATAGTGCTCTCATCTACCTTACCTTCTCCGTAGGTACTTATCTGATCAAGCAAAGATAGAGCATCTCTCATGCCTCCGTCACTTAGCTTGGCTATGCTATATAGACTCTTTTCGTCATAAACTATGTTCTCTTTGGCACATACATCCTTTAGCCTTTGGACTATCTGTTCTTCACTTAGTTTTGTAAAAATTAACCTCTGGCATCTTGAGAGTATGGTGGGTATGATCCTCTCATACTCAGTGGTGCATAGTATGAAAACGGTTCTTGGTGGAGGTTCTTCTAAGGTTTTAAGCAGAGCGTTAAAAGCTTCCTTTGTTAGCATGTGGGCTTCATCAAGTATATACACCTTATACTTGCCTTTGATGGGAGTGTAAGATACCGCATCCCTTATAGCTCTTATGTCATCTATTCCTCTGCTTGATGCTGCATCTATCTCTATAAGGTCTGGAAAGTTCCCCTTATCTATAGAGAGGCAGTTTTCGCACTCTCCACAGGGTTCGCCATCACTCCTTAAATTGAGGCAGTTGAGTGCCCTGGTGAGCAGTCTTGCCACAGTGGTTTTACCTGTACCTCTTGGACCTGCAAATATATATGCGGAAGAGACCTTGTTGAGCCTTATGGCATTAAGAAGTACCTTTTTTACAGGTTCCTGCCCTACCAGATCACGAAAGAACCTTGGTCTGTACTTTCTTGCAAAGGGTACATACATAAGACTTAATTTTAATCCATAAGGGGTGTGTTATAATTTAAACGCTATGTTTCAGGGTTCAATGGTCGCTCTCATAACGCCCTTCAAAGACGGTGAGGTGGATTACACCGCTTTGGACCAGCTGGTGGAGTTTCACATAAACAACCGCACAGACGCCATAGTGGTATGTGGCACTACAGGTGAGTCTGCAACCCTTACCTTTGAGGAGCACGAAAAAGTAGTGGAGCATGTGGTCAAGCGTGCAAAAGGAAGGATAAAGGTCATAGCAGGAACGGGAGCCAACGCCACTCATGAAGCCATAGAGCTTACCGCCTATGCCAAGCAAGTAGGTGCGGACGCATGTCTTTCTGTTGTCCCCTACTACAACAAACCCACTCAAGAGGGTATATACAGGCACTTTAAGACCATAGCGGACGAGGTGGACATTCCCATAATCCTCTACAACATACCATCAAGGACAGGTGTGGAGATAGCACCAGAGACCATATACAGACTTGCCAAAGAGTGTCCTAATATAGTAGGTACAAAAGAATCAACTCCCAACATGGATAGGATATCTGAGCTGAGAAAGCTTTTAGGAGATAACTTTGTGGTGCTTTCTGGTGATGACTCTCTCACACTTCCCATGATGGCACTGGGTGCGAAAGGTGTCATTTCCGTAGCTAACAACATAATGCCTGTAGAAGTGAAAGCCATGGTAGATTATGCACTCAAAGGAGACTTTAAGAAGGCCTTGGAGATGCATCTTTACCTTTTTGACCTCTTTAAGATACTTTTTATAGAGACTAACCCCATTCCTGTAAAGACCGCATGCTGGGCTTTGGGCATGTGTGAAAAAGAGTTCAGACTGCCTCTGTGTGAGATGAAGCCAGAAAACGAAAAAAAGCTCATAGAAACCCTCAAGCGTTATAATTTACCAATAGTGAGGGAGTAAAAATGCCGAAGTTTTTGCTTTTCCTAAACTCTTTATATTTGGGTCTTGGAATGTTTTTTAGCTTTTATGTAGCACCGGTGCTCTTTAAGGTGCTTCAAAAAGAACAAGCAGGCAGGGTAGTGGAGAAGGTCTTTCCCGTATATTTTGGGATAGGTTTGGTGGTGAGTCTGCTGTCCTTGATGCTTGGCTTTAGGCTAAGCAAGTGGCTAACACTCCTTTGGATTCTAAATGTCCTTATCCTTGCCTTTCAGGAATTTTATGTGATTCCCCATTCCCGCGAGCTAAAACTTACTGACTACCAAGCCTTTATGAAGTTGCATGGTATCTCCGTGACTTTGAACCTTATTCATCTGCTTTCTGTTCTTATCCTCTGTGTTGTGCTTATCAAACTATGATATGATAGAGATAGTCCTCTCACAGGTGCCAGTACCAAAAAGCAACCGTTATGTGAGAAAAAAAGGGGGAAGGGTTTTTAAGCCTCCAAGAGTAAAAAACTGGGAGGTGAGAGCTCTGTGGGAAATAAGCCAGCAGTATAAGGGTGAGCCCCTTGAGGGGAAGCTTTCCATGGAAGTTCTTCTTGTTCTTCCCAACAACAGGAAAAGGGACATAGACAATATGCTAAAGAGCCTTTGGGACATACTTGAAAAGGCTAAGGTTATAAAGAACGATAACCAGATATACGAAATAAGAACTATAAAGAAGGTGCTCAAAGGTCAATCAAAAACTGTTGTAAGGATAAAAGAATACAAAGAAGAAGATCACTGAGTGTTTTTAAGGTATTCAGTAGGGTCTAAAGGCACGCCATCTTTTGTTCTTAGCTCAAAGTGTAGCATACATTCATCTGAGTTGTTTTTCTTACCTACAATAGCTATCTCCTGTCCCCTGCTCACTGTATCACCTCTTTTAACCATATTCTTGGAGTTGTAAGCATACAGGGATATAAAATCTCTGTGCTCTATTATCACCATATTACCGTAAGCCTGAAGATCTCCTCCACTGTATATAACCTTTCCATCATCAACGCTCAGAACGGGTTCTCCGCACTTGGCAATTATATCCACACCTCTTGTGGATTTAACCACTTTCCCTTCAACGGGCATAGATATGCTCCTCTTGGAGATCTTAATTTCAGTAGGCGTAGGCATTTCTTCTCTCTCTTTCTCTCTTTCTTTCTCCCTACCTTTTTCTTCCTCTCTTTCCTTAGGTATATGTTCTAAGTTCTTTTCACTAAAGGATATTTTTGGCTTTTGCTCCTGTGGTTCTTTTACCGCAACAGGAATCTTTATATACTCACCAGACACGAGTTTTTTACCTTTCAGGTGGTTTATTTTTATGATCTCTGCCTCAGATACACCATACCTTTTTGCTATGGAACTCAGCGTCTCACCTTTTCTAACTTTGTGCATCACATAACGCTTAGTTTTCTTCTCTTCTTCTGATATGCTCGTTTTAGGTACTTTGATCTTAGTTCCCTTACTCAAAAACTTATTTTTGTACTCTGGATTTAGTATCTCAAGCTCTTTTAGAGGAATGCCTAAGCTTTTGGCTACATCTTTGAGCCTTCCACCTCTCTTAATGGTGTATATGTCGTACTCTATTTTCTCTTCTTTTTCTTTTTGTTTTTGTACCGCAGTTTTTGGTACTTTAACTTTTGTGCCTTTTGCTAAAAACTTATTCTTATATCCTGGATTTAGAGCCTCTAGCTCCTTTAAAGGCACTCCTAACTTGTTGGCAATATCTTTGAGTCTTGCTCCCTTCTGCACCGTATAGTACTCATAGTCCTGTTCCTTCTTAGCCTTTGCTTCCTTTTTGGCTTTGGGTTTTTCTGCAACGGGTATACAGATTTTATCACCGGCTTTTAGCTTTTTGGGAGCAATATGTTTGTTGTTTTTCAGTATTTCTTGAACACTGACACCTTTTCTTTTGGCTATGCCATCAAGTGTATCTCCTTTTTGCACTTTGTAGTATTCGCATTCAACACCGTAGGCAATACCAAGGAAGGTACTAATACCTAATACTAAAACCCCTTTCTTCATCTCTTACCACCTCCTTTTGTATCTGGATGAGTTCCACTTTCGAAAGGGGTGGACCATCCGATACCCTCTTTAAAAAGTCCCATACCAGGTCCTTATCTCCCTGCACAAAAATTTCCACCCTCCCATCTGGCATGTTTCTGACCCATCCATCAAGGCCGTAGCTTTCCGCAAGGTTTTTTGTGTATGCCCTAAAACCAACTCCTTGAACAATACCGCTTACATAGACCCTGTACGCAACCATAGAAAAATTTTAACCTACATTAAAATGCTTCTTTTGACTTGATCTCTTCAACCAACTTCCCTTTCTCGTCGTAGATCCTCATAACCACTTTTGTCCTTCTTAGCTCCACTTCTGATCTCAAAACTCCGCTTTCGTACTGGAGCCATCTTTGTCTTAAGCCATCTTGAGTGAAGTATATTTCAGACTTTACATCTCCGCTTGTGATGACCATCTTACACCAGTTTAGGTTCTCATAATCCACTATACCCTCAACACTTATACTTGTTATTCCACTGATATTGACACCCATAGGGCACCAGCTTTTTGATGTTTGGAAAACGGGCGCCCTATTCTCTGTGCATGAAAAAATAGTAAGGGTTACTAAAAGAAAGCTTAACCACACAAACATATTGGCATTATAACGCAAATTAGGCTCTAATTCTTTTATAATAAACAAGATGCTAAAAAGAATCATCAAGATAATTGAGCCCAGGTTTTCGGAGGAGGAAAAGATCACTGTGCTTAGCATCCTTGAAAGCAATCAGATAACCAGAGGTGAATGGACTAAAAGGTTTGAAGAGGAGTTTGCAAGATATTTGGGTGTTAGACATGCTTTTACCGTGTGTTCTGGTACTGTTGCCCTTTTTATTGCGCTAAAGTCCTTGGGTGTTGAAGGCAAAAGGGTAGTAGTTCCTGCTATGAGCTTTATGGCAACAATAGACGCTGTGCTTTTAGCAGGTGGTGTTCCTGTTGTGGTTGACGTAGATGAGTATTACACTATGGACCCATCTCAGTTAGAAGATGCGGTAAAAAAGTATAGCCCTTCTGTAGTTATTCCTGTGCATCTTTATGGGCAGACAGCAAACATGGAAGACATCATGTATCTATCAGAAAAGTATGGTTTTTTAGTGCTGGAGGATGCAGCACAAGCACACGGTGCGAGCTTTAAAGGAAAAAAAGCAGGAGCTTTGGGACACCTTTCCGCTTTTAGTTTCTACGCATCAAAGAATGTTCCTATGGGTGAAGGAGGAGTTATTGCTACAGATGATGATACCTTGGCAAAGAGTATAAAAAAGTGGATAGATTTTGGAGATCACCCTGCCTTTAATGTGAGGATCACCGAGTTTCAGGCTGCTATTGGATACATCCAGCTTAAATATCTTGACGAAAGAAATAAGAGAAGAAGAGATACTGCACAAAGGTATAACGAGCATTTTAATGGGTCTTTGGTTATACCCTTAGAAAGAGAGTACGCCTATCATGTGTATCATCTTTATACCCTTAGGCATCCAGAAAGGGATAGAATAATAAAGTACCTAAAAGACATGGGTATAGATGCACGAGTGTATTACACCTACTTGCTAAATGAGATAAGAAATGCGGATCACATGCCTCTTGACAGAGCGGAGCTTTTCAGGAAGGAAGTTTTTTCCATACCCGTGCATCCTTACCTTACAGATGAGGAGATAAACTACATCATAGAAGCGGTGCTTTCTGCAGTAAATACCATTATGGAAAAAACATGAGCCTGAAACCTACTAATATACCATTGACTGTTAAGGAGTTTGAAGAGGAACTTTGTGGGTTGTGTGCAGGCTGTGGCTGTTCTTGTGGCTATATCCTTTACACAAAGGATAATAGTGTAATAGACCTTTATGGACACCCTGCGGACAAAAGAGGCATAGGGAGTTTATGCACCAAAGGGATAACTTATATACAATCTACAGACACAAACCCCCTTAGGCTAAGAAAAGCCTTTTTTAGGAAAGATCAAGAATATGTAGAAATTTCTTACGCATCCGCTATAGATTTGGCAAAGGAAAAGCTCAGAGGTAAAAAAGTAGCCTTCTTGCTAGATAGGTCTGCGGGACTTGAGGAGTACGTGCTTGCCAAAGAGATAACACCTTTTGTTTTTACAGATACCGTTTACCTACCCTTCAGGTCATCAACCCTTTTGCCCCAAGAGTGGAAAGACAGAAAGTTTATCCTTGCTCTTGAGGTAGAACCCGTGTTTTCCGAAGTTATGTCCACAAGATGGATCATAGATGCGGTAGAGAAGGGAGCATACCTATATGTGATCTCCTCAAGGTATTCCACACTAAATGCCAAGGCAAAAGAGACATATCTTATGCCTCCTCATCAGGCACTCTTATTCCTTGAAAAGATCCTTCAAGAGGATCACACTGATAAAAGAATAGACTTTCTGAAAAAGAGCCTTCAGTTGATAAAGGAATCTTTGGTGTTAGTATCTGCCTCCCTTATGGCTTCTCCCTTTAAGGACAGGGTGATAAGACTTATGAAGGAATTAAGAAGAAGGTTCAAAGTGGAGTATGCTATAGTGGGAGATGTGATGCCTTTTCCTTCTTATTCCATCAAGGACCTATGTGAAAGCATAGATGATTTTGATGCCCTTGTGGTGTTTGGTAATCCTCTAAGGCTTCTAAGAGATGAGCATTTAGAAAAGTTAAAAGACAAGTTTGTTCTTCACTTTACCCTCTTTCCCAACTTTACATCTCACCATGCGGACCTCGTCTTACCCATGACCAACTTCACAGAGAGGGACTTTATAAATTACAGACACGGCTTTGGGTTTTTGACTTACTCACCTAAAGTGTTAGACAGGCAGGGATATATAAATCCGTATGATTTTCTAAGGGAAGTGTTTGGAAAGGACATAAATTTGGAGGAGTTTTTGAGTCACTATGGTATTGATTATCAGGAGCTCAAAAAATCTCAAGAAGCAAAACTCAAACTCCCACTGTTGGAAGAGGTCCATAAGGAGGAGAAAGTGGAGCCACTAAAAGATGGCATTTACCTTTATACAGACAACACCCTTGTGGAAGACTTGGGACACTGGCACACATGGACTCACGATATGGAAAAGTACCAGATGGCGTATTTAAACGAAAGGACCGCAAAAAAACTCAAGGTGGAAGACAAAATCTTTATACGTGGGCATGAGTTTAAGGTTATCATCACTCCCAACATAGCGGATGATGTGGTGTTTATACCATTATCTTACGAAGAGTATCAGCCTTTCCATCCGGGTGTGAGCGTAGGAAGGTTTCTAAAACATCCCTACTACAGGTTTGAGGTTTTACAATGATAGCAACGGTTTGTAGAAGGAAAAAGGTGAAATTCTCTTACCTGCTTAGAACCTTTGGGCTTGATGATGACATCCTTAAAAATTACCATCACAAAAAGTGGTTGGGAGGTGCGGACCTCTTCTTTCAAACTCAAGAAGAAAAGATGATTGCTTATGAAAGGTTAAAGGACTTTGTTTATGCGGATGAGTTTTTGGAAATGGAAGAGGTGGTAGTTGGTATGCTCAAAAGGGTTGGACTAAAATTGGCAGTTGCGGAGAGCTCTTCTGGGGGACTTTTGTCCGCAAGAATAGTAAATGTGCCGGGAAGTTCGGAGGTGTTTTGGGGAGGTTTCATCGTTTATGCTAACGAACTAAAGACCAAACTGCTCAGCGTGGAGGAGAGCCTTCTAAAGGAGTTTGGAGCGGTTTCTGAGGAAGTTTGTAGAGCCATGTGTGTGGGTGTGCTTGAAGAAACGGATGCGGACATATCACTGGCTATAACAGGCATAGCGGGTCCAGGCGGAGGCACACAGAAAAAACCAGTGGGCTTGACCTTCATAGGCTTAGGCACGGATAGTGAGGTGATAGTACAAAGGCACATACTAAAGGGTGACAGGAACGAAAACAGGTTTCTTTCTACACAGATAGCTCTTGATATGTTAAGAAGGTTTCTTAGAGAGAGGTACATCCGTGATTAAGATACATCCAACAGCCATAATAGGCAAAGATGTTCATATAGAAGACTCTGTAGAAATAGGCGCTTACAGCGTGATCACAGGTGATGTGATCATAGGAAAGGGCACAAAGATAGGAAACAGGGTGAGCATAAAGGGAAAGGTAAGGATAGGGGAGAACTGCAGAATATACGATGGAGCGGTGATAGGAGAAGAGCCTCAGCATCTTAGGTACGCAGGAGAAGAAAGCGAGGTGATCATAGGAAATCGCGTAATAATAAGAGAGTACGCAACGGTGCATAGGGGCACTGCCATAGGCATCATGAAAACCATCATAGAAGATGATGTGATGCTTATGGCTTACTCTCATGTAGCTCACGATTGTATTGTCAGAAAGGGTGTAATTATGGCAAACTGTGCCACTTTGGGTGGGCACGTGGAAGTAGGCGAGTATGCTTTCATAGGAGGTCTTTCTGCGGTCCATCAGTGGGCAAGGGTGGGAGCCTATGCCATGGTGGGTGGGCTCTCTGGAGTTTCTTTGGACATTCCCCCATACACGAGGGCATCAGGACAGCACGCACTTTTATACGGTGTGAATACTGTGGGCTTAGAAAGGAGAGGTTTTAAAAAGGAAGTTATAAAAGCCATAAAGAGAGCTTACAGGATACTATTCAGGAGTGGCATGTTAAAAAGAGAAGCCATAGAGATCATCTTGAAGGAAATGGGAGAGTACGAAGAGATAAGACATCTTGTAGAATTTATAAAAACGAGCAAAAGAGGGGTGGCAAGGGACGCAGGAGGCAAAGCATGAGGGCGGTTATACTCTCCGCAGGAATGGGAACAAGGTTCAAAAGTGAAAAACCCAAAGTGCTACACACCATACTGGGCAAACCCATGCTTTGGTATGTGTTGCAAACAGTAAAAAACAGCGGTATAGAGGAAATAGGCGTAGTTGTAGGTTATGGAGCTCAGGAGGTGGAAAAAGCCTTAGAAGGTGAAGCGGTCTCTTTTTATTACCAGAAGAACCCAAAAGGTGGCACTGCGGACGCACTCATCTCTTCTGCAGACATGTGGAGGTCGTACGAAGGCTATCTTTTGGTCATTAACGGAGATGCACCTTTGGTAAAGTCCTCAACCCTAAGAAACATG
The DNA here is from genome assembly GCA_023255875.1 of Hydrogenobacter sp. Lineage (GTDB taxonomy): Bacteria > Aquificota > Aquificia > Aquificales > Aquificaceae > Hydrogenobacter. Next base: position 43,077 of record JAGDVY010000032.1, on the reverse strand, counting down.
CAAAGGTACCTACGCATGGTAGAAGAGTACGAAGGGATAAAACTAAGCGCACTTGTACTCACAAGCTTTCTTCCAGACCCTACAAACTACGGAAGAGTGGTAAAAGACCAAGAAGGGAACGTGGTAAAGATAGTGGAGGAGAAAGAAGCCAGTTTTGAGGAAAAGAAGATAAACGAAGTAAACGGAGGAGTTTATATCTTTTACGCACCACATCTCATTGAATGCATATTTTGTGTAAAACCCAGTGAAAGAACAGGTGAGCTTTATCTTACAGAGGTTTTTAAGCTCATGTACGAAAAAGGATACAAAACAAGAACCTTTATGGCGGAAGACCCAGCAGAGATATTGGGGGTAAATACCCGGTGGGATTTGGCATTAGCAGAGAATGTAATAAGACTGAGAATACTTCAGCAGTGGGCAGAAAAAGGCAACACCATACACCAACCTGAGAGCGTGTGGATAGAGCCCGATGTGAGCTTAAAGGGAAATGTGGAGATACACCCAGATGTGATGCTCATAGGCAAAACAAAAATAGGCAGAAACTGTGTTATAGGAAAGGGAAGCATTATAGAAAATTCCTTGATAGAGGAAGGAGTGGTGATAGAGCCTTACTCGGTGATAAGAAACTCCAAGATAATGAGTAAAGCACGTATAGGACCCTTTGCGCACATAAGGGATCAAAGCACGGTAGGTGAGGAAAGTCAAATAGGCAACTTTGTGGAAGTAAAGAAGTCCCTAATAGAGAAAGATGTAAAAGCTAAGCATCTTGCTTACATAGGGGACGCATACATAGGAAGCAGTACCAACATAGGTGCGGGTGTAGTGTTTGCCAACTTTGACGGAAAGAAAAAGCACCAAACTCATGTGGGAAGCAATGCCTTCATAGGTAGCAACTCTCTACTGATAGCACCCTTGAAGATAGGAGACTTTGCTTTTGTGGCAGGTGGGTCTGTGGTGAATAAAGACGTGCCAGAGGGCTATCTTGCCATCTCAAGACCATCTTTAAAGCTCTTAAAGGACAAAGGTAGAGAGAAACTAACATGATAGGCATAATAGGAGGAAGCGGGATTTATAACATAGAAGGCGCTCGCATCATAAAGGAGATAAACATCTCAACACCCTTTGGAAAACCGTCATCTCCAGTGGTGATAATGGATATAGAGGGCAGAGAGGTAGCCTTTCTTTCAAGACACGGCAGGGGACACATTTATCCACCACACCTTGTGCCATACAGGGCAAACCTGTGGGCTTTTAGAGAAATAGGGGTAAGTAGGGTGCTCTCCCTTTGCGCAGTAGGGGGTATAAACAGAAAGCTACAGCCAGGAGACTATGTGGTCATTAGCGATTTTATAGACCTGACCAAAAATAGAAAAAGCACCTTCTATGAGGGCATAGAGTCCCTTAGGGTGGAGGGTGAGGATAAACCTGCAAAGCTACTCAGAGAAGGCAGGGTGGTGCATATAGATGTGTCAGAAGCTTACTGTCCTCAGATGAGGAGTGTGCTCTATAAAGTGTTAGAAAACTTGAACTTACCCTTCCACGCAGAGGGTATTTATGCATGCACAGAGGGACCAAGGTTTGAGACTCCTGCAGAGATAAGAGCCATAGAGAAGCTGGGCGGTGATGTGGTAGGTATGACGGGATATCCAGAAGTGGTGCTCGCAAGGGAGCTTGCCATGTGCTATGCATCTTTGTGTGTGGTTGCCAATCCAGCAGCAGGCATATCTGGCAGAAGACTCACCAGCCAAGAGGTGATAGAGCTTATGAAGAGCAAAGACCAAGAGATAAAGCTTCTGATAAAGCGCTTTGTGTCTGAGCTTCCAGAGGAAAGAACCTGCAACTGTAAAAACGCATTAGAGGACGCAGAGGTTTAAATTAAGATAGATGAGCAGGAAAAAGGAGAGGCTCTCTAACCTTTTAAAGGAAGAAATAGCCTATATTCTCAAGCATGCGCAGGACCCAAGGCTTGCCATGGTGGTCATCACAAGACTTGAGCTTTCCCAAGACCTTCGGCACGCAAAAGTTTATTTTACCACCATACCCGAAGGTGCGGAAAAGGAGGTAGAGAAAGCCCTTCAGTCCGCAAAAGGATACATAAAAAGCCAGCTTATGAAAAACCTAAGAATTAAGTTTGTGCCAGAATTAGTTTTCAAGTTTGATGCAGAGCTAAAAGAGTTTGAGAAGTTATGGGAAAAACTCTGATACTCCTCAAAGAGAGCCAGTATCAGCTCAAACCACCAGGGGGAAGGCTTCTTTTTTCTACATCCGAGGATCTAAAAGCGCAGGAGTTACCCCTTGTCTCCTCAGAAGAAGTAGACCAAAGGATACCCTACCCTCTCCTTAACCCACTACAGAGCCTTTTTTTCTACTACTACAAAGATGGGAACGCTCTTGTGTGCGCACCCACTTCCGCAGGCAAAAGCCTCATAGCCTACCTCTTTATGAGAAACAAAGAAGGTAGAAAGGTATACACCGCACCCACCAAAGCCCTTGTGTATGAAAAGGCAGTGGAGCTAAGAAGGTATTACTCTGTAGATGTCAGAACGGGTGATAGCATATTGGAGAGCTATAAGAAAGTAAAAGGAGAGGTGGTAGTGAGCACCTACGAAAACCTCGTTTATGCGCTGAGAAACTCCGCAGAGTGGGTACAAGAGATTTCCTGCATAGTCTTTGACGAGATACACCAGCTTACCAAAAGGTGGATACTGGAAGAAGCCATAGCCTATGCCTTAGACAGAGACATAAAACTACTGGGACTTTCTGCCACACTACCCTCTTACGAAGAAATAGCAAACTGGATAAGAGCGGACCTTACCATTTACAGCCATTGGAGACCTGTGCCACTCATAAGAGACACAAGACCCCTAAAAGAACTACCCAAAACCAAAAAACACACAGATAGGGACTACCAAATAGCAGAGAGATTACTCAGCGCCCTCTTTGAACTTAGCAAAAGGGACGAAAAAGTCATACTCTTTGTGCCCCAAAAGAAATTAGGTTGGAAACTTTTAGAGCTTGCCAAAGAGGAGAAGATAGGCATAATGAACAAGACCACACCCTTTGAACACCAACAGGACAAAGAGCCTGAGATAGCCTTCCACAACGCAGATGTACCAAAAGAAGAAAGAGAAGAAATAGAAAAAGCCTTCAGAGAAGGAAGCCTAAACAAGCTTGTGGCAACCCAAACTCTCGCTTATGGTGTGAATTTGCCTGCAGACCGTGTGATCATCTTGGTGCGCATGTTTCACGAAAGGGGAAAGCTAAAATGCATACCAGACACGCTGGACATACTCCAGATGGAAGGAAGAGCAGGAAGACTTGGCATAAAGGAAGTGGGATACTCTCACATTCTCACCTACGGAGGCACACCCGAAAAACTTGAAAAAGAAGTCTCCAAGGCACTAAAAGAACCCATACAGAGCTCCCTAAACTTAGATGCTCTTAGCCTTTTTGTACTCCTTGGCTTTCTTTACGAAGGTGGCAATTATGAGAACTTCCTCACAAAGACCTTCTCTTACCGTAAGGTAAAGAAGGAAAACCTAAAGGCAGTTATGGAATTCTTAGAAAGCAAAGGATACATAAACAAAGGAAAGCTTACCCAAAAAGCTATATACTGTGTTAGAAGCGGTATCCCACCCACACACTTTGAGGAGTTCCTAAGGAGGCTCTCTCTCAATATGGATCATCTCATCACCCTAAGGCCCCTTTTGCACATGAAGAAGTTTGATTCCCTCTACGAGTTTGTCAAAAATGGAGAAAGCTTTGTAGAAGATTACCACTATGTAGCTGGCAAGCTATCTCTGTGCGGTCAAAAGTGCTTTTTTGACAATACAGACCAGTTTATCTTTTACACAGAAGGACTGACCTTTAAGTATCCCAACATCTCAAGTCCACCCGGAGAGTTTTCTTACCTTGGCACTGACGCTTTGCACCTTCTTAGGATGATTATGGAACTAAGCAAGTTGGGAGTTTGGAGGCTAAACCCTCAGGAGATGATCTCTATAGCCCACTCGGTAAAGTATGGACTCACCATTGAGTACGCATCTCTGAGTGGTATAAAAGGCATAGGACACATAAGAGCAAACCTTCTTAAAAGACTCTTGCAAGAAGAAGGCATCTTGCCACCACCCATTGGTTCCAAAATCTCAGACCTGCTGGAGCTCTTGGACATGCACACCCTTGGCAGTAGGTTAGAGCAGATTCTGCAGGAACAGAGGAAGCTGGAAAAAAATAAAGCAAAAGAAGAAGCAAAGAAAGTCATCAAGCTTTTGGAAAACAACAAAAAGGGCTTACTTGTAGATGACAGGATACTTCTTGCCTTTGGACTTTTCAAACTTGGAGAGAGAGCCTACAGGTTCAAGAAAAAGGAGCTTGCACAGATCATATTCCTTCACGAAACTTTCACGCAGTAAAGTACAGATGAAAATAATCTAAAAACTAAAGGAGGAGAAGAATGAGAACACTTACCGCTCTGCTATTGATAAGTCTTGCTTTTGCGGTGGATAACCTATATATAGCGGTAAGGGTAGAAAGTTATGACCCAAAAACGGGCATAATGAAAGTAAAAGGAATAGCAGGTTCTTGTGAAGGAAAGTCCTTCAATCTTATAGCAAAACCCGGCATGGACCCCGAACAGATAGAAAAAAGAGAACTGCACGTCCTTATAGACAGCGATCACTGCGAAGATAAAGCCACTTACAAGATACTGGAGAGGTAGCCATGAGGAGGCTGTTGTTTGTATTATTCTTGATCACACTGGCTTTTATAAGAAGTCCTCAGGTGAATGCAGCTAGCATGCAAAACTACTGCTATGTTCCACCTTATGTGGGACAGACAGTTTCACCAAACGTGATGCTTCTTATAGATGTAAGCGGATCTATGTCTTGGTGCGCCTACAATCCCAATAGTGATAAGAGTGGCTGTTGTTCCTCTCCTTCTGGCTGTGGCTGGACTTATAAAGGCACAGAGGAAGGTTATTTTGATCCCAATAAAGTGTATAGATACAATTCATCACAAGGCTACTGGGAAGAAACTACAGGAACGCCAGAATCTTGTCCAAAAACACAAAGTGATATTAACACGAAGAATATCTATCAAGGTAGCTGTCTTAACTTTCTCTACATGAGTCGCATAGACCTCGTGAGGTGGGCTCTCACGGGTGGAACTCCCGATAGCTGTCAACAAGTAAATAACAGTTCACCACAGAACAATATAAAGAATTGTGATCCAGAAACCTATGGAATGCCTGGAAGTTCAGTAAGTTGTGACAGTTATGGATGCATACTTAAATCAACCAACGGTGTGAGGGTAAAAGTCCCATGGAGCAGGATAAATTCTGCGCTCTTGTTCCAGCTCAAAAACCTTTCCTTCAAGCCACGCATGGGAGTTATGTTATTCAGTGGTAATGGTGTAAGAGGAAAAGCCAGCGTGTACATAGGAGACTTTACCGGAAGCAATAACTACGATGCCCTAAATCCATACAAAAATACAATAACCGCGGTAAATCAAGAAGAGCCCGATGGTGATACGCCTACAGCTCCAGCCTTGTGGGATGTTTATAACTATTTTGCACAAAAAGATCCCCAATATGGAGGACTCAAACCTCAACAAGGTGGAGGAGATGAATGGAGAAACCCTATGTATCAATGTTTTGATTCAAACGGAAATGGACAATGTGAAGGAAACGAACTTAAGCTCGTTCCCTGTGCCAAAAACTTTGTGATCTTAATGACTGATGGACAGTGGAACACACCTTCTTGCTCTATAGATACTGGTTTTGAATCTAACTCTGCAGACCCTGTGGTCCCAGCTTACTGGCTCCACAAAAAGGGTTTTACTAACGCACCAACGGGTATAAAGTCAAGGGTGGAAGCTATATACGGTATAGGTCTTTTCTTGGGTGGGACAGGAGAGCTGTCTTTAAAGAATGTTGCCATGTATGGCTCTTTTGACACATCAGGACGCAACTGGCCAGACAGCTTGTCAGGATACCCACAGGGCACTTGTTGGATGGATGATTGTGGTAGTGGCAAGGGTAGCGGATGTACTCCTCTTCCGCCTTCTTCTCCAGATTGGGATAAAAACTCCGATAGACTTCCAGACACTTTCTACTCAGCCTCAGATGCAAACCAGATAAAGAATGCCATACTTAGTGCCATACTTGATATACTCAAGCGTGCATCCTCTGGTTCTACTGTTGCTACTCTGGCAGGAAGGTCAAGCGTGTCTCAGGTGGTGATCCAGCCCTACTTTTTACCTAGCTATGTAAAACCTGATGGCACTCAGGTCTCTTGGCTTGGCTTTATAAAAGCCTTCTGGGTAGATACCATGCAAAATCTTCGTGAGGATACCAATCTAAACAAAGTTTTGAACCTTGCGGTGGATACCATATTCCAACTTTTCTTTGACACAAACGAAAACCAAACCAAAGCAGCTATGATAACCAACATGTCCACTTGCACCACAAGTGGGACAAAGAGTATAAATGAGCTTGCCCCTGTCTTTGATGGTGGGTGCTATCTTGCCAACACAGACCCCTCAGACAGGAAGATCTATTTCAACAAAGATGGAGTTCTAACCTCTTTAACCACAGGAGAGGCAAGCTACTTTGCAAACATTTGGAAAGTCTGTAGCAATGACCCTTCTGTGCTATGCAGGAATAACGGTGATTGCTCTGGTGGAGGAAGCTGTGTTCCTGCAGATGCAAGCTGTATCATAAGGTATCTGCGGGGTGAGGACAGTCCCTCTGGCTGTAATTATCCGTATGTTCAAAGAATGAGAACTGTAGATGTAAAAGACTTTTGCTCCGCTTTGGGAATGTCTGGAGATAAAGTTTGGAAGCTGGGAGACATTATAAGCTCCAGCCCAGCCATTGCGGGACCAGACCCTCTTGCGAACTATCACTTCAAATATGATGACTATAGCTACTACCAATACATAAACTCAGATCAATACAAAAATAGACCTGTCATTGCTGCCATATCCGCCAACGATGGCATGCTCCACATCTTCAGGATAGGATACATAGATCAGTTGGCAGACCCTAACAATCCTATAAAGCTCGTAAACTCCAAAACTGATAGCGGAAACAGTTTGGTAGGAAAAGAGGAGTTTGCCTTTATTCCCAAGTCCGCAATTCCTTACCTTCTGTGGTATGGAAACCCCAACTACTGCCATGTACCTACTGTGGACTACAGGGTGATGATCCTTGATGCAAAGATAAACAATCAGTGGCGCACCATCCTTGTAGGTGCTATGGGTTTTGGTGGCAAAGCTATAGACACTTCTGCAGGAACCTTTAGCTCCTCTGTGTTTGTACTTGACCTGACTGACTGGCTAAACAACAACCTTAGCGGAAAGCCCACTCTTCTTTGGGAAAAGCAACTTCCTGACAATACTCTTACCCTCTCTTTCCCAGCGGTGACAAAGGTGGGTGACAACTGGTATGTGCTTGTAGGTAGTGGTCCTACAAGCATAGACAGCAACGCAGGAGAGTCCTACACCAACAATCCGAAGATATTTGTCTTTAACCTGAATGATGGTAGCTTGGCACGAACTGTAAATGTCCCAGTAAGCGGTGCCAGCGTAGCAATAGGAGATATCATGCCTGTGGATGTAAATAACGACTACACTGATGATGTGGCATACTTTGGAGTTTATGGCAGTAGATCCTCGGGGGGTGTGTTTGGAGCTCTCTACAGGCTAAACCTCAGCAGTTGGACAGTTAGCCAAGCTTTTAGCTTTGGCTCTTCTCCTGCACCAGTCTTTGGAGCGCCCAACTACACTCTTGATGAAAATAATAACCTCTGGGTATTCTTTGGCACGGGTAAGTATCTGAGCAACGCAGACAAAAACATAAGCTACACCAACTACCTTGTGGGATTTAAAGATCCAAACTGGAACGCTACAGGATCAACAAATCTAAGCTCACTCACTGATGTTACAGGACAAACTACAAGCGTTACCATTAAAGAAACCAGCCAAATGTGCATATGTGACTCAAGTGGATGTGGGTTCAAAACAGTAGTGACAGACGCTCAAGGTACTATACCTCCAGAAGCTCCTGTGGGATGGTACATAAAGCTAAACAACGAAGCTATCTACTCCCAGCCTACGGTGTTTGGTGGTGTGGTAAATGTGCTTTCTGCGGTGCTACCTCAGGACATGTGCGCTATGGAAGGAAGCTCAAAATTGTATTCCCTTTACTACAAGAGTGGAACACCCTTCCCAAGACCCACCGTGCTATCTCCTAATGCCATCGTAGGCAATCAAGTACAGCAATCCGTTGACATAGGCAGAGGTGTGCCACCCTTCGGACAGCCCTTCCAGATCACTGCAGGCTCTGGTAAAGACTTCTACGCTTTCCTACAGGTTTCTACGGGTGTTATAGTTAAAGTGCCACAACAAGCAACTTCAAACTATGAAGGTAGGTTCTTGCTATGGATAGAAAAGTAAAAGGCTTTACCCTTATGGAGCTTCTTATAGTTATAGTGATTCTTCTGATCCTTTCTAGCTTTGCCTTTTTGTGGCTAAGAAACTTGGTCCTAAACCAAAGACTAAAAGCCACAACAGATGGTCTTATGAGCGCTTACGAAACTGCACGTTTATACGCTATAACAGGAAGGGGACAAAGACCTTGGGGTGTTTTTATCTCGGGTAATACCTACACGCTTTTTAGAGATGATAACTCTAACTGTCAGTTTGACCCAGGTGAAGGGATAAGGGTCTTCAATGCGGAACCCGGGGTGAGCCTTCTGCCTAAAAGCGGTTGCAACACTATCACCTTTGATAAAAAGGGCTATCCAAGAGATTCAACCTGCGGTCTTGGTATGTGCTCGGTAGTTTTGCAAAACAGTATAGGAAGTAAGAGGATAGTGTACATTGACAGGTTTGGGAGGATAAGGTATGAAACTCAATAAGGGCTTTAGCCTTATAGAGCTTCTCATAGCTATGCTGATCCTCATGTTTGTGATGATAGGCTTTTTGGCTGGGCTTATCAAGTACATACAGTTTTCCATGGATGCAAGGATGAAGGACCTTATGGACAAGGCGGTAAAAGACTGGAGCGGATACTTGGAAAGCATTCCATACAATGCTACATGCTCACCTGTGGGATACTCCTTTGGAAGTGCGGTATGCGATATTTCTACTAACCAGTGCAGTTTTGAAAACATAGACAACGATGGCGATGGCATACCAGACTTTTACGATCCTTACAGCGGAAACAACAACAACTACAAGAGTGCTCCCATGAGCACCGCAAGTTGGCTTTGGGTAGGACCCACCGTAGCAACCTTAACCTGCATTAGCTATACGCATCTTACCAAATATAGCCTTGTGGGCAATAGGACCGTATATACCGCTTTAACCGTGGCAACTATTACCACTGCAGGTGGTGGGGAAATAGGCAGAGCATATGGAATAACCGCATGGTACTTTAGTCCAATAAATGGGCGCTATAAGTATGAAAGTAGTCTTATTATAAAGAGGAAGCCATGAGGAAGGGATTTACCCTTGTGGAGCTTTTAATAGGCATTGCCATACTCCTTATTATCTCAGGGGGAGTTTTTTATGCCTTCAGGGACATATTCCAAAAAGGTACATCTCAGGCACTGGTAGCAAAGCAAGAACAAGATGTGCAGTTCATAGTCTCTAACTTGGTGATGGAGCTCTCAACGGTGGGTTTTGGCATAGACAGAAGCAGGCTAAAAGTTTTAAATAACGGCACAGATCTTTCTAATGTCCGAAAATCCAACGCAGTCATAGCAATAAACGGTAGTGAAATAGACTTTTTGAGCCTAGCCACAAGACAGGACACTTCCATAGGATGCTGGGGAATAACAGACCAAAACAAAAACATCACCACGCAAGCAAGGGATTATCTTTTTAGACCTTGCTCAGGCGCAAACTGGGGACTACCCACAGACACCTCAAAAGTTCTCTGTCTTGAACCCATAACAAAAAGAGACATAACCTCAAACTGTGTTTATGCTTTAGTATTTTATGTAGGAGACAAAAACTATCCTGCGGACTTTGTCACGCGGTACTACCTCAACACAAGCTCCAACGCATCCAAGCTTTGTGCCAATGAAACACGTACCCTTTTCAAAGGAGTTGGTTCGGACTCACCTCAACCCCTTGTGGATTGCGTAGGAGCTTTTAGGGTAAGGTACATAACAAGCCAAGGCTATTTGGACTACGTACCTGATTCTGACATAAATAACCTCTACGGTATAAGGCTCTGCATAATGATGCAGGTAGGTGGAAGACAAAGCACGCAGGCAGACATAAACAACTTTAGCGCAAATTGTGGGGGATCCATAGCTATTCCATCAGAATGGAGGTATTACAGATGGTCTACGGTAGAGGTGGATATACCATTGAAAAACATAAGGTAAGAGGTGTAGCCCTTATATCCGCACTTATAACTGCGGTTATAGTGCTCATTCTTTTGGGTGGTTTGTACTTTATGCTCACAAGACTTTTTGAAAGCGCTGAAGCGGTAAGAATTTATTCTTCTGCAAGGGAAGCTGCCATATCTGGGGTAAACTACGCCATAACCAGCGATGTTTTTGACAGGATCGTTTACAATCTGCCTTGTCCCGATGGAAATCCACCATGTTCTGTTGCTGGGTCTTTAACCTACAACTGCTGTTGTAATATACGCCTTCAATTTAGGCTAAAGGGCTATTCGGGTGTGTTTAACAATAATGTAAAGGTATGCTTTGCAGGTTATAGACCACCTTCTGGTTATGCCATCACAGGCGTGGCTTACAGCAAACTTCCACCCGGTAACAAAGGTTTCATATTCTCCATAATATCAGAAGTAAATGATCCACAAAATGTACATAATGCACGCATAGAGGCAGTCTATACACCATAAAAAGGTATAAAACTATACGCTGAGTAAGAAATTCTAGACCGTCAAACAATTGCTTTTAAAGTAATGCAACACATAGAGAAGAAAACGAAAGAAAATTTCTCATTCAGCATGTTTTAAGTTATAATTGAAAATCATGAGCATTTTAAACTTAGTAAAAATGCTTAAGGAAGAGTATATCCAAAACGTACAAAAGGAGCGCATGAAAATAAGAGAGGGTTTAAAACTAAGGCTATACATGCAGAAATTAAGATCATCTGAGAACAGCAAGACCACGGAAAACACAGCAAAAAACCTTTGATAAGGGCATTTAGGAATGTAAGCAAGTTTTGGAGGGAGGTATAGCTTATGAAAGTGCTCGTGGTTTTAGGCACCAGGCCAGAAGCCATAAAGCTTGCACCAGTAATTAATGCCCTAAAGGAAAGCGGTTTTGAGCTTAAGGTAGTTGCCACAGGACAGCACGATGAGCTCCTCAAACATGTTCTTGAGTTTTTCCGTATAGATGCAGACTTTCTTAACTGTATGAATCCAGATCTTATTGAGAATACAGCCTGTATGGCAGAGTCCTTGAAAAGAGTTTTAGAGGATTATAAACCCCACTGTGTGATAGTTCAAGGAGATACGCTTAGTTGCTACATGGGAGCTTATACCGCCTTTTTGAGTAAAATACCCGTTTTGCATGTTGAGGCAGGTCTAAGAAGTCATGACAAGTTCTCTCCATTTCCAGAGGAAATGTTTAGAAAACTTACAGATGAGCTATCTGATGTGCTTTTTGCCCCTACACAGAGAGCAGTAGAAAACCTTATAAGAGAAGGCTTTCCGAAGGATCGCATAGTACTAACAGGCAATACGGTAGTAGATGCGGTACAAACCGCACTTAAACTCCTTGATAGAGATAAGATCAAAGGCCAGCTACAAGAGCAGATAAGTAGGGACATGGACACTTTTGATGGTTTGATTTTCATAACTTCTCACAGGAGGGAAAATATAGGAGAACCCATGAAGAATATAAGGGACGCGGTGCTTGAGCTTGCACAAAGGTTTCCTCACCTTCTCTTCCTCTGGTCTTTGCACAAAAATCCCCAAGTAAGAAAAAGCATTCTTGAGGGCTTTACACAGCTACCAAACAATGTGGTTTTCTTAGAACCCCTCACCTATCCACAAACCCTTTACCTATTGGAGAAATCAAAATTGATAATTACTGACTCAGGAGGCATTCAAGAAGAGGCTTGCACTTTAAGAAAACCTGTCCTCATAACAAGAACCGTTTCAGAAAGACTTGAAGTGGTTGATGTGGGTTTAGGAAAAGTTGTAGGTACTGAAAAAGAAAAAATAGTAGAAGAGTTTGAAAAAACTTACAGCAATCTGGAGTATTACGAAAAACTCTCCTTTGACAATCCTTACGGAGACGGAAAGGCAAGCGAAAGGATAAAGAACTTCCTTCTTTGTGAAGAAGTAAAGAACTTTATATTAAATTATAAGAAAGATTACAAGGGGGATCTGTATGAGTGTGCTAAGGTTAACTCCCTTAGCGATACTTATTAGTCTTAGCGCTTATGCCTTTGAGTTCAGACTTGAAGCGGGAGGAAGTTATGAACACCTTAGCCCACATGCCACTTACGGCAGTTGGAAAAGTGGTTTTCTAAGACTTTACCATAGACCCTTTAGTGATTTTACTTACTTTTTGGAAGGTAGTGTTTTTAGCAGAAAGCACGAGGGTGATGCTACACTCGGGGTCATAGGAGCTTATAAAGACTGGAGTCCGTGGCTATACACATACAGTAGTCTCTCTTTTGGGAGCAACAGTCCTTACCTTCCCAAGTATAGGTTAGACCACGAGTTTAACTTCAAGGTGGGTGAGCAAAAGAATATTGTGCCTTCTTTGGGTTTTACTTACATAAAGTATCACGATGTGCATAAGGACTACATAGTCTATCCGGGCATCACTTACTACGGAAGGGACTTTGTCATAACTTACAAACACTTTTTCAACAGAAGCGATCCAGGAAGCGTAAGTTCTTCCTCAGATCTTATAAGCTTGGGTATAGGACAGGAAGGCAAAAGTTGGACTTACCTGGATATCTCCTATGGTAAGCAGGCATACCTTGCCACCTACTTGGCAAACCCTCAGGAAGTCAGACAGAACGCTTTTTATGTAGCACTCTCTCACAGACATTGGATAAGAAAGGATATGGGATTATTTGGAAGCATAAGCTACTTCAAATTAAGCAAAGGTTATGAAAAGTATGGCTTATCCGCAGGATTATTCAAAGATTTCTAAGGTAGAAAAACCAGTAATAGGTTACGCACGCTTTGGTAGGGTTTTAAAATTCAACAGGTATCTTTTTCTACTTCAGCTTACGCTTTTGCTGTTCGTATTTGAATTTTTAGTGATTTTTCTTCTTGAAGATTACTTTAAGGTGTTATCTAGCATAACAAAAAGAGTTTTGGAAGATAGCTATACCAAAAGCTATAAATTCCTAAAACTTACGCTTGAGTATTCTGTATCACAAGGAAGATTGCCCACTTTGCAAGAATCCTTTATCTACCTTATTTTAAGCCTTTTATCTTTACTGCTTCTAACGAGAAAAAGCAATCCGCTACCTAAGTATGTTTCCGCATGGCTTATGTACATAGCCTTTGTGTATTTTGTATCTTCTTTTTACTTTTTACTTTTTTTAGAGAAATTTCCTTACACAGAAAGAGACTTTGCCATACTTTACCTACTCCAACAAACTGGAGTTTTCATCTTTATACCTCTTGTTCTTGGTCTTTCTTTGTCCGTATTTACCTTTAGTCCGCTTAACCTACTTTTTAATGCATTTACCATACTTCTTACTCTTATCTACTCTTCAGTTTTTGGTGGCATCAGATACATATTCTTTGTTTATGTTCTAAAAGAGTTTTCTTACATACACATGCCTGCTATGTTTTTCATTTTTGGTCCCCTTTTGGACTTTATATACATAGTTTCTTTTTACTCCCTTTGTCTTTATATGACCTTAAGGCTTCTTCAAAAAAGGCAGGAAGCTTTCTACCAATGGGGGTTCTGATATTTCTTTTGAAGGCATACATGATATTGCTGATGTTTATCCTTCTTATGTACCTAATAAGGCATTACTTTTTTACTCTAAACAGGGCTTTTGGCAAACAGAGGCTTTACTATCAAGACGTGTTGGACGAAGACCTACCTACTGTATCTGTTTTAGTTCCCATGCATAACGAAGAGAAAGTAGCCAGATATATATTGGACCTTCTTGTGGAAGCGGACTACCCAAAAGAAAAGTTAGAGATCATACCTATAAACGACCACTCAACGGATAGAACCAAAGAGATCCTTGATGAGTATGCTCAAAAGTATCCTTTCATAAAACCTTTACACAGGTATGGAGACTTACCACGGGGCAAACAGAACGGCTTAAACGACGCTCTAAAAATAGCAAAAGGGGAGGTTATAATAGTTTATGATGCTGATTACCTTCCACCCAAAGGACAAATTAGGACTTTAGCTGTAGCCTTCAAAGATCCGCAGGTAGGTGCGGTCATGGGAAGAGTTGTCCCTATAAATGCTGGAAAGAACTTGCTTACAAGACTTCTTGATATAGAAAGAACAGGTGGCTATCAAGTGGACCAACAGGCAAGGTATAACTTAGGTTTAATACCTCAATATGGAGGCACAGTTGGGGGCTTTAGAAAGGATATAGTGATAAAATTAGGCGGTTTTGATGCAAAAATTCTTGCCGAAGACACAGAATTAACCTATAAGCTTTATTTAAATGGATATAAAGTCGCTTATGCAAATATTGCAGAGTGTTATGAAGAAGCACCAGAGGATTGGAATGTGAGAGCAAGACAGTTAAGAAGATGGTCAAGGGGACACAATCAGGTGATGTTTAAATATCTTCTACCCACGCTTCTCTCTAAAAAACTCAGCTTTTGGCAGAAGGTAGATGGTCTTTTACTCCTTATGATATATCTGCAACCTTTCTTGATCTCTTTGGGTCTGATTGATTCTTTGATCCTCTTTTTCCTCGGTGAAATGCAGATAATAGGCTCCTACCTATTCTTACTTTTCATATTTGCTCACAACTCTTTTGGGAACTTTGCTCCTTTCTTTGAGATAGGCACTGCGCTGGTGCTTGATGGTGTAAAAGAAAGGGTTTTTCTTTTGCCTTTGATGTTCTTTGAGTTCATTTTCAACATTATATATGCGTCTTTGGGTTTTATTGATGCGCTTATAGACCTCATAACCAAAAGAACGGTAATTTGGCAAAAAACTGAGAGATTTAGAAATGCCTAAGGTACTTCTGTTAATCATAGCCTTTATCTTCCTTTTACTTTTACCTTTTTTACCTTCTATCCTTGAGATAATCTTCAAAAGAGACAAAGACCCTATTCCTATAGACCAACATCGTACAAAGGAGCCTGACTATTTTGGAAAAAGTTTTATTAAACTTCTTACTAAAGCCTTTGAGGATTTAAACATTCAAAACATAAGTAAGCTTCAACTTGCATATATACAACTGAAGTTAAAAAGAGAAGAATGGGTGGGTGTTCTCAACAGTGAAGACCTCTTGGAAACTAATGTGCATACCTCAATAATTTTTACACAGGATGCTGTTTTCAATCATAGCCATACCTTCAGAAGAGAGTTAGTGGTATTTGGAAATGCTGTTTTTTTAAGTGAATGCGTCCTGAGAAGTCTGTATGTAAAGGGTGACTGTTTTGTAGAGGCACCACTGAGCGTTGTGAGATGGGTGCATGTTGAAGGAAATCTCATCATAAAGTCTAAGGCAGACTTAGGTGTGAGTGTTTATGCTCTGGAAGTAAAAATAAGAGACAGAACAACCTTTAAAAGGGCTTATGCCAAAAAGATTGACACATCAGATAAGCCTCTTCTTGATAAAAATCCCACACAAGAAGGAAGGACTATAAATATAAATGGAAGTTTTAGTGTGAAAGGCAGTATAACCATAGGCGACAAGGAAGGACCTGTTGTAATAGATGGAGACCTTTTCTCCGATGGCGATGTGCAAATAGAAGGAAACGTATGGATAAAGGGGAATGTGTTCAGTCAAAGTAGTATAACTCTTAAAAACGGGGTAGTTATAGGAATTGAGGGTAAGGTAAAGTCAGCAGTGGCAAGAGGTAAAATATTCATAAAAGGACCAGTTAGGATTTACGGATACTTACACAGTGAAAAGCTTGTGGAGGTAATCCCTTGAAAAAGGGACTTATTCTCTTTGCCACACTCATACCCTTTTTTATCATCTTGAAAACACTATTACCCCTTTATTCTCTAAGATGGAATAAAAATATAGAAGTGCTGGTAGTTTATGGAGAGGAAGGCTATCAGGTGGATGCTTTTAAAAGCGTGCTTGAAGAAGAGGGCGTACCCCACAGACTTATAGATGTAAAAACCCTTTTATCAGAAGATCCCCAAAGGTTAGCCAAGTACAAGCCTGCCTTAATATTACCTGATGGGAGTTTGCAGTATATCAATCCAAGTTCAGTTAAATGGTTTGAAGACTACCTTAAAGCTGGTGGAAGTATCTTTATATCTTACGATGTAGGAATTAAGAATCACGCAGGGGCATATCTGAAGTCTGCTCTTTTTAGTAACATACTGGGTATTAATTACATTCTTTACGATAAACTTAAAGACAATGCCTACTCAGTTGGATACCTGAAAGTTTTGAGTACTGACATTGAAATTACACCAGGTAAGTTAGATAAGGAAAACAGACTTATGACAGGATATATATATGGAGAGTTAACTTACCCTTATGTCAAAACAGAAGACAGGGGCTTTGGTGGAAAAACTCTCGCAATGGTGGTGGATAAAAAGGATAGCAGTCAATACAAGGCATTAGTTTGGAACAAATATGGGCAAGGATACATTTTCTACTCTTCTTTGCCCCTTGGACACCTTAAGGCTTATTCAGATGACGTGTTTCTAAGGTCAGTCTTAAGATACTTTCTTTTCAAACTGGTGGAAGTTCCACACCTTGTGAACACTCCTAAAGGTAAAGGGGGGTTAGTTATTAACTGGCACATAGATGCTAATTCTGATTGGATATCTATACCTATGATGATGGAAAAAGGTTATCTCAGAAAGGGTTTGGAGTACTCTCTTCACATTACCGCAGGACCATTCAGGGACAAGCCAGGTGATAATCTTGGCTTTGATGCGTGCGGAAAAGGTGAAAGGTATGTGAAGATGATCATGCCATATGGTGTTATAGGTTCTCACGGTGGATGGGCTCACAACTGGTTTTCTTATGGAATACTTGAAGGAAAGCTAAATGAAAAGGATATCTATGAATACATTGAAAAGAATAATCGCTGTCTTGAGTCCATAACGGGCTACAAGATAAGGGAATACTCCGCTCCCAACGGTGTTCATCCTCAGCCAGAGACTACTAAAATCCTTGAAAAGCTCGGTTTTGTGGCCTACTACTATACGGGTGATAGTGGTTCTTCTCCCAACAGGACTTTTATAAGTGGTAAGATGGTATCATCAAAAGTGATAGCCTTTCCTATAACTCCTTACGAAAGATCAGCTTCCCTATACGAAATGTACCAAAAGGGTATTAGCGAAGAAGAAGTTTACGGATTCTTAACTTCTCTTACAGATTTTTCTATAAAGACAAGACAGATAAGGCTTTTCTACTCTCATCCTTATGACATTCCCCTGTATCCTTCTGCTATTCTCAAAGCTATTGATTACTGGCAACAAAAAGAAAAAGAGGGTCTGCTGGAGGTCCACTCCATGAGCTACTTTGCGGATTTTCTTTTGAGGTTCTTAAAAACGGAGTATAGCTTTGGGAGAAAGGGTGATGAATTAGTTGTGCGACTCAAAAATCCGGAAGGATTAAAAGACATAGCTATTGCTATACCGAGACACTACGGAAAAATTTTGAGTTTTCCAGAAGAAGAAGTTATTTTTGTTTCTCAGGATGAACACTTCTACTACTTTTATCTTCAAAAGAATGCTAAAGAAATTGACCTTTCTTTCAAATTACGATAACATAGGGTTATGAAAATAATCTTGATAACTTTGCTTTTTATAAACATATCTTTTTCCCATCCTGTCCTTGACATCATCAACAATTCATATGCAGTGCCATATTTTTTAAACCTTACCGCAATGGACCTACTTCCATCTGACCCAGAAAAGGTCAAAAGCTACATAAGATGGTATTTGGATCATCTTAACTATCCAGATAAGTATGGCTTGACAGGGACTATTTATGATTATTATATAACGGAAAACTCAGAAGTCCCTTTGTACACGTATGACTCTGCGGATGCTTACGCTGCCACTTTTCTTTTCCTTATTTACCTTTATGCAGAAAAAACTAATGACTACCAACTTGTAAAGGAAAATCTCCAAAAGCTAAAAGATGTGGCTTATGTAATAGCCTATCTGCAGGATCAGGACGGACTTATAAAAGCTCTACCTAATGCAAACCTCAAGTATCTTGTGGATAATATAGAATGTGTATGCGGACTTAGGGCTTTTTCATTACTGCTGTGGAAGTTAAAAGACCCTGATTGGAGCTATTACTTCACAATCTCTCATAATGTAGAAAGCTCTGTAATGAAAAATTTAACGTGGCGCGATCAGGTGGCATGGGCTAAACTTGATGATAAGCTCTTTATTGCAAATGACTCTGTAGTGTATCCAGATCTTTATGCCAAAGCGGTTCTTTATAGCTTTTTAGGTAGGGCTGTTCCTAACAAGTGGGTAAGTAAGTTTGACCACTTTCAGAAAAGGGTAATAAAGATGGTAAGGTTATGCCGGAGGCGGGATTCGAACCCGCACGCCCTTTCGGGCGGGGGATTTTGAATCCCCTGCGTCTGCCAGTTCCGCCACTCCGGCTTTAGTATAATTATAACATGCGGAAGATGAACCTTTTTATTTACTTGGTTACCGATGACAAGTACTTTAAAGACAGGGACCTTGTTAGCACTATAGAACAGGCTCTGCAGGGTGGTGCCACTGCTATCCAGTACAGATTCAAAAACAAGAGCACAAGGCAGATGTATGAGGAACTCCTTGTCCTGAGAGAACTAACTAAAAGGTACGGAGCGGACCTTGTGGTAAACGACAGGGTGGATCTGGCTATGGCGGTAGGTGCAGATGGTGTGCATGTAGGAAAGGAAGACCTACCACCTGATGTGGTTAGAAAGATAGTAGGTGATAGTATGTACATAGGGTACTCGGTAAATAGCGTGGAAGAGCTAAGAGAGGTGGAGCATCTTCCCATAGATTACATAGGTTTTGGTTCTGTTTATGAGACCACCACAAAGGAAAATTACAAACTCGTTGGTATTGAAGGTCTGCGCCAAGCGGTAAAGCTCACCTCAAAACCCATAATAGCCATAGGAGGCATAACTCACTATAGGGTAAAAGAAGTGCTGGAAGCGGGAGCAAAAGGCATAGCGGTGGTCTCTGCCATATTAGGTTTTGAGGATGTCAAAAAGGCTACCCAAGCTCTGGTGCAAGCCTGTAGAAGCGTTCATAGGGAAAAGTTCTTCATGCCATGAAGATACTTTACATACTTGATGGTTCTGCCTTTATATACAGAAGCTTTTTTGCCCTTCCTCCTCTCTCCACAAAAAACGGTTTCCCAACAGGTGCCATCTATGGCTTTATGAGAACGGTTTTTTCTTTGCTCAAAACAGAAAAACCCAAATGCTTTGTTGTAGTCTTTGATCACCCTGCTCCTACCACAAGAGCTAAGGTATACAGCGCATACAAAAGCAAAAGGCCTCCTATGCCTAACCCCTTAAAACTGCAGATACCCATCATAAAAGAGTTCCTTAGACTAATGGGTATCCCCATATTAGAGGTAGAAGGCTATGAGGCAGATGACCTCATCGGCTACTTAGTTAAAAAGGCGGTGGATATGGGATTTTCAGTAAAGGTGTATTCTCCTGATAAGGACATACTTCAGCTTGTTTCGGACAAGGTGAGCGTAATAAACCCTATGAACGGTGAGGTGTTTACAAAAAAGAGCGTTATAGAAAAGTTTGGTGTACCACCTGAGCTCATACCAGATTATTTAGCTCTTGTTGGTGATAAGGTGGATAACGTAGAGGGTATAAAAGGCATAGGCAAAAAGACCGCCGTTAAAGTCCTTGAAAAGTATGGCAGTGTGGAAAATATCCTGAAAAACTTTGAAGAGTTCAAGATGGCTTTTCCACAAGCAGATAAAGAAAAACTTGAACTTTCCTACTTTCTGGTAAAACTTCAACAGGTTCCGGATATTGACCTGAGGGAGATGGATATGTGTATGAAAGAGCCAGATGTGGAAAAACTCAAAGAAAGACTGACAGAACTTGAAATGAAGAGCTTACTCAAAGATGTGGATGTTATCTTCAGAGGCATTTCTCAGAAGAGTCTTTTTTAAGGTGCGTGTAAGAAATTTTTTCATCCCTATTTTGCTTACTCTAATTTTCTTTCTGTTTTTTTACAAGTACATTCCTCTGGAGAAAGTTTTAGAAGCTGTCAAATATGTATCCTTAGAGAATTTTGTATCTGCTTTTTTCTTTTACACACTGAGTCAGGTAGTTAGAAGCATAAGGTGGAGACCTCTTATAAAGGATCTGAGCTTTTTAGACATATTCTTTATAAACAGTGCTAACATCTTTTTTAACAATGTACTTCCTGCAAGAACTGGTGAGCTAAGCTGGTTTTATTATGCAAAGAAGTTGGGAGTTTCTCTTAAAGTTTCTGTATGGTCCTTCTTTTTGGGAAGGGTTTTTGATCTGTCTGCACTGATCTTTGCAGGTCTTTTAGTTTACTCTTTAGTAAAAACCTCTATGCTTGCCTTTCTTATCTCTTTTTGTGCGCTCCTTGCTTCTATCTTTTCTTACAAAATGTACATCATACTACCTTCTTGGGGTAAGCTAAGAGACCTAAAGATTTATATAAAGGACAGTACGAGCCTTTCCTTGTCCCTTTATCTTTTTGGTTGTTCCCTTCTGTCTGTAATTTTAAAGTTCTTGGCGGTGTTGGAAGTTATGGGTATGTCTTCCTACTTGCTGGCTTTTTTGTCCTTTTCCTTTGGTGAACTGAGTACCATACTGCCTCTGCACAGTTTTATGGGTTATGGCACTTACGAACTTAGCTTTTCTATTCCTGCTAAATTTCACGAGCTTGATCTCAAAAGCTGGATAGTAAAAGGTTTTCTTGTGCATAACTTTCTGCTTTTATCTTCTGGTATATATGGAATTATTGCGCTGTTTTGGCTTCACAGATCGCGCTGAGCTTTCTTAACTTTTAGGGTTAAGCCTTTGACTTTCTTGATCTCAACAGTATCTCCTTTTTTTATCTCTTCATCACTTACAGCGTTCCATATCTCTCCATGCACAAATACTTTGCCTTTACCGTTAATAAAGTCTGTCATGGCTTCTCCTTCCTCTCCTATGAGCTCTTCTGTGCCTAACATCTTTTTTCTCTTTTGGGCTTTTAGTCCTAAGCGTCCTATCACTATAAAGAAGACAGCGGTTGTTATTACCATTGTGGTTATAACGGACTTGGGTATGTCTCCATAAGGTGATTCGGGGCTTACCAGTATTAACGAACCTATAGCTAAGGCTATTGCGCCTGCTAAGGCAAGTCCTCCAAAGGAAGGGGTAATAACCTCAAGGGCGAGCATGAGTATTCCCGAGAGTATAAGCAAAAGTCCAAGCCAGTTTATACCCACCACACCCAAACCGTAAAGACCCAAAAGTAAACAGATAACACCAACAGCACCGGGTACTACGCTACCGGGATTGTAAAGCTCAAAGAATATACCGTAAAAGCCTATAAGTAAAAGCATGTAAGCTAACGTTGGATTTGTTACTAAGGTTAAAAATTCTTCCCTTAGACTTTTTGAGATGTACTCAACAGGGACATTTTTTGTGCTGATGGTTATCTCCTTACCGTGCTTTTTTACTGTTCTTCCGTCTATCTTGTTGAGAAGATCCTGCATGTCTTGGGCTATAAGGTCTATGACTCCTGCTTTTAAAGCTTCTTGGGGCGTTAAAGATACGCTCTCTTTGACCATTCTTTCTATTACGTGTGCGTTCCTACCTTTTTCTGTAGCTATGCTTCTTACAAAAGCGAGGGTATCCTGAAGGACTTTTTCTTTCATAACTTCATCCTGCTGACCACCCATCTGCACGGGATGAGCTGCACCAATATTTGTGCCCGGGGACATGACCGCTATGTCCGCTGAGATGGTGATTATAGCTCCTGCGGATGCTGCCCTGCCTCCTTGGGGATACACAAAAACTACTACCGGCAGGGGTGTTCTTTGAAACTCCTGAACTATCTCTCTCATGGAAGATTCAAGACCACCAGGAGTGTTAAGTTCCAATACAAAAAGACTACCACCCTCCTTTTCCGCAGTGTGGATACTCCTTTTTATGTAGTCTACAGTAAGAGGCGTGATGGCAAAATCCCACTGTGCTATAAAAACCTTCGAAAATCCTATATATACGCAGAAAAAGAGGGTTATGATGAGCACCATTGAGAATAAATTTTAAACTTGATGAAAAAAGATAAAGTTCAGTTTGTGTGCCAGGAGTGTGGATACGTTTCTTTTAGGTGGTTGGGTAGGTGTCCCTCATGCGGAAGCTGGAACTCCCTTGTAGAAGAACAGGGGTCTCTTCAGATAAAAACATACACAGACAAACCTAATATTAAACCTATACTTGAGTGGCACAAAGAAGGCTTTGTTAGAAAGAGTACGGGATTTCAGCATTTGGACATAGCCTTGGGTGGTGGTTTGGTACCTGGTCAGGTGGTCCTGCTGGCGGGAGAACCTGGCATAGGTAAATCCACTCTTCTTCTTCAGGTGTCTGATAGGTGCGCACAGATGTATGGTAAGGTGCTTTATGTTTCTGGAGAGGAGTCGGGTTCTCAGATAGCTCTAAGGGGAGAGAGGATAGGAGTAAGGGGTAAAGATCTGTTGGTGCTTCCTGAGACGAGACTGGAGGTGCTCATAAACGTGATAGAGAGTGTAAATCCTGCCCTTTTGGTGGTGGATTCGGTGCAAACTCTTTACTCGGAAAACATCTCTTCATCGCCGGGTTCTGTGTCTCAGGTTAGGGAATGCGCCTTTAGAATATCAGAACTTTGCAAGTCAAAAAACATTCCCGTGTTTCTTGTGGGTCAGATCACAAAGGAGGGTATGATAGCTGGTCCTAAGGTGCTTGAGCACTTGGTGGATACAGTCCTCTATTTTGAGGGAGAGCGTTTTAATTTCTACAGGATAGTGAAGGTTGTCAAAAACAGGTTTGGTTCTTCGGGAGAAGTGGCGGTCTTTAGAATGTCGGACAGTGGATTAGAAGAAGTGCCCGAGCCTTCTGCCTTTTTCCTTCAGGAGAGGGTAAGTTCTTCGCCCGGAAGCGTAGTGTTTCCTTACACAGAGGGTAGTAAGCCCGTGCTTGTTGAGGTACAGGCTCTTACCATTCAGGCTCTTTACACTACGCCTCAGAGAAGAGCTCAAGGATATGACCTTAATAGGCTTTCCATTATACTTGCGGTGCTTGAAAAGGAGTGTAAAATCTTCACAAGAGACAGAGATGTTTTTGTAAATGTGGTGGGAGGCATGCAGATAAGAGAGCCCGCATCAGACCTTGCGGTTGCTCTTGCTATTGCTTCTTCGTTGAAGGATAAGCCCATAGGGGACTTGGTGGCTTTTGGTGAGATAGGGCTTGCAGGAGAGGTAAGAGCGGTTCATTTTGCGGATGTGAGGTTAAAAGAAGCCAGCAGGTTTGGTTTCAAGCGTGCCATATTGCCCAAGTCAGTGAGCATAAAGATGGAAGGCATAGAAGCCATTGGTGTTTCTCACATAAAGGACGCGGTGGAGCTTATCTTAAACGGATAACACTTCCAAAAATATGTCCCTCATCTCTCTCATTCTATTTCTTAATTCCTCCAAAAGCTCGTCCTTTTCCATGTTCAAAGAAACCGCTACTTTTGGAATGTCCTGGGGTGTGAGCACAGATGTGCCTCTCTCCTTTGAGAGCCTTAGCTTGGTCTCTACAAGCCTGAAAAACATGTAGTGTTCGTATGCCTTTTTGAGTATGGGATGCTTAGGTATGAGCTTTTCATAAGCGCGTATAGTAGAAGGTTCCCTTAGTCTTTCAACTATTGAAAAGTACTGAGCTAAAAACTCTCCATCCACTATCCCACCTGGAGCAAACTTAAGGTCTATCACTCCCGTCCCTCTTTTGGCTTGTCCTTCTAAGGCAAACCTCATGTTTTTTATCTCTTCCTTTTGCTCTCTGCCAACGGGTTTATCAAAGAGAAAGCTCTTGAGCACCTCCTCAAAATCTTCGTAAAGCTCCTTATCTCCAACTACATACCTACAGCGCGTCCATGCGAGCCTCTCCCAAGTTCTTGCATGCTTTGAAAAGTATTCCCTGTAAAACTCAAAAGAGGGCACCAAATCTCCCTTTGTTCCCATGGGTCTTAGCCTAAAATCCACATCGTAGAGATATCCTTCTTTGGTGTGAGTAGTCAAAAACCTTATAAAGTCCTGCGCAAGTTTTATCCTCTCTACTTTGTAGTCTCTTCCTACAAATACAAGATCAAGGTCTGAACCAATGCACAGCTCTGAGCTTCCATACTTTCCCAAAGCCACAAGCACCATATTATCATCAAGACTTAAGCTGTTCCAAAGTTTTTCCATCAAAAAATCCGCAAGTTGAGTGAGGCTTTTAAAAAAGTCTTTGAGCTCTTTGTCTTTCATGAGATAAACAAGAACTATCCTTGTCTCCCAAACCTTTTTAAACCTTCTGAAAGTGTTTTCTAAGCTGAGCCTTAGGGTCGTAAGGTACTTTTCAAACTCTTCTTCCAGATCGTGCCTTTCTGGAAAGTCTTGGTATAAGGTCAAGAAGTCTTCCACCAAGTCAGGGTTTCTACTGACCGTGGTAGAAAGATAAGAGGATAAGGAAAAGACCCTACATAGAGGTTTTATGATGTCCTCTTTTGAGGGACTAAGTATCACCTTCCTTCCTGTTGGGTTGGAGAAAAATTTATCAAAGTTGTTTAGCGTCTCGTCAGGTTCGTAAGATTCAGATATGTAGGACAATATCTTAGGAAGCATATCAATAAACCTTTTCCTTTCTTGGCTTGAAAGATGGGTGCTTTGCACGTAACTTAGCAGTATGTGAAAGGCTCTGCTTGGGTTTTTAAATCCCATTTGGGATAGGATCTCTTTTCCAAGCACTGCATCCTCTGAGAGTAAGGCTTGCTGTATTGGAGTAAGGGAACTTTCTTCTTTTGAGGGCATAATGTTCAAAAAGATTTTGCTCACACCTTGTGTATAGTACTTGAGCTTACTTTCAAACTCCTCGGGTGTATAACCCATCATCTTGGCTACTATGGGCACATCTCCCTTGGTTAATTTTTGAGTCTGTAGGCATCTATAAATTTGCAAACGGTGTTCTAATCTTCTTAAAAATTCGTAAGCGGACTCTAAAAATTTGGCTTCTTCGTTTGAAAATACACCCTTTTGATTAAGTTTCCATATGGCTTTAAAGGTGTTGCTTTCTCTCAAAAATGGAAACTTTCCCCCCAAGAGGATCACCAAAGACTGAACCGCAAACTCCAGCTCCCTTATGCCTCCCTCACAGAGTTTTATATTTATCACATCTTCTGTTTGCCTTTTTGCCTGAGCGTTTATCTGCGCCTTTATGAGCTGAATCTCCTCTATTACTCTATAATCCACGGACTTTTTAAACACAAAAGGTTCTTTTACTTGCCTTTCAAAAGCTTCGTAGAGATCCTCATCTCCTGCGCAAAACCTGGATCTTAGCATGGCAAACCTCTCCCAAAGCCTGCCATAAGACTCGTAATAAAGCTCTGCGCTTCTGAGGGGCATGCTAATGGGTCCTGACTTTCCAAAGGGTCTAAGGTCCAAATCTACCTCGTAGGGTTTGCCTTCGGGTGTTATGGTGTTTATCAAGCTCACCACCTTTTGGAAAACCTTTGAGAAAAACTCATTTAGACTTAACTTTCCCGCATGTCCCCTGTCGGAGGAATGAATAAACATGATATCTATATCTGAATAGTAGTTGAGTTCAAGACTACCTAACTTTCCAAGCGCTATTATGCAGGCTCTTGCTACTTTTCCATCCTCTTCAAGGGGTGTCCCATAGAGGTCTTCAAACTCCTTTAGAGCTCTGCGGTAAGCCATTTCAAGCATGGCATCTGGAAGGTAAGAGTACTCAGTAAGAAGGTCCTCAAGCTTTGAAGTTCCAAGGATCTCCTTAGAAAGTATCCTCATGAGCTCCCTGTGTCTGTAGTAGGCAAGCCTTTTGGAAAACTCCTCATCTGATATGTGGCCTCCAATAAGTTCCTCTAACTCTCTCAGGTAATCCTCTTTTTTCTTAGATTTGTACCAAAGGCCTGGTATAGTGTTTTGAAAGTCCTCTGGGTGGTTAATAAGAAACTTCCTCATACATTCTGAATGATCAAGGAGCTCAAGAAGTAGAATAAACCTCCTTTGGTTGAGATAACTTATGAGGCTCTGGGGGTTGGGATGTCTTTTTAAAAGCTCCTCTAAGCTTTCCTTGGCTTTGGCTGGGTTTATGAGCCTCTCCTCCGCAGAACGCCACCACTCTGCAGGAAACATCACAGCCTTCTTGGGAAGAGTACAAGCTTCTCTTTTAGGCTATAGGAGGCAAAGAGATAGGGTTTTATACTCTCTGGCAGTTTTTCCAAGGCAAAAGCCCTGAAAACTTCTGTCATCTTTTGAGGAACAAAGGGATAAAGCAGGTAAGCCAACACAAATATACCGTCTGTGAGGGTATAGAGAATATCTTTGAGCTGTTCCTCGTCTTGCTTTGCCACCTTCCAAGGTGCTTTCTCATCCACATACTTGTTTAAAAAGCCAGATAGCCTAAGGACACTTTCAAGGGCATTGTAAAAATCTACATTTTTCATGTTCTGTTCGTATTGCTTTATGATCTCTTCACAAAAGGCCTGATAGGCAATATCCTTTTTACCAGATAAGGGTCCTTTGATGTATTTTATTACCATAGAACTTACTCTGCTAAAAAGGTTGCCTATCTCGTTGGATAGTTCTCCCGTTAATCTGTTTCTTAGTCCTTCCTGAGTTATGTCTCCGTCCTGTCCAAAGGGCATGTCTCTGAGAAGAAAGTATCTCACCTCATCAAGACCGTATTCTCTGATCATCTCATAAGGGTCTATCACATTTCCCAAGGATTTGGACATCTTTTTACCTTCCACCTTCCACCAGCCGTGAGCAAAGATGCGCTCAGGAAGTGCATAACCTACTGACATGAGAAAGGCGGGCCAATAAACCGCATGAAACCTTAGGATATCCTTACCCACAAGGTGTAGGTCTGCGGGCCAGTAGTGGAGTTTGTCCTGAATTGCGGATATGTAATTAAATAGCGCATCAAACCAAACATATATGGTCTGCTCTTTGTCAAAGGGAACTTCTATACCCCACTTTACCCTTGAGGAAGGTCTAGTCACAGATAGGTCCTTTAGTCCCTGTTTTACAAAGCTCACCACCTCATTCTTCCTGTAGTGGGGCATTATAAAGTCCTCTTTCCATTCGTAAAGTGCCAAAAGGTCCTGCTCGTACTTTGATAGCCTAAAAAAGTAGGAAGGTTCTTTTATGTACTCACAGGGTCGCATGTGTATGGGGCAAATATTACCCTCTAAAAGCTCGCTCTCTGATTTGAACTCTTCGCATCCCACACAGTACCAACCTTCGTACTCTCCTTTGTATATGTCTCCCTTCTCGTAGCTCTTTACAAAAACCTCCTGAACAAATCTTATATGATCCTGATCCGTGGTCCTGATGAACTTGTCATAACTTATGTTCATGAACTCCCATAGCTTTTTGAAGTTTTCTGCGTTTTGATCCACAAGCTCTTTTGGTGATATACCCTTTTCTTGCGCTGACTTTTGAATTTTGAGTCCGTGCTCATCTGTACCTGTCAGAAAGAAAACATCATAACCTCTTAGTCTGTAATACCTTGCCAGTGTATCTGCTGCTATGGTGGTGTAAGCATGCCCTATGTGAGGCACATCATTCACATAGTATATGGGTGTGGTAATGTAAAACTTCATGTTTTATACTCACCAGATAGTATTTTTTGATAAAAGCTCTCTGGAAGGAAAGCGTGTTTGTGCATATCAGCGCTGTAGAGCTTAGTCTGTATGTTTACATCTCTTGAGGGTTCTCTCACAGGATACTTCTTTGAAGCTATGGAGAAAGTCCACCAATAGCCTGCATATCCGGGTATCACCGCAGTGTAGAGGTCCACTATGGGGAACACCTTTCTGAGGGACTTTTGGACCCTTCTTACTATGTCCGCATGGTAGTGTATGGACTCTGTCTGTCCCACATATATACCGTCATCCTTCAGAGCTCTATAGACATACTTAAAGAACTCTTCCGTTGTGAGCACATGGGCAAAACCCACAGGGTCTGTAGAGTCCACTATTATCACATCAAATTCCTGCTCGTAGTCTTGCACATATTTATAACCATCTTCGTTGAGCACTATCACCCTTGGGTCCTCAAAGGCTACCGCCATGGTGGGGAAAAACTTTTTGGACACTTCTATAACCTGTTTGTCTATATCCACAAGAACCGCTCTTTTTACTTCTTTATGTTTTAAAACCTCTCTTAGGGCTCCACCGTCTCCACCACCTATTATGAGCACATTCTCCGGATTTGGATGAGCAAAGAGGGGAACATGAGAGATAAACTCGTGGTAGATAAACTCAAACCTCTCATCACACTGAGCTACACCATCAAGAACCAGAACCCTTCCAAAGTGAGGAGACTCAATAACCATTATCTCTTGATACTCGCTTTTGCCTTCGTAGAGTATTTTGGAAACAGGATAGCAGTGCCTTATTGGTGCATAGGGGTCTCTTTCAATAAAGAACACGTCCATCATCTCTCTTCCACCTCTTGAGTTTTGGATAGATTATCTTATAAAACACCTTCAGGATCAAGTACTAAAATCCTGCCCACAGAAAAACCAGACCCTCAACCGTTTGTCTACCTCCCACTTTTGGCAATTTTTAGTTTATCTTTTTGTGCCAAAATTCTTTAAAAATAAGGAACGTGAAAAACCTAATGAATGATAGGGACAACACGAAGATATATGAGCTTGCGAGCTTATATGTGCTTGCGAGGTTTGCGGTGTATAACTTTTTGGTCCTTTGGAAGCTTTACTTATTTTTTGAGCTTTTGAAGGCTATTTTAAGAAATTAAGTTTTCTCAATGCTGGGAGATTTTTCAAACAGCCTCAATATAACTTTAAAGCTAACCGCGTAAGTGTTATTATTTAAGAATGAAGTTTTTTGAAAAGATCTTTCAGGCAAAAAAGGACAAGAAGGAAACAGACATTAGAATAAAACTGCCCGATAAGGAGCTCGTACTTTCCAAAGATGAGCTTTTGGAGAGAGATGCTGATGCGCGCATAGAGGAGTTTTGGATAGAGACTATAGGCGTGTCGGAAGATGGCTATTGGATTCTTGTGGGCAGAAGGCATGGCATAGTACAGTTTTATGACTGGAAAGGTAAGCTACACAGACTTCCCGCAAGGCCTCCTGCACAGGTCATTACAGATATAGTCTTTAAAGGCAATTACCTGGCACTTCTTACACCTCCTTACCTTCTTATATACTACATGACAGACAAAAGAAAGCCAGAAACTTGGAAGAGCATAAGGCTCTCACAGGAAGGTATAAGGCCCTCTTCTGGACTTGACATAAAAAGAAACCTCTTAGCCTTTGGAGTTGTTGGGGAGAGAATATACACCATAGAGCTTACAGGGGATATGAGTTTAGAAACCATAGAATTTGCTGGCACGTTCAGTTATAGTTCTGCTAACATAGGACAGCTTGAGGTTATAAAGATACTAGAAGATGGTAGATTTCTGTTATCTGGAATACATGCCTTAGCCCTGTATGACAGAGGTGGTAATCTCCTAAAGGTTTTGCCCTATACCGCAAAAAAAGCCCTGTGTCTCAAGGATAATATCGCCATCATAGGATACGAAAACAGCATTATTTTTTATGACCTTACAGAGTATAGAGAAAAAGCAAAAGTGGAAGTTCCTTTAAAACCCTCACAGCTAGACCTTTCTCCTGATGGAAGGTTTTTATTCATAGCGGACGCAGGGGAAAACAAGCTTGGCATACTTGATACTGATACATTCTCATATCTTCAAACTCTTGAAGGTTTTGGCTACTCTGTTGTGAGGATTAGTCCTGATGGAAGCATATACACCTGCGCCTATCAAGATGACGGAGAAAAGAGGTTTTATTACCTTGTTAAGCTGTATTCTAACCTTGCGGACTTTTACTACACTCAGGACAGGAAAAAACAGATCATAAAAAATGCGGAAAACGCTTACAAAAACCTTCAGAAAAAGTTATCTTCTTTGAGCAATCAGGATAGCATAGAAAATATCAAAGAGTACAAAGAACTTCTGTCCTTTGATGCACCCATAAAAGAGGTAAGGGAGATCATAAACAAGGCAGAAGAGGACATAAAGAGGGCAAAGGTGAATCTTTTTATAAAAACCTTGAAAGAAAAACTCTCAAAGGGAGAGTTGGAAGAGAAAGACCTCAAAGACACGGAAGAGTGGATAAAGAACTACGAAGGAGAAGAAAAACAAAAGCTTGAAGTCCTAAAACAGGAAATACTGGAACATTTCAATAGAACTGTAAAAGATCATCTTAAAGAAGTGTCCTCCGCCCTAAAGGATGTTGAAATTACGGATTTGACTTCTGCGGAAGGCATACCGCAAGTAAAGAGAGCCAGGGAGTACTTTTTGCGCCTACCAAGGGACATACAAAGACAGGCACAGGAAGAGCTCACCAAGCTACTTCAGGAAAGTGTCCTAAAAAGCAGGCTTTTGAGATACAGGTTAAGAGTAGAGGATCAGTATGTATTTTTTGGCAGTGAAAAGATGGAAAAATTCACAGGAGAAAGAAGAAAGCTACCTTGGAAAATTCAGGTAGAAGAAAAGTACTATTCAGAGGGACAGGCATATGTAAGAATAGTTTTTGAAAGGTCAGACGGGATAGTAAGAGAGCCCAAAAGATACTCCAACATAATAAGAGCGGAAGAGCTCAAGCATCCACCAAAGTGGGTGAGGTCTTACCTAAGACACCTAAACGGACTTTTCTCCTATCAGGAGTATAGATTGCCTCTCTTTGTAGCATATGAGGAAACACCTTGGTTTGTCCAAAACCTTGAGAAATTTACCGCTCTTGTAAAAGAACAGCTCAAATATCAAGAAGGTATTCTGATATTAGAGGGAGATGCTGGTGTAGGAAAGAACTTTCTTGTAGAGGTTTTTTCTGCACTCACTGGCAGGCCTCTTTACATAATCCCCTGCAACTCTAAGATGGAAAGGGAAGACATCACCTTTATGTACGAGTTTGATCCCAAAAGGGGCACTAAAAAGGTCTATTCGGATCTTGTGAAGGCTCTACAAACACCCGGTGCGGTCATCTACTTTGACGAAATAAACACGCTTCCTGCGTCCCTTGTAAAGATGTTTAACCCTCTGTTTGACTACAGAAGGTACATGGTGCTCTCATCGGGAGAAGTAATAAAAGCAAGGCACGATGTTTTACTCATAGGTGGTATGAATCCCCAAAATTACTTGGGAGTTTCTGAGCTACCTCAGGATATAAAGTCAAGGGCTGATGTGCTTTACATAGACTATCCTCCTTTTGAAGGAGAAGGAGGTTTCTACTATCCAGACGAAGCTCTGATACTAAAGGATCATGTGGAGGGACTACAAGGTTTATCCACTGAGGAATTTACTTACCTTTGGTACTATGTGGTGAATGCTGTAAAAACGGAGCTTGGAGAAAAAGTCCTAACTCCAGATAGGGAAGAAAAGGTGCGCATGATCTTTGAACTTCTCAGCATAGCCAATGCCATAAGGAGCGCCTATAGAGCCTATCAAACACAAAAGTCCGAAGAGCCTGTGGAGTTCGTTTTCTCCATCAGGGATACCATAAGGTGTGCAAGAAGGCTCGAAAGATACCAAAGTGCCAAAAAAGCGGTCCTGGAGACCATACTTCCCAAAGTTAGCTCTCCCCTTGAGAGGGAAATCATAAAGGACATAGTGGATAGAACAGTCAGCAGTGTTTGAGCGCCTCTCTAAGTTGGGAAAAGAAGAACTCAAGATCATTCTGGGAATACCTCAAGCTCACTGTGAGCCTGAGGCGTGCCTTACCTAAGGGAACTGCGGGATACCTGATAGCCTGAAGAAGTATGCCCCTTTCAAAAAGATAATCTCTTAACTTTACAGCCCTTTTCTCGTCATAAACCATTAGAGGTATTATAGGAGTGTGGTGAAAATTCGCCTCTATACCTACTTCCTTTAAGTTTTCAAATATCCACTGTGCGAGATTTTTAAGGTGTCTTACCCTTTGAGGTTCTTTTTGTATGATCTCTATAGACTTTTCTGCACCTGCGCACAAGGCGGGAGGTAGGGAAGTGGAGAATATGAGGCTTCTTGCCTTGTTTATAAGGTATTCACAGAGCAATTCAGAACCACACACAAAGGCACCGTAGGAACCAAGCGCCTTTGAAAGGGTGCCCATGATGATCATGAATTCTTCCCAGCTTTCGGAAAATTCTTCCAAGCCCCCTCTTCCTGTAGCTCCCAAAACGCCAGTGGCATGAGCTTCATCAAGATAAAGCATGCACTCATAGTCCTTTGCCATCTTTTTGAGAAGCCTTATATCAGCAACATCTCCATCCATACTAAAGACGGTATCGCTCACTATAAGACACCTACGAAAGCTGTATCTGTTTGCTTTAAGTAAATCCTCCAAATGCTCGTAATCCCTATGTTTGAATATGAGCACCTTGGCTTTTGAAAGCCTACAAGCATCTATAAGGCTTGCGTGGTTTAGCTCATCGCTCAGGATAATATCACCTTCTCCTACCAACGATGGAATCACGCCCAAATTGGCAAGGTATCCAGAACCAAAAAGCACACACTTGGGAACTTTCTTAAACTCTGCGAGCTTTTCCTCCAAGCGCAGATGGTATTTAGTGTAGCCAGAGACAAGCTGAGATGCGCCAGAGCCTACACCATACTCCTTTAGAGCCCGTGCCACCGCTGATATCACCTGTGGATGATCCCTCAGAGCCAAATAGTCGTTGGAACAAAGGTCCAAAAACCCTTCTTTTAAAGTTCTTACTCTATAAAGGTGATGGTGTTTTATCCTCTCAAGCTCTTGTTTTATCCAATCCATAAATTAGTTTATAAGCCTGCTTAGGTCCTCCTCTGTGGGTACGCCAGAGTGCATCTTACCATTCATTCCTATAAAAGTGGGTGTTCCATTTACTCCAAGCTGGCTCAAGAATTGGAGGTTTTCGCTGACCTTCTTTTTGCCTTCCTCACACTGATTCTTTGAATCATAGCCCTTTACAAGCTCTTCCCAACCTTTCTTATCACAAACAAGAGCCACAGACTTTTCAAAAGCGTTGGGATGTATAGGAAGAGGAAACAGGATCACTTTTACCTGCACGTTGTTCTTCTTTGCCCACTCCTCTATGATGGGCTCACTCCTCTTACAGAAGGGGCAGTCTGGGTCTGTTATGTAGTATATGAACTTACTACCCTGTCCGTAGGTAAAGTTTACATGTTTTTCAAGCTCTTTGAGTAGGTCATTGGAGACCTTCATGAACTCCTGCTGTCTTTCTCTTGTAAGGTTCTTTTTGTCCTTAACACTTATGAGATTTCCCGCTATTACATACTGAGCGTTGCTGTCTGTATAGAACACTATAGGCTGAGCACCAACCTTTAGAACCACCTCACAGAGACCACTTATATTACTCACGTTTGAGACAGATTCAACAGTAAAGTCCTGAGGTATGATATCCTTTACCGCATTCTTTACTGTGTCTTTGCTGGGGCACTTGGCAGAGCCCGTGCCACAGCTTTGTGCGGACATAATTGCTAACACACCCAGCGCTAAAAAGCCAGTTTTTTTTATCATACTATTTGTTCCTCCTTGTGTAAAATTATAACAGGAGTATAATAAATGGCAGGAGGGAAACATGATAGAAGTAAAGCCTGTAGAACAAGATCTGGAAGCTCTTGTATCAAAGGTCTTTCTGAAAGCCATTGACCTGCTTGGTGGTTTTTCAAAGCTCGTGGAGTACAGGACCCTCACATGGCTCCCCTCTCTGGTAAGGGCGTCTTACGCTGTAGTGCTAAGAGAAGAGTACCTAAAGACAGAACAGGAGATAGCACAGATAGTGGGACTAACAGGACAGACAGTGAGGAACATACTCAGAGCAGACCCCACCATCACCATGGAAAAGATAAAAAGACTTGAGGAGCTTGTTCAAGAGGAAAAAAAGGAGATGAAGGTACACACCGCTGGAGGACTTGCCAAGTTAGCCTACAAGCTTATAAAAGAGGGTCAGGAAGAGTCTAAGCTCTTTATGGATTACTGTGAAAGAGTGGCTCACGCTCTTGACATACCTTGGGCTTATATGACACTAAGAAGACTAAAAGGCGTAGATTTTCCCATAAACTCACCTGAAGAGATAAAGGAAAAACTCTCTGGTGTGTTCATAAAGGGAAGACCTGCAGAAGAGGTAATCTCTGAGTTGGAGTATCCCATTAAGAATCCTGCGGAGCTTCTCCATAAGATAAAGGAGAATTTGAAGATGCATGGCATTGAATGAAATATGTAGGGTACTTCCTGCTTTTGCTTTTGCTAATTTACTTTTCCATAGTAAAGCCCTACCTGTTATTAAAGGGTGTGCACGTAGAAACAAAGGGTTTGTATTGGGACATAAAGAAAAAGAGTCTTGTTATTGACAGGTTTTTAATTTACATACCAAAGCTACACAACAGCTCCCTTTTTGTGTATGTAGGGTCCTTGAGCTTAAATCCGGAAGAAATACATGCAGGTGAAGTAAGTGTAATTGAGGTAAGCAAAGAGATTTCAAAAGAGCCTTTTGATTACGATTTTACTAACTTGGTAAAGCTTGCTGAGAGAGTAAATCTTAGTGTTGGGAAGGTTTATGTTTCCATAAACTCGCTCCCAGCGAGAGACAGCATCACCGTATTTGTAGACGGTGCAGAGCTCAAAAACTCCACTTTGATCTCCCAAGGCTGGTCCCGTGCTCTTTACATGAAGGAAAGGCATACTCACGAGCTTTATGTCTTTCTTAAGAGAGCTCACGTGAAGGACGGAGTTTTTTATGTAGATGAAGCGCAGGTAGTGGGACCTTACTACCTTTTTAGTCTTAGTGGAAGGTGGAAAGGTAAATCTGGAGATTTCCACATAGCGGGTTTTATAAAAGGATACGAAAGCCAAATGCTCACTCTTCCCAAAATAGGAATATCCGCATCTGGGAACATAGACTACACTTCTATCAGTATGGACTATATCGCAAAGGCAGATTACCTGATGATCCAAGGTAAAAACTTAGGTCCAGTTAGTGGAAGGGGAACTTTTAAGAACAAAAGGCTAACGGGTGAATTTATCGCAGGAAAAACCCATGCCAGTTTGGACTACAGATGGCATCCAGAAGAAATACTTCATGTTAGCTTTACAGACCTTCCTGTGGATAATTACATGCTAAAAACTCAAACTCCCATTAGTTTGGATCTGTCTGGCTCGTTAGTGGTTTATCTAAAACAAAAGCTTTTATCTCTCAAGGGTTTTTCGGATAACCTTTTTCTCATAGACAGAAACTTCAAAGGTTTTAGCATAGATATTTCCCTTGATTACTCCAAACGAGCGGGCAAAGTTGATCTTTCTGTGAATTATCCGTCAAGTATAAGCGTGTCTGGCTCTTTTGTGGGTAAGGACTTTGATGGCAATGTACAAGCCTATATGTTTCCCTACTCATATGACAAATTCTCCACTTACTTGAACTATGTGGGAAAATTGCGATACGCAAATGGTGAGATCTACACTTCAGGAACGGGAAAGCTTTTAAATCCAATTTACAGTGGCATGTCTTTGGGGGATATTCTCTTTGATCTGAATCTTGCCAATGACAAGTACAGGGTGGAGTTTCTTGGGAAAGGTGTAAGGGGAGAAGGGGAAGGATCAATAAAGGATAAGAGTTTCACAGGTGTTTTAGTGTTTAGTGGGTATTCCTTAGATGCTATGGGGAAAAATATAACGGGCAGACTAAAGGTCAAGGTCTTGTCTTCTGAGTTTGCAGTAGATGGATCTTTGGAAGGAATAGCACGAAGAGGAGATATAAGCGCTCGTATAAAGGCGGAGCTTGATCTTTTCAAAAAAGACAAATGGAACGGCAGTTTTTCCGTAAGCCTTGAGGATATAAAAAAAGGTAAATTTCACGTGCCTCACGTAGATGTAAAGGGAAAGGTTCAAGGGGATACGCTCCAAGCGGAATACTCCTTCAAATACGCAAAGGGAAGTTTAAGGTATTACCTGGAGGGTGGATCTTATAGTTCTTTGGGGAGCATAGTGTTCCAACATGGGGAAGCTTCTCTTAAAGGAGATTACCATCTTGATGGGAAGGGGAAGGACCTCACTTTAGATTTGGCGGGTTATGGAATTTATAGAAACTATAGCTTTCCCATAAGACTTAGTCTTAAAAGGGTTCAAGGGGAGTTAAAGGGCGTGCTTAAGGGTTTTTCATCAAAGCTTGGGCTCTTCCATGTAGAGCTTGCAGATAGCCTTTTGGAGGGTTCTGAAGATAAGGGTATTTTAAAGTTGGGAAGTTTGACGGTAAGTGTTAATTCTGAAAAACTCATAGAGATACCAAGGTCCGAGGGATACATAGACATAAAAAACTCAAGCTTTTCTTTACCTAACATAAACATAACGGGTTTGATCAAAGGCGTGGCAAGTTTATCTTACCAAAAGGGTGAGCTGAGTGTGTCTTCGTACGGAACTTTGGACTTAGATGGTATCTCTGGACTTGTAAAAAGCAGACTGCTTGCCTATGCCAAAGGACAGCTTGACTACGCTTTTGAAAAAAACACAAATAACCTAAAACTGGAGGTTTTCTCCAAAAAGGATATAGAAGTAAGATCCCGCTTTATAGCAGTGCCTATGAGGGGCAAAGTGTATGTCATCTATAACAACAGTATTTGGAAGGGTTTTGCTCATCTTAGTGGTGATGGAACACATGCAAGACTTACCCTTTCTGGCGATGACAAACTGCTTAGCCTTAGCTTTACCACAGAGCATCTGCCTGCACTTTTCAGATCAGAGAGTGTGAGGTTTAACGGCTTTGCAAAGACAGAGGGAAGCATCATTACCAACTACAAGAATATAAATATAAAGGCTAACGTAGAGCTAAGTGGGAACCTAAGCGTAAAAAAACTTAATGCTAAGTCCCAAGAGAAACCTCAAGCTTACAAGCTCATCACACTGAATATAAAGCTCTCTACTCCAGAACCCATAAGAGTTAGCCTACCAGAAGGGTATGTTTATACCTATGCAGATGGAGATATAGGAGGAAGT
Organism: Hydrogenobacter sp.; assembly: GCA_023255875.1. Lineage (GTDB taxonomy): Bacteria > Aquificota > Aquificia > Aquificales > Aquificaceae > Hydrogenobacter. Next base: position 5,689 of record JAGDVY010000032.1, on the reverse strand, counting down.
CTTTATGAGCCCAATTATCGCATAAAACTCAACTTGATGGGAGGTAGCCTAACATACTTTAATAAGGAGTTTGACATAAGGGAAGGTACGCTCTTGCTTAGTCCCAAAGAAAAGAATCTCAACATCACTATGGTATCACCTACACCCGATTACAACATCATCATAGACATAAAAGGAAATATTGATAATCCCAAAGCTCTTGTAAGATCAGAACCACCAAGAGACACAAGAGAAGTGCTCACAAGCCTAATACTGGGAGGTGGAACAGGGGAAGGTTTGCTTTCCCTCTACTCCGCTTTGATAGCAGAATTTCCCGAGTTTAACAGACTTGTGGAGGGTGTAAAAAATGCGTTAGGAACTGATGTCAAAATAAACATCACACCCACTACCAGTTCTACAGGTGAAGCTGCAGTAAACACGAAGGTCTCAAAGGATATCACCAACAGGTTAAACGTAGAATACCAACAAAGCACCGCGAAAGACCCAAAGGAGACTTATGGAGGTGCCAACTTACGGATCACACCAAACACGTCTGTGGGAGTAAGAATTTACTCTAACAACGCGCAAGAGTACAAGATAAGGATCAGGAAGAAGTTTGATTTTTAAGGGTTTTTATACCTTTAAGAGCATAGTCTATCCACGACATAAACACAAAAAGAAGACAGATCACCGAGAGAATAATACTCAACGTGTTGGAATGGTAGATCATGCAAACAAACACGCTCAAAGACAAAACCGCCGTGTTCATCTTTCCAAGAAAGCTAGGAGAGGGCACACTTTTCAGTTTTAACCAGAGGAGTAATGATCCAAAAATTATGAAAAGGTCTCTGCCAAGTAGGCTAAAGAACACAAACGCATTTAGTCTTTTGAGCTCAAAACAGCACAAGTATAGGGCTATAAGTAAAAAAACCTTATCCGCCAATGGATCTAAGACCTTTCCTATTTCAGTTTCTGCATTCCATTTTCTTGCTAAAAAGCCATCCAAAGCGTCTGTCAAAGCCATAAAAAAGAAAAACAGAGGAAGGTACTTTGGGTCCATATACAGCATAAAAGGTGCTAAGGACAGCCTCAGAAAAGATATAAAGTTAGGAAGTAGGCTCATCTTTTCATTTTAATTACTACCGTATAGAACTTCTTTATACGGATGTGCATAGTACCTCCTTGTCTTTTAACTACTTTTTCCACAAGTTTGGTTCCCACACCAAGTCCATGATCTTGGGTATTCCCCATATCATTTCTGAATATTAAGCATACGCTTCCTTTACGCATTAGCGTTTTTATGTGAATGATACTTTTTGAATACCTAACTGCGTTGCTTATTATGTTGTAAAGCACATCTTTCATATCCGTTTCATCTGCATACACATATGTCTCCACAGGTCTAAATATGACTTTTTTTCCCTGAAGGTCTTCTCCAAACTCTTCTAACATCTCCAATATGAGCTTGTCAACTCTGATCCATTCTCTTTCCATCTGTTTCTCTTCTCGTAGCAAGTGAAGTATAAGGTTCATGTCCTTTTCAACTTTTGATAGGCTCCTTTCTAACCTGCTTAGTATTTTCTCATCTTTTAACTTTGTTTTCAGTATAGCGAGGTTTACCTTTTGAATGGAGAGAAAGTTTCCAAATTTGTGTGCCACAGATGCCACAAGGCTTTTGGTCCACTCCTCTTGATCCTTTAGCTTACCCAATATCTTATCTATGATAAACTGAAACGCAAGCAAAAAGATAAACACAACCACAAACTCCATGATGAGAAGACTCTTAAAAAATCCTTCTATCATAGACTTGGCGTAATTGTGCTTTACGCTCACATATATATACTTGTTGGGATTGGTAGGGTCTTTAAAGACATAACTGAAGTTATTTCCAGCGTAGTTCTCACTTACTGAAAAGTTCTCGTTTCCTTTGTATACTCCCCCTGAAAGGGTGTAAGCTATATAATGGACATACGCTTGCTCGTAAATACTTAGTTCTACAAACCTTTTTAGCTCATAAAACACGAGGGTATTCAAAAGAGCCAGAGAGATTACGATGGTGAAGGCAAAGTAAAGGAGAAACTTAAAACTTTCAACCTTCAATCTTGTATCCTCTTCCTTTCATGGAGATTATAAAGCCTTCTGGCAGGAGTTTTCTAAGGTTTTTTATGTGGGCTCTTACTACCTCATCTCCTACCGCCTGTCCTCCCCACACATAATTGAGTATCTCTTCAGAAGATACAAACCTACCCCTATTCTCTACTAAGAACTTAAAGAGTAGCCAGTCTTTCCTTGTGAGGTTAATAGGTTTGCCATCAACTAGTACCCTTTCCCTTTCAAGATCCACGCAAACACTACCTAATTTTAAAGAGGTATCTCCCACCTTTCTTCTGTAGAGTGCCTTGAGCCTAAGGAGTAGCTCTTTGGGTTCAAAGGGTTTGGTCAAATAATCATCAGCTCCCATACTAAAACATCTTTCTTTATCTTCTATGCGATGCTTTGCGGTGAGGATCAGTATAGGTGTTTTGTTATCCTTTTCTCTTATTTTTTTTAACAGCTCCTCTCCGGACATGTGGGGCATTATTAGGTCTAAAACTATAACATCGTACAGGGAAAACTCAAGGATCTCTGGTACTTCTTTTGGATTATGAACATGATCCACATGAATCCCGTTCTCTTCAAGGTAAGCTTTTAGTGACTCCCCCAGAAGTTTGTCATCTTCTACAAGAAGCACTCTCACGGTCTCTAACTTATATTATAACTTGTGAGGGTTTTAACTACTTTGCTGATCTTCCTTATTGCGTGTGCGAGCATGACAGAAAAGCTTGATCCGAAGGCAAGAGTTATGTACTCAGAGGGCTATCAGGGTGAAAGAGATTTTAAGGTGCTATTGAAAGATCCTTCTTGTGGAGAAGAGATAAAGGGAAAGTACAGAGTAAAGTCAAAGCAAGGGAATATCCTGATCCTCTCTTTGACTTATTCTGAGCTTAAAAATCTTTTAAAGGACGAGTGTGTTCAGTATGTATCACCTGCACAGAGGTTAGAGTTTAAGTAGTTCCTCTGGGTGTATGATGGTGTCTTTTCTTAGTTCCTCTCTTTCGTACGGGTAGTCCTTCCTAAAATGCACACCCCTGCTTTCCCTTCTTCTGAGAGCTCCCTTAAGGGTGGAAAGGGCAACAAGGCTTATGTCAAAAAGCTCTCTGTTTTCCACGGTATCCTCCCATCTTTGGGAGTTTTTTAGCCATTCTGTTAATGTGTTTATAGCCTGGGATAGAGTCTCTTCCTCCCTTTCTAAACCGCAGGCAAACCACATGAGCCTTCTTAGGTCCTCAAAAGTGTAAGGAGGTTTTATGTGAGCTTCCCTTTGGCTTTTGAAGTTTGAGTTTTCTATAGATAAGAACTTCATATCGTGATATATCCTGTAAGCGGTCCTGTATCCAAAGACTACACCCTCCAGCAGAGAGTTAGAAGCCAGACGATTTGCTCCATGAACACCTGTGCACGCACATTCTCCCACCGCATAGAGTCCAGGAAGAGATGTTCTGCAGTAAAGATCCACCTCCACACCACCTATAAAGTAATGCGCTGCTGGGACTATAGGGATGAGGTCTTTTGCTGGATCCAACCCTCTTTCCTTTAGAATGCCTGTTATTGTAGGAAACATACGATAAAAGTCTTCCCCCAAATGCCTCGCATCTAAGAAGACTCTCCTTCCCTCCTTGATCTTTCTGTATATGGCTCTTGCTACCGTGTCTCTTGGTTCAAGCTCATTTACAAACCTCTCTCCTTTGTCATCTATCAGCAAAGCACCCTTTCCCCTTACCGCTTCGGATATAAGCAGGTTAGTTCCCTCTACAACGGTGGGATGAAACTGAACAAACTCTGGGTTTTTAATGCTAACACCACACCTGAGAGCTATACCTATGGCATCACCCCTGACTTTTACAGGGTTTGAGGTGTAAAGGAACATGCTGGATGCTCCACCTGTAGCAAGCACCAAAGCTTTTACCCTTATGAACCTCAAACCATCAGAATAGTAAAGAACACCATGCACCCTGTCTTCTCCAACGATCTCCTGCAACTCACCCGTGATTATAGGAATGCCCAAGCTCTCTACCTTTGTGTAAAGAGTGGAGTATATGGCTCTTCCTGTGTAATCTTTTACTTTTAACACCCTTGGGAAGGAATGCCCACCTTCCATGTGAGTATCTGGATCAAACTTTACTCCCCACCTTTCCAAATCGCACACTCTTTGAATGCCTTCATCAACAAGCACAGAAAGAGCCTTTTCATCACACAGACCTCTGCCTGCCCTTTGAGTATCCAAAAAATGCAAAAAAGGACTGTCCTGAGGATGCACACAAACCGCTATACCACCTTGGGAGTAGTAAGTGTTTCCTTTACCTCTTGTTAGGATGACTGGTTTTATTCCTAATTCCATTAGGGTTATAGCGGTGGTGAGCCCTGCAATACCACTACCACACACTAATACATCTGCCTGATCTTCTGGTAGTTTTGATGTATCAAAATTAAGAAAGAATCGCATAATTGTAATATACTCTCATAAGAAGATCCGCAAGCCTGTCTGGATCGTGCCTTACAAAATCTTCCTTATCGCCTATGAGATCCTCCGCAAAAACGCTAAAACCTTCTTTTGCTATTTTTGCCACATCTGGGATCACTGGCTCTTGTCCTTCTTCTAAGTATCTTTTGAGTATAGGACTAGGTGGCATCTTGGTGTTTACTATAACCACATCTACTTTTTTTATGCCTGAGTGTTCCAGAAAAGTTGCAAGATGGTCATAAGCGGTAAAGCCGTCCGTTTCACCAGGTTGTGTCATGGCGTTGACTATAAAAACTTTCAAAGCTTTGGACCTCTCAACAGCTTGTCTTATGTCTTTTATCAGAAGGTTGGGTATTATGCTTGTGTAGAGACTTCCAGGACCAAAGATGATCATGTCCGCAGATTCTATCCTGGCAATGGCTTCTATGGGTGTAAGGGTATTCTCCGGCTCTATCCATATCCTCTTAATTTTTACCTTTTTTTCTTTACCGTAATTGGTTATCTCTTCTTCACCTACTACAACTTTTCCGTCAGAAAACTCTGCGCACAGGTGTACGTTATCAAGGGTTGCTGGGATAATGTCTCCCTTGGTTCGTAGGATCTGAGAGGCTATTTTTATAGCGGTCATAAAGCTACCTGTAATGTCAGAAAGAGCTACCAAGAATAAGTTTCCAAAAGCGTGTCCCTCTAACTCCCCTCCTTTGAACCTATACTGAAAAAGCTGTTGCATAATTTCCTCACTCTCTGATAGCGCAGTTATACAGTTTCTTATGTCTCCAGGTGCTGGTATATGGTAAGCCTTTCTGAGTCTTCCTGTACTTCCGCCACTGTCCGCAACGGTAACTATAGCGGATAGGTTTTCTATCCTTTCCCCCACCTCCTTTTTGAGCCCCCTCAGAAGGCTAGAAAGTCCGGTGCCACCACCTATAGCTACTACATTCATAAAAGGACCTCCTTGAAATTTTTCTCTTGCAGAAGTATTTTAAACTATTATTCAAAGTGAAAGGGTAAAATTGGCTGACCTTTTAAAACCTTTTTTTCAAGATGAGCTGTGGATATCAAAAATAAAAAGAAAGCTACCATACCTTTTTAGGATAGCTGAAATGGAAAGTTCTAAAGGTGGACACACAGGTATGGAAGTAGGAAGCT
>JAGDVY010000016.1:23819-73956 GCA_023255875.1 Hydrogenobacter sp. | reverse complement strand
TTGGCTCTATAATAAACTTGGTATACTCAATGTTATAATAGGGTTTATTGTCTCCATTTTAGGTTTAAGGATAGTTTTCGGAAACTTAAGGCTTAAAAATGTAAAGTGAGAAACACAAAGCACAAACAAATGGCAAAGTTCATAATAGAATACCTTTACTAAACTTTTTCACTCTCTCCTACAGATTCAAAAAGTTTGATAAACAATTAGTTGAAAACCTCATAAAAGACCTTGCAGAAAGGATAAGACAAAAGATGCAAATAAAAGAGTTTCATCGCATGATAGCAGATGGAACAGGTAAAAGAAAGCTACTGAAAGAGCTTTTGACAAATGCCAGTAAATAACGTATATTTATGACCTATGGAAACGCTGCTGGCTTTCCTCGTACTGATAGGAGTGGTTGTGTGGTTTCATGAGCTTGGACACTTTCTTTTTGCCAAGCTTTTTGGTGTAAAGGTGGAAATCTTCTCTATAGGTTTTGGTCCGGTGCTTGTGAGCAAAAAGTTAGGAGAGACAGAATATAGAATATCTGCTATACCTTTGGGTGGTTTTGTCAAGCTTTACGGGGAAGAGGATAACTTAGATGATCCGAGAGCCTTCTCTTCAAAGAAGAATTACCAAAAGATACTCATAGCTAGCGGGGGACCTCTTTTTAATTTTATATTGGCAATTCTTTTGTTTGCTTTCATCTTTTCCGTAGGAAAACCTACGCCTTCGTATGTGCTTGAAAAACCCCTTGTAGGTCATGTGGTGGAAAATAGTCCAGCACAGAAGCTTGGACTAAAAGAAGGAGATCTTCTGTTGGAGATAAACGGTAAGAAGGTAAGCACGTGGAAGGAGTTTGAAAATGCTGTGCTTGAGAGCGTATTGAAAAAGAACTGGAATGTAGTGGTGCTCAGAGATGGCCAAGTACTACAACTTTCTGGAACTGTGGAGCTATCTAGGGCTCACTCTTTTGGTGTTGAGCCTTACATTAAACCTGTTATAGGCAAGGTTCTTCCCAAAAGCCCCGCTGAGCAAGTGGGTATAAAAGAGGGAGATGAAATATTGGAAATAAATGGCAAAAAGGTTAAAAGCTGGTATGATGCAGTAGTCCTCATAAGAAGCACAAAGGGGGAAATTATAAAGCTTAAGATCAAAAGGGACGGACAGATTCTTGAGAAGCATGTGATACCTATGGTGGATAAAAGGACGGGTATTCCTATTTTGGGTGTATCACCGCGTATAGAGATTATAAGCGTAAAAGAACCGTTGGGTGAAGCTGTTTTGGAGGCTTTTAGGAAAACATGGGATTTGACAGTCTTATCTATAAAAGCTCTTTGGGCTTTAATTACCGGTGGTCTTTCCCTAAAAACGCTTGGTGGTCCTATAGCTATTGCTCAGCTGGCTGGAGAATCCGCTCAGCAAGGACTTATAGCCTTTCTTGGTATGATGGCTTTTATATCTGTTCAACTTGCTGTGTTCAATCTCATTCCTCTTCCTGTGCTTGATGGTGGTTTGATACTCCTCTTTCTTATAGAATCTATCAGGAGAAGACCTCTTTCGCAAAAGTTCAAAGAGAACTGGCAAAAAGTAGGCTTTGCCATCATCATAGCTCTTTCGGCTTTTGTTATACTCAACGATATAGTGAGACTTATAACTGGTGGTGGTATTTAAAAGGGCCTGCCTGGAACCTTTTCCCAATCTTTGAGAAACTGTTCTAATCCTTTGTCAGTTAGGGGATGATTAAAGAGCTTTTTCATCACTTCAAAGGGCATGGTGCATATATCAGCACCTATGAGAGCAGCCTCTACTACATGCATGGGGTGGCGCACACTCGCTACTATGATCTGTGTATCTATGTTGTAGTTATCAAAGATAGTTTTAACCTCTCTTATGAGCTTCATACCTTCTCCAGATATATCATCTAGTCTTCCTATGAAGGGAGAGACGAAAGTAGCACCTGCCTTTGCAGCAATAAGAGCTTGAGCGGGGGAGAAGATGAGAGTCACATTTACAGGTATGCCTTCAGATTCAAGTACTTGAATGGCTTTTACTCCTTCTGGAGTCATGGGTATTTTTACTACCACGTTGTCGCCAAGCTCGGCAAGCATCCTTCCCTCTTTTATCATACCTTCCGCGTTAAGGGAAACAGTTTCTAAGCTTACAGGACCATCTACGAGCTTGACTATCTCTTTGGCTACTTCCATAAAGGGCCTGCCTGTCTTGGCTATAAGCGTGGGATTAGTGGTAACGCCATCAAGAATGCCCCAATCTAACGCCTGCTTTATTTCATCTACATTTCCTGTATCCAAGAAAAACTGCATCTTGCCCGCCTCCGCTAATAATTATACCACAGCGCCTTTTTTGAGTTCAAGAAACTCCAAGACCCTCTTAGCCACCTGATAAGACGATCTAATACAATCCGCTACGGACACACCATAAAGGTAGTTGCCCGTTAGAAACAGTCCTGGCTGTTCCTTTTCTATGGAGTTTACCAAGTCCAAGTACCTACCATATCCCAATGTGTACTGGGGTATTCCCTTTTTCCAACGCGTTATCTTTATGACCTCAAAATGCTCTATTTTTAGTATTTCCTTCAATTCTTTTTCTACGATGCTAACTACCGCTTCATCTGGGTAATCCACGATTTGTGGGTCTGTTGCTCCACCTAAGTATACTGTAAGTAGGTCCTTTCCTTTGGGACTTCTACCTTCAAAGAGCTGTGAGGAGAATATCACACCAAGTATTCTTTTGCCTTCCTTCCTTGGCACTAAAAAGCCAAAGCCCTCTGGCAGACTACCTGCATTTACGGATACGTGCATCACAAGTACAGGCGCATAGTATATCTTGTCAAATTCTTCTGACACGCTCCAAGAGAGGTCCCTAAGAAGGTAGCTTGCAGATGTTGCGGGTGTTGCAACTACAACCGCTTTGGCTGAAAACTTACCTTCCTTGGTGTCCAAAAAGAAAAGATCATCTTTCCTCCTTATTCTAAGGACTACATTCCCCTTAATCACTTCAAGATTTTCTGAAAGCTTGTTTATTAAGGTTTTATTACCATCCTTAAAAGATATGAGTTTTCCGGAAGGACCTAAGGCTTTTAGCTTTATGGCACCCTTTATGATGCTTCCGTACTTTTCTTCAAGCTCATACACCCTTCTGACCGCATACTTTACGGAAAGTTCTTTTGGATCTCCTGCATAAACTCCAGACACAAAGGGTGCAACCACATAATCTAAAAACTCCTCTCCGAACCTGCGCCTTACAAACTCCGCTATACTCTCTTCCTTTTTGGGAGATTTGGGCACAAAGGGTTCTCTTAGGAGTCTTAGTTTTCCACTAAGGGACAGGAAAGGTGATGTGATAAACTCCAAAGGAGAGAGGGGAAGAGCAACAAGCCTACCCTTTTTGTATATGTACCTTTTTTTGGAAGATGGGTTGGCATATATGGGTTCTAAACGCAGGTCCTTTAAAAAATCTTCCACTTTGCTATCCGCAAGGACCGTCTGAGGTCCCAACTCACAGAGATATCCATCTATGTATTCGCTCTGTATGTTTCCTCCCAAAACATCTTCCTTTTCAAAGACCTTTACTTCTACACCAGCCTTTTTTAGATGATGGGCTACCGAAAGCCCAGATATACCACTTCCTATTACCGCAACCTCCATCATGATTTGTAAGGAACACCCTTTAGAGGAGAAGAGGGAACCGCATAGGTTCTCTTTGGCATTCTACCCGCAAGGTAAGATAGTCTACCTGCTATCACTGCATATTTCATAGCTATTGCCATCTTTATGGGGTCTTTTGCTTCTGCAAGTGCAGTGTTGGTAAGGATGGCATCAACACCAAGCTCCATAACGGGTGGTATGTCCGCAGCGCTTCCTATACCAGCATCTACTATAACGGGGATAGAGACGGACTCTTTGATAAACATAATGTTGTAAGGGTTTTGAAGTCCAAGCCCTGACCCTATGGGTGCTGCCAAAGGCATAACCGCAGCACAGCCTACATCTTCAAACTTTTTGGCATAAACGGGATCATCAAATATGTAAGGAAGTACCACAAAACCCTCTTTTACCAAGAACTTAGCAGCTTTTAGGGTCTCTTCCATGTCTGGAAGGAGCGTCTTTTGGTCTCCTATGACCTCAAGCTTTATCCAGTTTATGCCTGTGGCTTCTCTTGCAAGCATGGCGGTCTTAATAGCTTCTTCTGCGGTATAGCAACCTGCAGTGTTGGGAAGTATTAGGTACTTTTTGGGGTCTATGTAATCTAACAGGTTTTCTTTATTTGGGTCTGTAATATTAACTCTCCTGACCGCTACCGTTATTATTTCCGCACCGCTTGCCTCAAGGACCTCTTTGTTCTGCTGAAAGCTTTTGAACTTTCCAGAACCTATTATGAGCCTTGACTTAAATCTTCTTCCTGCTATTTCAAGTGGGTCTTCCTCTAAGAGCTTTTCCACATCAAGCATATCAAACCTCCGTGAATAGATTTTATATCAACCTCCACCTACCAAGTGTATAATCTCAACACTATCACCTTCTTTTAGCCTCACCTCCGCATACTTACTCTTGGGAACTACCTCTCCGTTAACAGAAATGGCAAGCCCTATTTCCCTGAAGGTTATACCTAAGTAATCCAAAAGCTCACGCAAGTTAAGCTCTCTCTCTACCTGCCTTGGCTCACCATTTATGTAAAGGATCATATAGTAAAATATAAATTCTAAAGCTTTAACATCAAGGTCCTACGAGCTTTACACTATAAACAAGGATGCTCTTTTCCATGTAGGGAAGCCTTTTGAGCACATCTCCTGATGGGTCTATTACCGCTGTGTCTCCTGAGTTATTCACCCAAAGGACAAACTTGGCGTTTTCTAAGGCTCTCACCTTTGCCCAAGTGAAGTGTTGATGAGTACAATCGCTGTTGTTGAACCATCCATCGTTAGTGAGAACCACTATAAGGTTTGCCTCTTTTGATAGCTTTTTAACTAAGTCCCAGTAAGCTACTTCAAAGCAGATGGGTGTAGCCAGCTTCATATTTTTGTAAGTTATAGGTTTCCAAGTTCTGCCAGGTGTGTAGTCTATACCTGCTATTGCAGAAAAGACATCCTTTAAGAAACCAAAAGGAAAGGGCACATACTCACCAATAGGAAGTAGTCTTATCTTGTCATAGTAGCCTACCAACTGACCATCCTTTATTAGGTATGCAGAATTGTAGGGTTTTAGTCCTTCTCTTACGTCTATAAGACCTACCAACACAGGTGCTTGAAAGCTAAGTTCAAAAAGCTCATTCCTGTCTTTGTCAAACTCATCGGAGAAAAAGAAGGGAAAGGCGGATTCTGGAAGCACTACAAGGTCTAGTTTTTCTTTTAGAGCGGACCTAACTAAGGAAAGGGTCTCTTCTGTGTGTTTTCTAAACTCTTTTTCTGTGAGTTTATCTTTCTGAGGTATTGCTGTTTGTACTAAAGCTACTTTTATAGAAACTGCGGAACTAAGCTCTTTCAAAAGGGTGTGCTTGGCATACAAACCCGTCAAAAAAACAAGCATCAACAAAGAAAGTAGTGGTACTACTTTTTTCTTGTAAAGAAAGTAAGCTACATACCACATAAGAATGCTCTCACCATAAACGGTAAAAAAGCGCAGTGAGTACTTTACAATGGGGATGTATATAGATGTTTCACCTACTATGAGCCAAGGAAAGCCACCGTAAGGCAGATAAGACCTTATTACCTCAAAGAGCGAATAAAAAAGGGGTAAGGTCCATAATCTATTGCTTAGCTTTTGCCACAGCATTAAAGGTAGGTTCATTTGGTAAAGGGTAAGAAAGAGGACAAAGATGGAAAAAAGAGCGTAAGCCAAGAAAGGATTAATGCCTCCGTACTGTATGCTGGCTATATTGACGCATTTTAAAGATATAAAGAAGAAGGTAAAACCTGTTAAAAAGTAGTGTCTGTGATTGGGGTTTGCCAAAAGCATTAATAGTGCTGGGAAGATGAAAAACCAAAGCTCGTAGCGAGAAAAGGGAAGATAAAGCAAAACTCCGTTGATTATTGCAAGGATAAACGTTCTCATTTTTGAGGAAGAAGTCTATAAGGCTTTAGCCTGTTTTCTTCTACTATACCTACACCTATGAAAGTATCATTCTCATAAAGTCTCACAAAGAGTCTTTCCTTAGTATAAGAGGGTAATGTTATGAACATGCCTTTTCTTATTTTGTCTGCATTTTTAAAGTCAAGGTCTACAGCAGGCATAAAATCAAGGGCAGACCATATGGGTATTGCTATTCCTTGTAGATCTGTGAGTGTCATAAGTCTTTCATAGCTTATAGCTTTACTCACATCAAAAGGTCCTATCTTTGTCCTTCTTAGGTCTTCCACATAGGCACCGCAACCAAGCTTTTGCCCTATGTCGTGCACAAGGCTTCTTATATAAGTCCCAGAAGATACAAAAAATAAAAACCTCACCTGAGGTATTTGGCACTCCACGATTTGTGCGTTAAAGACTTCCACCTCTACTGGTTTTAAATCTACAGATATGCCCTTTCTTGCAAGTTCATAGGCTCTTCTGCCTGCTATCCTTTTTGCAGAATAGGGTGGTGGCACTTGGCTTATCTTTCCTATAAAGCTCTTTAGCACATTATGAACATCTTGACAGCTTATATTTACTTCTCTTTTTTCTATTAGTGTGCCTTCCGCATCGTACGTATCTCTTATCTCTCCGAGCGTTGCTGTAGCCAAATACTCTTTGGGAAGTTTGGTAAAGAACTCGGCGTACCTTGTTGCTGTATCAAGAAGAAGGATGAGCAATCCTGTAGCTATAGGATCAAGGGTACCTGTGTGTCCCACCTTAACTTTGAACCTTTTTTTTACATTTTCTACCACTTGGAAGGAGGTCAAGCCTTTGGGTTTATCCACCAAAATTACGGAAGGAAACATTAGCTCAGGAAGTCTTTTAGGTGTTTCTTTATAGCCATGTTTCTGAGTTTTCTAAGGGCTCTGGTTTCTAACTGTCTTACTCTCTCCCTTGATATGTTGAGTATGTCTCCTATCTCTCTTAGGGTCCTTGGCTCTTCACCTCTTAAGCCAAAGCGTAGCTCTATCACTCTCCTTTCTTTTTCTGGCAGTTTGTCTAACATGTCTTCTATTTCTTTTTCAAGCACTTCGGTTATGATCTTTTCCTCTACATCTGCGGTTCCGTGCCGGCTCAGAAAGTCAACAAAGAAGGTGTCCTCGTTTTCGCCTACTGGTGCATCCAAAGACAGAGGCATCCTGCACACTTGCATGCACTTTTCCACTTCTTCGGGGCTTATCTTCAAGCCTTCTTTCTTAAGCCTTTCTTCCACCTCTTCCTTTGTGGGTTTCCTCCCAAGCTCTCTTTCAAGCTCCTTATATATGACCTCCTTTGAGTACTCTTCTGCAACCTCCTCTGCTGTTGGCTCTCTCTCAAGCTCCCTATATAGTTTGCTGTATATACTGCCTATCCTGTTTATCACATGGGCTTGCTTTAGAGGTATTCTCACCGCACCAGTTTGTTGGGATAGCGCTTGCATAATAGCCTGTCTTATCCACCATACCGCGTAGGATATAAACTTCACACCTCTGTCTGGATCAAACCTCTTTGCCGCTTCTATAAGACCATGATTTCCTGCTGCTATGAGCTCAGAAAGGGGAAGTCCATATCCCAAATACTGCTTTGCTATGTTTATAACGAACCTGAGGTTAGACTCTACGAGCTTTTTAAAAGCCTCCTGATCACCTTCCTTAGCACGCCTGGCAATCTCTTTCTCTTCCTCTGGCGTCAGGAGGGGTATTTTGGCTACTTTCTTAAGGTACTGATTTATAATTTCCTGCTCTGTATCGGGTATCATGGCTCTACCTCAAACTAAGCACAATATAAAGATTTGTATCTCCTCTTCTTACAAGAAGCAATACCTTTTCCCTTCCTGCCTTTTTGGCATCTTCTATAGCTTGAGTGAACTCCGCTCTGTTGGTAACAGCTCTGTTATTAACGCTCATTATGATATCTCCGGGTCTTATACCGCTCTGGTAGGCAAGACTTCCGGGCACAACTCCGCTTACATACACACCTTTTACACCTAAGCGCCTTTCCTCATCGGGTGTAAGATCTCTGAGCAAGAGTCCCACATCCTGAGTAGATGGTCCAGCCTGAGAAATTTTGGCCTCTTCGGGCATAACTTCCACTTTTACCTTTATGTTTTGTTCTTTGCCGTTTCTTATTACTGTCAGTGTTATCTCTTTACCGGGTGGAGTCCTCATGACTCTGAGCTGAAGGTCTCTTACACTGCTTACCTTTTCTCCATCTATGGCTATCACTATATCTCCCACCTTTAGTCCTGCCTTTTCTGCGGGGCTTGATGGCATCACCTGAGCTATGATAACGCCTTCCTTTACTCCAACTGCTTCTGCCATATCTGGTGTGACTTCCTGTATAACTACACCGAGCCAACCTCTTGTGACCTTACCCTTGGCTATAAGCTGATCCGCCACCCATTTGGCTAAGTTTATGGGAATGGCAAAACCAAGCCCTTGTCCCTCTGCCACTATGGCTGTGTTGATACCTATAACCTCACCCTTTATGTTCACAAGAGGTCCTCCCGAGTTTCCCGGATTTATAGGCGCGTCCGTCTGTATAAAGCTCTCATACTGGGTAACACCTATGGACCTTTTGAGCGCGGATATGACACCCATAGTGACAGTTCTTTCAAGTCCGTAAGGGTTGCCTATGGCTATAACTAACTGTCCTACTTTTAGTTTGTCAGAGTCTCCTAATCTTGCCACTCTTTGCTCCGGATCTTTTATATCCTTTGCATCAACTTCTACCACCGCTATATCCGTTTTTGGGTCTGTTCCTACTATCCTGCCTTTCTTTTCTGTGTGTTCGTCAAGCTTGACCTTTATAGACTTTGCGTTTTGCACCACATGATTGTTGGTAAGTATGTAGAACTTTCCGTTTTTGTAGTCAATAATGACACCAGAACCTAAGGATCTCCTTTCTTGGGGTGGAATGGGAATAGGGAAAGGAAAAGGAAAGTCTTCACCAAAGGGATTTTGCATCTGGACTTCCTGAGTGGCAAATATGGTAACCACGGAAGGTGAAACTTTATCCACTATTTGGGTAAGCTCGTTCTCAAACTGGGAAAGCACATCGCTCTTTACCAACTGGACTCTTTGGACTTCCTCCTGTACTTTTTGAGCCTTACAGCCAGTGAATATGAGAAAAGAAAGCAAAACTAAAGACGAGAGGAAAATCATTTTTAACCTCCTCATGCTTTTGCCTCACAGGACAAGAATAACACAGTAAAAATGGGTATGTCAATACGAGATATCATATCTTCTATCCTCTTTTTTGACATTATAACACCACCTGTTGAAGGATTAAAGGAGCTACCTGTGTAGTGGAAAAACCTGACCAAATCCCAACCTCTGAAAGGAATTTCCATGTCTTGCGTAAAGCATTCTAAGACTTGGCAACCTCCTGCTGTCAGGATACCAAGGACCTCCTCTTTGTGTGGAAAGGGAAAACCTAATTCTTTTAAACTTCCCTCTATGGGGATAGCTAAAAGTAGTTGTCCTTTACAAACTCTTATTAGCTCAGGAAGGCTTTTCTTTATGTCCGTCCAATGAAGGGAAAAGTTGCTCACCACAAGATCAAACTGTTTGTCTTTGAAAGGCAGGTGCTCCGCATTTCCCAAAACTACTCTTCCAAACCTCTCTTTATATACCCTTGCCATACCCTTTGATATATCAAGTCCTACCACTCTTTCCAAGCCCCTGCTGGCAAAACCTGTACCACACCCCACATCTAAGGCTATCCCACAAACCCTTTTCATTTCAAGCAGTATTTCTGCACTTTTCTTTTGTGGCAGAGCCCACCTCTCATAAGTATCAAAAGCCCTTGAGAACCTCAAGGATAAGATGCTCATATCCTTTCGGAAAATGCCCTCCTTGGAATGTAATAAATTTAGACTTTTTTATAAGATTGTAAAGAGTAATCCCCGCTTTTAGTGGCACTATGTTATCCCAAACGCCATGAATTATCACCGTTTTTTGTTTTACATACGGCAGAAGGTAAGTAAGATCTAAATTTATATAGTCCTCAAGCATTTTGTAGGCTACCTGAAGATCAATCTCGTCTTCAAACTCTCCTTGATATGCCCTTTTCCTAAACTCCCTTAGAAAGCTCTTTCCTTCTTTTCTTAGCCTCAGAAGAAAAGCCCTTATGTTTTTCTCACTCCAGCAAGAGCCAAAGTGAGGAGCACTGCCTATAAGAATGAGCCCTTGAACCTTTTGGGGAAACATAAGAGCTATCAAAATAGCCAAACTGCCACCCATGGACCACCCAAGAAGCACAGACCTATTGGGAATCCTTAGCGCTATATCTTTAGCCATATCCCTGAAGTTTTTGTAAGGAAGGTTTGAGCTTCCATGAGCAGGAAGGTCTATACTTGAGCACCTAAAACCTCTAAAAACCTTTGAAGAAAAACCCCAGCCGTGGAGACAAAAAAGCTTACTCAAAGATCCTCACTATTCTGTAGTAGGTGTCTCTCTGTGCGGGAACAAAACCCGCAGACCTTATGGCAGAAACCATATCCTCCACCTTGGGAATATTTACCTTATAAGAAGTAGAAGATATAACATTTTCTTCTATCATCACGCTTCCCATGTCGTTTGCGCCAAAGTGTAGTCCCACCATACCCACCTGCATAGTCTGTGTCACATGAGAGCTCTGAATGTTTTTGAAGTTATCAAGATATATGCGTGAAAGGGCAAGGACTTTAAGATAGTACACTGTGGAAGCTTCCTCTATGTGATCAAGCTGAGTGTTTCCTTTCTTGAAAGTCCAAGGTATGAAGGCTGTAAAGCCACCTGTCTCATCTTGCAGACGCCTCAGCCTTTCAAGATGCTCCACTATGTGGTGTGGTTTTTCTATGTGTCCAAACATCATGGTAGCAGTTGATGTCATACCAAGCTCGTGAGCACTTCTGTGCACCTCTTCCCACTGCTCTACTGTGCACTTTCCAGGACTTAAAAAGCTTCTCACTTCCTGAGAGAGCACTTCCGCACCACCACCGGGCAGAGAGTCAAGTCCTGCATTTTTCAGCCTTTCAAGAACTTGTTTTATGCTTATACCCTCTAACTTGGAGAGATATACTATCTCGGGAGCGGAAAAGGAATGCACTTGAATTTGAGGGAAGCGCTCCTTTATGGAGGATATGAGATCCTCGTAATACTCCAAGGGAAGGTCTGGATTTAAGCCTCCTTGCATTAAAAGGGTTGTTCCTCCCCAATCTACAAGCTCCTGAACCTTTTTGAGTATCTCCTCTTTGCTGAGCACATACCCTTCGGGTGATCCTACCTTTCTCTGAAAGGCACAGAACTTACAACCCGCCACACAAACATTGGTGTAATTGACATTCCTGTCTATGACAAAAGTGACTATACCTTCAGGGTGCAGTCTTTTTCTAATCTCGTTTGCCAAAAAGCCCAATAGGGTTAGGTCCGCCTCCTCCAAAAGCAAAAGGGCTTCATCAGGGCTTATCCTCTTTCCATCAAGTACTTTCTCCTTTATGTAATCAAGACTGTTAGTTCTCATTCTAAGAGCCTCCGCTTACAAGTATAATAAATATAAACTTATACGCTGAGTGAGAAATTTCACACCGTCAAATGATTGCTTTTAAAGCAAAGCAACACATGGAAGAAAACAAGAGAAAAACTAAGACATGGAAGAAAGTCAAAAGCTTCCGATCCCCAAATAACTCCTTTGCATACTTATGCTTTTGAGATATAGCTTCTTTAGAAAAAAGAAGGTTTTGGCATTTATAAGATTATAATTATATTTAGAAGGAGGTAAAAACATGCTTCTTAGCCTTGATGTCAGAACTCAGCTGAAGGACATATTTTCTAAAGAACTTAAGGAAAAGGTTAAGCTAAAGCTTTTTTCTCAAGCCATAGGTTGTGAAACTTGTTCTATTGCAGAGGACCTTCTAAAGGAGGTATCGCAGGTAGAACCTGAGAAGATAGAGCTTGAGATATACTCTCCTCTTATAGAAAAGGAGATGGCACAAGCGTATGGGATAGAGCGCGTTCCTACTATAGTGATAGAGGGAGATAAGGATTACGGTATAAGGTATGTGGGGCTACCTGCTGGACTTGAATTTAGCACTTTGGTGCAGGGCATTATTCAGGTATCTAAAAGAACTCCAAAGCTTTCTGAAAAGACTATAGAGTTGCTACAGGGCATAGACTTACCTATGGAGATCATGGTTTTTGTCACTACCTCCTGTGGATACTGTCCTTCTGCAGCAGTTATGGCTATGAACTTTGCCTTAGCTAACGAAAACATAAGAGCTTTGATAGTGGATGCAAACGAGAATATGGATCTTGCGGAGAGATTTCAGGTAGTGGGTGTACCCAAGATAGTTATAAACAGGGGTCTTGTTGAGTTTGTAGGTGCTCAACCAGAGAATGCCTTTTTGGGATACGTTATATCTGCATACGAAAAGATCAAGAGAGAAAAGAATGAACAGGCTTGAATACTTTCTTGAACTGCTCAAAAAGAATCCCAACAACCCTATGGTGCATTACTCCCTTGCCCTTGAGTACTTCAAAGAAAAGGACTATGTTAAGTCCATAGAGCACATGGAGACTTACCTTAGGATGCACGAAGATGAAGGCGCAGGTTACAAGGTACTTGCCAAATGCTACGAAGAACTTGGAGAATATGAAAAGGCTATAAAGACACTTCAAGAAGGCATAGAGAAATCCATAAAACACAATCACCCATCAATGGCAGAGGAGATGAGAACTTGGTTAGAGGACTTAAAAAATCTCTACTCTTTCTAATCCTTTTGCCCTTTGCTTTTTCTTTTGCGAACAAGCTAACAGCATGCTATAAGGCGTACTTTGTCTTTTTACCCGTTGCGGAGACCTGTATTACTTACGAAGATAGAGGCAAAGAACTTTATGTTTCAAGCGTTGTGAGAACCATAAACGTAGGCAAGTTGGTAAAGAGAGTGTACAACAGAGGACAAGCGGTTATAGAAAAGGCTACTCTTCAACCCATAAGTTTTAAGTATTACCAAGAGGAGGGAGAGTTTAAAAGGTATCAGGAGTACACCTTTAAAGATGGAAAGATATATGTGAAGGAAGTAAAGTACAAAAAGCTCACTGATCAAATAGAGAAAAGCGAGGAAAAAGTTTATCAGGAAGCTGGATATGTGGAACCCTATACTGCAAGTCTATTACTTTACAGGGACTCTGCGGTTAAAAACCACGGTAATATCCTTATGTTTTACGATGATAAAAGGTATGTAATTCCGTATTCTGTGTTAAAAAGAGATAGTATAGATACTGATCTTGGGACTTTCAACACAAGAATGATTGAAGTGTATCCTAACATTGAGACAAAGGGACTTTTAAAACCAAGAGGTAAGTGGCATCTGTGGATTGATGAAGATATGTACTTACCTATTAGGATGAGCTTAAGCTTTGTTATAGGAAGCGTTAATGCGGTTATTACCAGTGTAAGTGGAGATAGGGACCTTCTTAGAAAAGTACTTAAAAACCAAATATAATGTTAAGTCTATGATCAAAAAGGTCCTGATAGCTAACAGAGGGGAGATAGCGGTAAGGGTCATAAGGGCATGTAAGGAGCTTGGTATAAGAACAGTTGCCATTTACTCAGAAGCGGACAGAGAGTCTATGCACGTAAAACTTGCGGATCAGAGCATATGTATAGGTCCTGCGGAGGCAGGTAAGAGTTATTTGGACATTCCGCGCATTATGTCCGCTGTAGAAGTGTCCGGTGCTGATGCGGTGCATCCGGGATACGGTTTCTTGGCGGAAAATCCCAAATTTGCAGAGATAGTAAGAGTGAGTAAGAAGATATTCATAGGTCCATCTGCGCAAACCCTTGAGCTTATAGGAGACAAAATAAGAGCTAAGGAGTTAGCAAGAAAAGTAGGCATTCCATTACTGCCAGGAAGCGACGGTTGTGTTGATGTTAAGTCCGCGATTGAGACTGCTAACCAGATAGGTTATCCTGTTGTGATCAAGGCTTCCGCAGGGGGTGGTGGTAGAGGTATAAGGGTGGTCAGAGATGAAAAAGAGCTAAGGGAAAAACTACCTTTAGCTATTGAGGAAGCAAAGGTGGCCTTTGGTGATGGAAGGGTTTACATAGAAAAGTATTTGATAAATCCAAAACATATAGAGGTGCAGGTCTTAGCGGACAAATACGGAAATGTGGTGTCCCTTGGAGAGAGAGAGTGTTCCATACAGAGGAGAAACCAAAAGCTCATAGAAGAAGCTCCGAGTATTTCTATAAATGACGCACAACGCAAAGAGATAGAAGAAGCCAGCATTGAATTTTGCAAGGCAATAGGTTATGAAGGTGCAGGGACAGTAGAGTTTCTTATGGATCAGGATGGAAAGTTCTACTTTATGGAGATGAACGGAAGGATACAGGTAGAGCATCCAGTAACGGAAATGATAACGGGCATAGACATAGTAAAGTGGCAGATAAAGATAGCCAGAGGCGAAAAGCTCAGCATAAAAAACATAGAAAGAAGGGGATATGCCATAGAGTTTAGGATAAATGCGGAAGACCCATACACCTTTATACCATCACCTGGGAAAATAGAAGAGCTCTACATACCAGGTGGACCTGGTGTAAGGGTAGATACGCATATTTACTGTGGGTACACAATACCACCGTATTACGATTCTCTTATTGCCAAACTAATAGTGTGGGGTGAAGACAGAAAGAGCGCTATAGAAAGAGCAAAAAGAGCCTTAGAGGAGTTTTTGATTTCTGGAAGAGGGTTAAAGACCAACATAGAGTTTCACAAGAGGGTTGTATCCACCAGAGAGTTTGTAGAGGGTAAGCATCACATAAAGTTTGTAGAGGAGATGATGGTATGAGATTGGGAATTTTTGATTCGGGTGTGGGTGGACTTACTGTCCTAAAGGCTATAAGGTCTGCCTTTCCAAAGGTTGATCTTATATATCTGGGGGATACCGCAAGAGTGCCTTATGGAGGAAAGTCTAAGGAAACAATAATACGCTACAGCATAGAGTGTGCTCACTTTCTTGCGCGCTTTGATATTGATATTTTGGTGGTGGCCTGCAACACCGCAAGCTCCTATGCCTTAGACATTCTTAAAGAGGAGCTTGGCATACCAGTCTTTGGGGTTATAAAGCCGGGAGTGAGAAAGGCTTTGGAGGTTTCAAAAAATAAGGTCATAGGTGTTATAGGTACAAGAAGCACTATAGAGAGCGGTGTTTATCAAAAAAGCCTTAAAGAAGCAGGAAGTGTAGTTTACGCAAAAGCCTGTCCTCTCTTTGTTCCCATCGTGGAAGAGGGACTTATAGAGGGCGAGATAGTGGATAAGGTCATTGATTTTTACCTTAGAGAATTTAAATCTACTGATATAGATACTCTTATACTTGGCTGTACCCACTATCCACTCCTTTCACCCGCTATAAAGAGATATATGGGAGAAGTGCATATAGTGGATTCCGCAAGCGCTATAGCTGAGGAAATAGCGAGTTATGTAAAAAACGAAGGAAATGGAAGTCTGAGCCTTTTCTTTACAGACCAGTCTCCTAGTCTAAAAAACCTAATAGAATTGATACTCGGTGAAGGACAAGAGCATCAACTTATTCCCATGCTTTGCAGTCTTTAATTCATTGAGAAATGCCTTCCTAACTTTCTCAAAAAAGGCTATTACTCTTTTATCCCTGTAATCCGCATAAGTCCAGTAGAGAGGTCTAAAGCCACCATAAAGAAAGAGATACTCCATTTCCGCGTAGACATCTTTTCCTAAGTAAAGCCTTCCTCCACGCTTTTTGGAAGATGCTAAGATAAGGTGGCTCTCATCTACATACCCAGGGTCTATGTTAAGGCGTCTTCTTCCATGCAAAGAAAACTCCTTTTCCTTTTTCATAGTCCAAAGTTTAAAGTTTACAAGTTCCTCTTTTTTAATAAGACCCTTCAGGGATAAAAATATCTTCATAAGCCCTTCCCCCATCTCTCTTGAGTAGTATCTTTGTATGGATGCAAAATAATAAGGCTCAGATAGGTGTTCCACATTTAGTTCCTTTAAAAACTCTCTAAAAATCTCTTCCTCTTTGTAGATCACTGATAAGATGGGTTTAGCAAGTTCCATGTTTTCAAAGACCTAATTTATCCTCTACTATGCAAACTATCTCCTTAAAAACTTCTTCCTTATCCCTATTGGCATCAACTATTCGTATATCTCTCTCCTTCTCTGAGTGGGCTATGAGTATGTATGCATCTCTTACCTTTCTTAGAAGTTCAGGGTCTTCAAACTTGGTTTTTTTGTGCCTTATTCTACTTAAAGCAGTTTCAAGACTCACATTGAGTATTATGGTAAGGTCTGGCTTTCTACCTCTGATGGCTATATGATTGAGAATATTGACAGTTCCCAAATTTATTTCCCTCCCATAGCCTTGGTAAGCCACGCTGGAGTCTATAAATCTGTCCACTATTACCACCTTATTTGCACATAGATCTGGAAGCACCTTTTCCCATACAAGACTTGAACGGGCACTTTCAAAGAGGAGAAGCTCCGTAATGGGATCCATGGAAAACTCCATGATTAATTCCCTTATCTTTTCAGCCAAAGCAGTGCCACCTGGGTCTCTGTAGATGGATGTTGGTATGCCTTTTCTTTGAAGGTACTCATAAAGGAGGTTTGCCTGCGTGGTTTTACCAGAGCCGTCTATACCCTCAAAGGTGATAAGAAATCCCTTCATGCTCTGAAGGATTATAACTTAAACTATAATTGAATATGTGCTTAGGTTTGTAGTTTTACTCCTTGTTGCCTTGTTAGGAAGTGCTCTCTTTGGTATATTTGTGCTTTCCTCTGACCTTCCATCTGTAGAGAAGCTAAAGGATTGGAAACCTCCAGAAGCAACACTTATCTATGATTACAAAGGCAGAGTTTTTGGAGATGTAGCCATTCAAAGAAGGTACTATGTGCCATTAAAAGACATTCCACCCTATGTAAGACAGGCTTTTATATCCGCAGAAGACAGGAACTTTTATAGGCATTTTGGTATTGATCCAGTTGCAGTCCTCAGGGCTTTGATAGCCAACTTAAGAGAGAGGGAAATAACTCAAGGAGCATCCACTATAACCCAACAGCTTGCAAGAAATCTGTTCCTCACTCCTGAAAGAAGCTTTAAAAGAAAGCTCAAAGAGATGCTTTTGGCTATAAAAATAGAGAGGACTTTCAGTAAGGACAAGATCCTTGAGATGTACCTAAACTACATATACCTTGGGCAGGGTGCTTACGGCGTTGAAGCAGCATCAAGAATATACTTTGGAAAACATGTGAAGGACCTCACCCTTGATGAAGCGGCACTTCTTGCAGGACTTCCCAAAGCTCCTACCAAATACAATCCCTTTAGAAATCCTGAAAAGGTCAAAGAACGCAGAAACTACGTGCTTCAGAGAATGTACGAAGATGGCTACATAACCCAAGAAGAGCTACAGCGCTACTCTTCTATGCCCATAAAGGTCAAGTTAGAAAACAGATATTACGGTATGGACTATTTCCTTGATTATGTCAAGGATTACCTTGTGGAGAATTATGGGGAGGTCATTTTGGCGGGTGGATATAAGGTATACACTACCATAGACAAAGATCTTCAGGCGCACGCACAAGAAGTTCTAAAGAAGGGTGTAATGAGGGTGGCAAAGGCTAACGGCATACCCTTTCTGCCAGAAGATCCTTACGAAGTTCAAAAGAGGTATCAAGAGCAGAAAGTGGAGCTAAAGCCTGGAAAAGTTTACATAGGCAAGGTCTTAGAAGTAAATGACAAAAACATAAAGGTGGAGGTAAAAGACTACCAGTTTAATGTGCAAATAAACAAAATGCCCATAGAGAAGGGAGATTATGTGCTTGTGAGGTTTGTAAAGAAAAGTAAGAAAGATGAAGTCAGTGCAGAGGTACTGCCAGATTTACAAGGTGCGCTTGTGGCTTTAGATGTAAAAACGGGTGCCATCAGAGCCATGGTGGGAGGGTATTCCTATCTGAGAAGTTCCTATAACAGAGCGGTTTATGCAAAGCGCCAGCCAGGTTCTGCCATAAAGCCCATCATATACCTTGCTGCGCTCATGAAAGGTTATACGCAGGTATCTCCAATAGACGCTACACCTAGGAGTTTCTATGATCCCTCCACAGGAAAGGAGTGGACACCCAAAAATTACGAAGGTCAGGAGTACAGCACTGTTACCCTTCGGACAGCTCTTGCAAAAAGTATAAATACTGCAACCGTGAACCTCCTCTCTGAAATAGGCTTTGACATGCCCATACAGATAGGCAGGGACCTGGGAATTGAACTAAAACCCTATTATTCCATGGCTTTGGGTAGTATAGAAGTCACACCCCTTGAGCTTACTTCTGCTTTTCAGGCTTTTGCCAACTTGGGAAAAAAGTGCCAACCTTACTTTATAGAGAAAATAGTGTCTCCTGATGGAAGGGTAATAGAAAGACATCAGCCCAAATGTGAGCAAGTGCTTCCACCTCAGGAAGTGAGAGTGCTTATAGATATGCTTAGAGCTGTTGTCCTTGAGGGAACAGCGGTATCTGCCAGATCTTTTGGAAGGATAATAGCAGGAAAGACAGGCACTACCAACGATTATATGGACGCGTGGTTTGTTGGATTCTCTCCTTACATAGTCACTGGTGTGTGGGTGGGCTATGACATAAAAAGAAGTATGGGTAAGGGTATGGCAGGAGCAAAAGTAGCCCTGCCCATATGGCTTGATTTTATGTCCGTTGCTGCTTTTAGGTATCCCAACGAAGACTTTCCAGTTCCCAAAGGCGTAGTTTTAGTTAACTGTCCTACACCCATGTACTTTGTTGATGGTACTCAAGGTGTGTGCAACGTAAAGGAAGAAGAGTCTAAAGGAATGGAAGAAGATGAACTTAAAGGAATAGTGGACCCAGAGATCCTTAAAAAGATAGAACAAGAAGAGTCAAAAGTAAAGGAAGTTCCTTAAAATATTATTTTATTGTGCTAAAGGATATAAATTTAATACTTCTAGCAGTCAGGCTCTTGATAGCTTTGGTATTCATAGCGTCTGCCTTTAAAAAACCCATAGAGCAAAGAGCAGTTATTATTTTTCTTACCACAATATACACAAGCCTGTCTATACTATCTTTTCTTTACCCTGCAAGGATGAAAATCATAAGAAAGCTTGTTGATTTTATTATGTTACCACCCATTGCTTTTTTTACCCAAGATATTCTCAGCACTTTCTCTTTACTTGCACCTGCGATATTCTACGTAAATAGATTACCAGTTATCTCCCTTTTCCTGTTTTTGGCTTGTGTTCTTACGCTTTTACTTGTAGGTGGGTCAACTAGCGTTCTTCATATTCCTTTGTTATTTGCACTCTTGCTTTCTGCTCTATCTCCCGATTTCATTGATAGTATAAGAAAAGAGAGACATTACATAAAGAAACTTAGGGCATCCTATAAGGAACTTTTCAAAGACATCTCAAGGCTTGAAAAAGAAGCTAAAGAGAAAGAGTATCTGTCTTTTCTGCTTGATAGAGCTATAGAGGACAAGTCTCCGGAAGAATTTCTCACTCACATAAAGGAGAGGTTTTCTCTCAAGAAGATAGCCATATTTGCTAAAGGAGATATACAGAACAAGGATACACTCTTAGATAAGGAAAATTTAGCTGTGTATGTGCCTGTATTTTTTGAAAAAGGTTCAGCCTATGTGGTATTTTACCTCAACACACCCTTTGAACTTTACGATAAAGAGCTAATAAACACCCTTGAAAAGTCTGCCAAACTGCTAAATTTATATATAGTCGGCTTTGATGACAATGTTAAAAAGGACACTATCAAACTTGCGGTGTGAGGTGGTCTCATGAATACAGTTGGAGAACAACACCAAACCAAAATCCTTGATCTTTCTGGGCTTATTTGTCCTTTGCCTGTAGTGATGACCTCAGAGCAGATGAAAAGACTAAACGAAGGAGATGTGCTCACTGTGATCTCTACAGATCCCGGTTTTGAAATGGACATAAGAAACTGGTGCATGCAAACGGGCAACGAGCTTTTGAGCATTAAAAAAGAAGATGGCAAAGTGATAGCTCAAATAAGAAAGAGCTCTGTTGGTGCTGAACCTTCCCTTTGGTATTGGATAAAGTTCCATGCCTTGGGAGTAAAATTACACGTAAGGCACATACTCATGCAACTCAATCCTTTTATAGAAAAGCCGGACCACTTTATAACTTTTAGTGCCATATCTGAGGGTACAAGGGCGGAAAAGTTCCTCCAAGGTAGAGCAAAGCTCATACCTATACCCGATGAGATAGACCCTCGGTGTGGTGTGGTGATGGCTGTTAAGGGCTACCAAAAGGCAAAAAGCATATACGATGAACTTCTCAAAAAAGGTTTTGGTGTGGAAGCCATATATAAAAAGGAAGGAAAATCCTACAGGAGAGTTTATCCTTAATGGGTTTTCTTGAAAGCATACTGGAGAAGAAAAAGGAAGAGGTAAAGAGGGCAAAAGAGAGGCGCTTGGATTTTCCAAAGCCACCTCAAAAGAAGGAAATTTTACCCTTTGAGTCCGCTATGCACAAAGAAGGCACAAAAATTATAGCGGAAATAAAAAAAGCATCTCCATCGGAGGGTAAGATAAAGGAAGTTTCTGTAGTTCATCAGGCAAAGATATACGAGAGTGCAGGTGCCATAGCGGTCTCTGTCCTCACAGACCAAACTTACTTTAACGGCTCTCTTGAAGACTTGTATCAAGTGAGACAGGCAATAAAGCTTCCTCTACTCAGGAAGGACTTTATTATAGACCCCGTGCAGATAGAAGAAGCTAAGGCTTTTGGTGCGGATGCTGTGCTTTTGATAGCACGAATACTTGATTTCTCACTTCTTAGGGACCTTATAGATTACGCTTATGAGCTATCTTTAACCCCTCTTGTGGAGGTCTTTAGCCTTCAAGAAGGAGAAAAAGCCATCAAAGCGGGTGCAAAGGTCATAGGCATAAACAACAGGGATCTGGATACTCTCAAGGTGGATATAAACCTATCCAAAAGGCTTGCGCCCCAGATAAGGGACATGGGAGCAAGGTATATAGTTGCAGAAAGTGGTATAAGTCAGAGGGATCAGATTGTTGAGCTTGAGAACTTAGGTGTTGATGCTTTTCTGATAGGCACAACCCTCATGAAAAGCCAAGATCCAGCAAAAAAGTTAAGGGAACTTTTAGGTTATAATGATGATAAGGAGGTAGTCTATGAAAAACACTCCTCTTGATGTCCAACTTTTAGAAGAGATGTCTAATCTTGAGTATTTTATAGTCAAAAGCCCTGTGAACACTCAGGATTTTTGGAAAGAGTGGCAGGAGAAGTTTTCAAGAGCCTACATGTCAAGACTTGCAATCAAAAAACTTCTCAAGACAAAGAAGTTATCTTACGATGAGGTTAGCAGATACAAAGCTCAGATGCACATTTACGAAGATGTGCTCTACTATCTTGAAACTTTGAAGAATATAGCTATGAACCTAAGGGGTATTTTCGCATCGGACCAAAATGTGGAACTTGATGATGAAGATATAGACTTGGACTTTTGACATGGTGATCAGGAAGAAGAAACTAAGGAATATAAACGTTTCTGGTAAGAGGGTACTCGTCAGGGTTGATTTTAATGTGCCCATAGACCCGCAGGGGAATATAGAGGACGATACGAGAATAAAGGCATCTTTACCTACCATTGAGTATCTGCTGGACGCAAAGGCTAAGGTAATACTAATGTCGCATCTGGGAAGACCCAAAGGGAAAGACCAGAAGTATAGCCTACTTCCTGTTGCCAAAAGGCTCTCAAGATACCTAAACAAGGATGTGATAATGGCTGAGGACTGTGTGGGTCCTGGTGTGAAGGCATTGGTGGATAAGATGAAGGAAGGGGATGTGGTGCTCCTTGAAAATCTGAGGTTTCATAAAGAGGAAGAGGAAAATGACGAGGGCTTTGCAAAGGAACTGGCAAGCTTGGGAGAGGTTTATGTGAGTGATGCCTTTGGCACATGCCACAGAAAGCACGCCTCTGTTTATACAGTACCTAAAATTCTCAAGCCTGCGGTTATGGGTTTTCTTCTTGAGAAGGAAATATCCTACTTTGAGAAAGCTATGGTAAGCCCCCAAAGGCCTGTGGTTGCCTTGCTGGGGGGTGCAAAGGTATCTTCCAAGATAGGCATAATAAAGAACCTGCTCAAAAGGGTGGACAAGATATTTGTAGGTGGTGCCATGGCATTTACTTTCATAAAGGCTATGGGATACGAGGTGGGAAGTTCTATAGTGGAAGAAGGCTTTATAGAGACCGCAAGGGACATAATGGAGATTGCCAAAAAGCTGGGAGTAAAATTTTATCTTCCTGTGGACTTTGTGTTGGGCAAAGAGCTTTCTGAGAGAACTCCCACAAAGCTTGTGCCTTGGCAGGAAATACCCCAAGGATGGATGGGGCTTGATATAGGTCCCGTATCTATATCTCTACTTAAAGAGATCATTTCTGATGCTCAGACCATAATATGGAACGGTCCTATGGGTGCTTTTGAGCTTGACAGATTCAAAGACGGCACTTATGAGACCGCCAAGATGCTGGCTAACTCTTCCGCTCTTACCATTGCAGGTGGTGGAGACACAGATCACGCCATACACAGGGCTGGAGTTTATAACTCCATAGATTTTGTCTCAACAGGTGGTGGTGCCTTTTTGGAACTTCTTGAAGGCAACACCCTTCCGTGCATAGAGGTCCTTGACGATCTGGAGGACTAATGTGGCTCTTGTAAAGCCATACAGAGGTATACATCCACGCATACATCCCACTGTCTATCTTGCGGAAAACGTTGTTGTAATAGGAGATGTGGAAATAGGCGAGGATTCCTCTGTATGGTATGGCACTGTCATAAGAGGAGATGTCCATTACATAAGAATAGGTAAAAGGACTAACATTCAGGACAACTGCGTAGTGCATGTAACTCGCGAAAGATATCCTACCATTATAGGTGATGATGTCACCGTAGGACATAGAGTAGTTTTGCACGGATGTGTGCTCAAAAACCACATCCTTGTAGGTATGGGAGCTATAGTTATGGACGGTGTGGAAGTAGAGGACTATGTGATCATAGGAGCGGGTGCTCTTCTGACGCAGGGGAAAAAGATACCATCAGGAGTTTTAGTAGCAGGGTTTCCTGCCAAGATAGTCAGAGACCTAAAGCCAGAGGAGATAAGGCTCATAGAAGAGTCATCAAAGAACTATGTAGCTTATAAAAACTCATACTTGGAAGCTCAAGCTCAAAAGCAATGAACCAATAAGCATAAGGAGAGCACCCGGAAGCAAATGAGCCACACGCTCACCAAGAAAAATTTTAGAATAAAACATACTGATAAGTAGAGAGACTCTCTCCATGGCTGCCACATAAGACACAGGTGCGTAAAGAAAGGCTGAGTTATAGAGTAGATCACCCAAGGCAAAGAACACGCCCAAGATGATAAATCTTTTATCCTTGTAATTCTCCACTCTAATTATATGACGCTTATCTACCAAAAGTAGAGTACCAAAAGACATACAAAAGGTGTAGTACCAGCTGAAAAAGAAAGGGTTGCTGTTTATCACTACCATTTTGCCAAGAACCGTGTTAAAACCAAAGAGCGCTGTGGAGATGATCATGTAAAGACTGCCTATATTCTTCCTAAAAAACTCCGCAGGAGAAAACCCTGTCAAAAAGAGCGTTCCAACTATCATGAAAAGCATACCAATAATTCCCAAAGAGTTTGGCGTTTCTCCCAAAAATAAGAAGCCGAAGATAGCAGAAAAGAGGGGCATGAAAGAATAAAAGGACATGGCTACAGAAAGGGGAGCGTACTTTAGTGCTTTTATAAAGAACACACCTGCCAAAACCTCAACAGGAAGCCAAAGAAAAGTGCTAAGTAAGACAAAAGTATTTAAATCCCAAAAGATCACACCAAGAGGCAGTAAAAGTAAAGAGGATACGGGAAACCTTACCCATAAAAGTAGGTATTCGTCAAGACCTTTATGTATGAGCTTTTTGGTAATAAGATCGTTAGTAGCCCAAAAGAAGGAAGACAGGAAGGCAAGCAAAATACCCAGCATTAAGATAAAATAGTTTAACATGTATCAAGAAAGGCTCTTTACACCAGGACCCGTTGAGATTCCAGACAGAGTAAGAGAAGTCCTTGGCAGACAGATAATTCATCATAGGACAGAGGAGTTTAGGCAGGTATTTTTGGAAGTAAGGGAGCTTATAAAGAGGCTACTGGAAGACCCTTCTGACAATTTGGTGCTTTTTTCTTCCTCTGGCACGGGTGCTATGGAATCTGCGGTTTTGAACTTTTTTGAGGAAGGGCAAAAAGTTCTGGTAGTCAACGGTGGGAAGTTTGGTGAAAGGTGGCTTTTGCTTGCCAAACATTGGAAGTTAAATGTTATAGAGTACAGCGTGGAGTGGGGGAAATCTGCAGACCCGGAAAGGATTAGGGACCTTCTTAAGGAACATCCTGACTGTATGGGAGTTTTGCTTCAGATATCTGAAACTTCTACAGGTAGCTACCATCCCGTAGAGGAAATAGCGCAGATATGTAAAGAGAGTGATGCCCTTTTGGTTGCGGACGCTATAACTGCGCTGGGTGTGTATCATATAAGACCTTCTGTTATTGGTATTGATGTGCTAGTAGGTGGTTCTCAGAAGGCTTTTATGCTACCTCCGGGGCTTTCCCTTTTGTGGTTTTCCCAAAAAGCTCAGGATAGGCTAAAGGACAGAGCCTTTTACTTTAGCGTAAAGAGAGAGCTAAGCAAACAGAAAGAAGGCCAGACCGCATGGACACCAGCCATAAGTCTTGTGCTAGGACTAAGAGAGTCTCTTCATCTGCTTTTGGAAGAGGGTATGGACAGAGTGGAAAAGCGCTACAGGGCTATATCAGAAGGCACAAGAAGAGCCATAAGGAAGTTGGGTCTTGAAGTCTTTCCAGAGAGACCTTCCATATCCCTAACAGCAGTAAAAACCCAAGATGCGGAAAGAATACGCAAGGAGCTTTTAAAGCATCGTATAAGGGTAGCAGGTGGTCAGGATCATCTCAAAGGGAAGATATTCAGGATATCTCACATGGGTGTGAGCGATAAAGATGGGCTTATGCTTATAGGTGTTTTGGAAGTGGTGCTAAAAAGATTGGGCTACAGCGTGCAGTTGGGTAGCGCTGTAGCGGAATACTCGCAGGCTTTGATGGAATCTGGACTATGGTAAAGTTGATCCTTGTGCGCCACGCAGAAAGCGAGTGGAATCCTATAGGAAGGTATCAGGGACTTCTTGATCCAGACCTATCTGAGAGAGGCAAACAGCAAGCCAAACTCCTCGCCCAAGAACTTTCAAAGGAACACATAGACACCATCTACTCTTCACCTTTGAAGAGAACATACGCAACCGCTTTGGAGATAGCCAAAGTAAAGGGTCTTGATGTTATAAAGGAGGATAGAATAATAGAGATAGACCACGGTGTTTGGTCTGGCATGCTGGTGGAAGAAGTTATGGAAAAGTATCCGGAGGATTTTAGAAGGTGGCTTGAAGAGCCTCATAAGGTGGAGTTTCCCGGAGGGGAAAGCCTCAGATCCGTTTTCAATAGGGTAAAGGAGTTTCTTGATGAAGTAAAGAAAAAGCACAGAGAAAAGACGGTGGTTGTAGTGTCTCATACGGTTCCCATACGCGCTATGTACTGTGCCCTTTTGGGTATAGACCTATCTAAGTTTTGGAGTTTTGGGTGTGATAATGCGAGCTACTCGGTGGTGCATATGGAAGAGCACAGAAATGTTATACTAAAGCTTAACATCACGTGCCATTTGGGAGACCTGTATGTGGAAGCCCATAAGGCTATTTAGCCTACTTTTGTGTGGGATTTTCCTTGTGTCTGCAGATATAAAAAAAGAGTTTGATGTGAGCGTTGAGCTGATAGGCAGGTCTACAGAAGAAAAACCCAAACTCTTACCTCCCGAAACTTTACAGATTCAGGAAGATAAATCTATAGACCTGAGCTACAGGCTTTTGGAACCCCCAGATAAGTTGGAACAAGCCCAGATAAAACCCTTAAAAGAAGAAGGTGGCATAAGCTGTGGAGAGCCCAAAGATCGCATATCTTACAGACTGGGTGTGGATTACTATCTTGAGGGTAAATACGGGCCTGCAAAAGAAGAGCTCTCTAAGGTAGTGGTTATGCCATCGCCCTTCAAACCCATGGCAGAGTATGTCCTTGGTGTTATCTACGCCAAGGAAGGAGAAGAAGAGAAAGCCTTAGAGCTCTTTAGGAATTCTTGTGAGTACTCGCACATGTACCAAAAGGCAAGCTGTGAATCGTACTATGCTCTTAGCTTTAAACTCACTGGAAAGGTACCTCAGAACAAAGACCCCATGTGGGAAGCGGTAGCCAACATAAAGTCTGGCATTATCTCAAAACCCTCTTGCACAGATGCAGTTTTTAAAGAGTACTGCCAGTATGTGCTTGAGTTTTACGAAGGAAAAGAAGGAAACAAATACACAGATAGTCTAAGGCTAAGAAAAGCCATAGTGCTTTACCAAAAGGGTAAAACTCTGCAGGCAGAAGAAATATTCAAAGAGTACTCAACACCAGCAAAACCATACAGAGACATAGCTCTTTATTACTTGGGTGTTATATCCGCAGAAAGGGGAGATACCAAAAGTGCCCTCTCTTATGCAAGCATACTAGAAACCATAAATCCATCGCTTTCAGAAAGTCTATACAGCATAGTGTCCTCAAAAAATGTGCTACTCTCCAGATTGACTTACTCCATCACAGGTGATAAACGCTTTCTTGACAGGGCAGGCGCTATAGCGTATAACTCAGGAGATTACAGGTTTGCCATTTATAACTTTTTAGAATCAGGGAATGTGCTTTACGCAGTATACTCCTACATAAAACTTGGAGAGTACACAAAAGCCTACGAACTCCTAAGACAAAAGGATAGAAAAAGCAAGGAAGAGTATAAGTGGTACTTGGAAAGTGCCTATTGGTCTAATAAGAGCTTAGAACCCATCTTAGATGAGATAAAAGACAGATATCCGGACCTCTACAAGGAATACATGGGTTGGTATTACTTCAAGAAAGGTGAATGGGACAAGGCGATAATCTACCTTGATGACCCTTATTATAAGGCTTTGGCTTACTTTAACATGAAGGACTACAATAAAGCAATACAGATACTCCAAAGCAGAAATTCTCTAAAAGAGAGGCTACTCAAAGCAAAATCTGCCCTATTTTTGGGAGATACTAATTTGGCAAGGAGCTTTTTAACGCAAAATACAGATGAAGAACTATATCTTATGGGATTGTCTTACTTCTTAGAAGGCAAGTATGAAGAGTCCGCTCAGTACTTCAAATTCATTTCAGAGAACAGCCCACTAAGACCCAAAGCTCTCTTAAAGCTTGGAGATGCCCTTTATAACCAAGGAAAACTTGATCTTGCAAAAGAGTACTACTACCAAGTTCTGACTAACTATCCCAACTCTGAGTATGCCAAGTACGCCACGCTTGCCCTTATAGGCATGGGTAGTAAGGAGATTGGGGACAAACAGATGGAAACACTGCTAGAAAACTATCTTAAAAAGTATCCTAACTCTCCCATGTCTGATGAGCTCAAATACCAGCTTGCCAAAACATACATAAAGAACGGTCAGAGAGAAAAGGCAAAGGCTATACTTATGGAGCTTATAAACACTTCACTCAAATACAAGGCTATACTTGAGCTGGCACACTTGGAAAAAGACCCTAAAAAGAAAGTGGTATTTCTTTACAAGGTTTATAAGGAAGGGAATACCCAAGAGAGAAAACAAGCCCGCGATGAGCTTATAGAGTTTTATACGCAAGTAGGGGACAGAAAGAGCATTGCGGACCTCCTTGCAGAAGGTGAAGATGGCGATAAAGTCAAAGCGATAGGCATGTACATGTCCTTGGGAGATGATCAGAGCGCACAGAACTTGGCAAAGGCTCTTATGCAAAAGGGATACAGAACTCAAGAGTTTGAGAACTATCTTTTGGAGCTATACAAGATTTCCAAAGACAGAAGTTATTTAGATTATCTCAAGCAGAGTAAAGATCCCCAAATAAGACCTCAGGCTCTTTATCTGTCCGCTCTTGATCATCTAAGAGAAAACGAAAAAAGGAAAGCCTTGGAAGACTTAGTGGACATAACAGTAAATCACAAAGATTCGCCTTTTTATAACAAAGCGGTGATAGAAGGAGCTAAAGTGCTCATAGAACTAAATGCAAAACGCGATGCGTCCTGTTTTCTTGAAAAAGCCAACTTAGAAACCGCTTCAAGAGAGGAACTAAGTATGATAAACTCTCTCAGAAGGGGACTTCCCAAGTGTGAGGCGAGATAAAATGGATACTCTCTTTAGCTTGTTTGAGAAGGGGGGATTTGCGGTTTATGTGCTTGTTTTTCTCTCCTTCGTCTCTTGGGCTCTGATTATAGAACGGCTTTTTACCCTCAGGTTTGGGAGTATGATGTCCAAATCCGTCAGAGATGTAAGATCCTTGCTTGCCAGTGGAGATATAGACGGTGCTCTAAAGCTACTCTCTTTGGATAATACGCCTGCAGGTCAGATACTCTATCGTCTGCTGGAAGAGTACAAAGAAGGTAAGGCGGACAAAAGAATGCTTATGTCTGATCTTAGCTTTGAGATTTCTTTGCTTGCTCCTAAGGTGGAGAAGAACCTTGCCTTGCTCTCTACCATAGCAAGCGTTTCTCCACTTATTGGTCTGTTTGGTACTATAACAGGTCTTATAAAGGTGTTTTCCGCTTTTGCGGTGGTACAGACAGAGCAAGGTATAGCTCTTTTAGCTACGGGTATTAGTGAGGCGCTTATCTCTGCAGCCACTGGTCTTGCGGTTGCGATACCTGCCTTACTCGCTTACTGGATCTTTAGGATAATGGGTAATAGCATTCTTGACAGGATAGAGCAAGAGCTTGCAGAAACTCTGAGGGTTCTTAAATGAGAAGGAGAAGGTTAAGCTACGACGAGAGAGCTTATATAGATGTGGTGCCTTTGGTGGATACGCTCCTCGCGGTATTTTTGTTTCTTGCCATACTTGCCTTTCAATCTCCTATGACCTTCCTTGCGGTTAAGCTTCCTTTTGCTCAAGAAGGTGAGAAAAAGGTGCTTACCGTTATGAGGGTTCAAGTTTTAAGGGATGGTTCTTATGTATATGAAGGAAAATCCTTAAGTCTTGATGACTTGGATAAACAGATACAAAGTAAAAAACCCAGCTCCTTGGTGATAGAGGCTGATGAGGACACCCTTCACAAGTATGTGGTTGCACTCATGGACATAGCCAAAAAAGAAAAAGTTCAGGATGTGATTATAGCTACAAGAAGTAGAAAGTGATGTTCTTTCTTAAAAAGCTTCTTTCTTCCCTTTTTCTGCCACCTGGCTTTTTTATATTGGCTTTCCTACTAATAAGCTTTTTTGAAAGAAAGAAAAAGCTTACTTACTATTTTTCTATGACCTGTGCTCTATGCCTTTATCTGCTTTCTATAGAGCCTGTAAAAGATGCTCTTTTTACACCCTTAGAGAACAAGTTTCCTGTACCGGGAAAGGTAGAGGGAGATGCTTTGGTAGTTTTAGGAGGAGGCTCTTACAAAACAGGAATACTCAAAGAAGACTCCATGAAAAGACTTCTGACCGCTCTTACTCTTCACAAAAAGACAGGCCTGCCCATAATACTTTCAGGTGGCGCAGGAAGCCTTCCAGATGCGGAGGTTATGAAGTCTATTCTTTTGGACCTTGGAGTAGATAAAAGGAACATAATAACGGAAGTCCAAAGTAGGGACACTAAAGAGAATGCCATGTACGTTAAAAAGGTGTGCCAAGAGAGAAATTACAAGAAAATAATTCTGATCACCTCTGCTTATCACATGCCCAGAGCGGTTCTACTTTTTGAAAGGGAAGGGATCAGTGTTTTACCCTACCCCACAGATTTTAAAAGAGATCTCAGGTACAACCTTTATAGCCTGCTTCCCAAAATGAGCGTGCTTAGCGACTCTGTAAAAGCTCTGCGCGAGTACTTGGCACTCCTTTTTCTCAAGCTTCCAATACAGCTCCTTTAGAGGCTGATGTTACAAACTTTACATACCTTCTGAGCCAAGGGCTTTTTATTTCTTTCTGTTTGGGTACAAAGTTCTCCATTCTTCGCTTTAGTTCTTCCTCACTTATCAAAAGCTCTATTCTCCTATTGGGTATGTCTATAAGAATCTCATCACCATCTTGGACCACTCCTATGGGACCACCACTTGCTGCCTCTGGGGATATGTGTCCCACACACGCACCACGTGTTCCACCGGAGAACCTCCCATCCGTTATAAGAGCCACCTTATCACCCAATCCCATACCCATTATAGCGGAAGTAGGAGATAGCATCTCCCTCATACCAGGTCCACCCTTTGGACCCTCGTAGCGTATAACCACCACATGACCGGGTTTTACCTTACCTCCCAGTATGCCTTCTATGGCCTCTTCTTCGGAGTCAAAACATATGGCTTTTCCTCTAAAGGTGAGCATTTTGGGGTCAACACCTGCGGTTTTTACCACAGCACCCTCTGGAGCTAAGTTACCAAAGAGTATAGCTATACCACCTTCTTCAGAATAAGGATTCTCCACAGTTCTTATCACGTTTCCATCTGCGTCTGGTGCGGACATGGCTATTTCTCTAAGAGTTTTAAGGCTTACCGTTAGCTTATCGGGATGCGGAAGATAACCACCCTTTATGAGCTCCTTAAGAAGAGCGGGAATACCACCAACATAATCAAGGTCCTGTATGTGATACTCAGAAGCAGGTGATATCTTACACAAGGTTGGTGTCCTCTTGGATATTTCGTTTATCCTTGAGAGGGGATAGTCTATGCCTGCCTCCCTGGCTATGGCTAAAAGGTGCAGTATGGTGTTGGTAGATCCTCCCATGGCTATATCTACCGCAAAGGCGTTATCAAAAGCTTCAATGGTAAGAATATCTCTTGGTCTTATGTCCCTTTTGAGAAGCTCCATTATCTGTCTTGCTGCCTGTCTTGCCAAAAGCTCCCTTCTTGGGTCCACCGCAGGGATGGTGCCGTTTCCCGGAAGTCCAAGACCTAAGACCTCCGTTATGCAGTTCATAGAGTTAGCGGTGAACATACCTGAACAGCTTCCACAGGTAGGACAAGCGTGCTCTTCTATAACTTTTAGCTGTTTCTCGTCTATTTTTCCTGCTTTTAGCTGTCCTATACCCTCAAAAACGCTTATGAGGTCCACCTTTTTACCGTTTACCTCTCCTGCCAGCATGGGTCCACCGCTTATGAATATGGTGGGAATGTTGAGCCTTGCGGCTGCCATGAGCATACCCGGAACTATCTTATCGCAGTTGGGAATGCATATAAGAGCATCAAGCTGATGAGCTTCCACCACGGTTTCTATGGAGTCCGCTATGAGCTCACGGGAAGGAAGAGAGTAATGCATACCGTAGTGTCCCATAGCTATACCATCATCTACACCTATCACATTGAACTCTATGGGAACACCACCCGCTTTTCTCACTTCTTCCTTTATAGGCTGTACAAACTCCCTTAGATGCACGTGGCCTGGTATGATGTCAATGTAAGAGTTAGCTATGCCTATAAGGGGTTTGTCAAAGTCCTCATCAGAAAGGCCACAGGCTCTAAGCAAAGCCCTGTGAGGTGATCTTTCTATTCCCTTTTTTACCTTATCGCTTCTCCACATAGTAATTAAAGATTATAGCTTTTTTAGAAGCTTGCAACTATTCCATGTATAATCCTTTTTATGCTCTTCTCTTATGTGCAGTATTTAGATGTGGAGAAGCACAAAGGCCTGCGCTGGAGATGTTTGAAGGCTTTTTGTCCTTCAAGCTGTTGTTTTGTACCCGATCGCACTTTTATAAGACTCAGACGGAAGAGTTCCTGAGGACACTCCTTGAGATGGTAAAACTCATCAGGAGGTTGAACTTATGAGAGCTCTGCTTATAACAGCTACAGATACGGGTGTAGGCAAAACTTTTGTATCTTATAACTTAGCTTACGCTCTTAAAGAAAAAGGAGTAAAGGTAGGCTACTTAAAACCTGTAGAGACAGATGTAAAAGAACTTCCCGCGGACGGAAGCCTTCTTGTTAGCATAACGGGGCAAGACATAAAAGAAGCGGTGCCTGTTGTCTTTTCCCTTCCTCTATCACCATATGCGGGTATTTTAGAAGAGGGCAAGGATTTTTCTCTGGATGACCTAAAGCATCACTTTGAAAGCATGCTACAAAGGTATGAGTTTGTTATAGTGGAAGGAGCGGGAGGCATTGCGGTACCCATAAAGAGAGATTATGACTATGCAAAGCTTGCTAAGGACTGGAATTTACCCATTTTGATAGTAGCGAGGGCTACTTTGGGGACAATAAACCACACCTTTTTGACCTACTTTTACGCAAAGAGTATGGGTCTTGATATTAAGGGTATAGTGATGAACGGGTTTGGAGGAAAGGATGTATCCGAAAGGACTAACCCAAGAATAGTGCAAGAACTTACGGGGATTAAACCTTTGGAAATTCCAAGGATAGATGGATTACTGCTTCCTGCGGAGTTCAGACGCGCTCTTGCCCATCTTGTCGGGTTTTAGTTTGTAGTAAGCAGATACCCTCTCCACCATCTCTTTAAAGTAGGGTGCTGCAGCTGTGCCTCCGTAGGCTAACCCCTTTGGCTCATCAACGGATATGCCAGCTACAAATCTTGGGTCTGTTGCAGGAAAGTAACCCACAAAGTATGCTACCACCTTATCCCTTGAGTACCTACCCAAACTAAAATCAAATTTTTGAGAAGTACCAGTCTTGCCAGCTATAGTAAAGTAGTCTGACCTTGCCAGCTTGGCGGTACCCTCTTCTACTACTTTTATAAGGTTTTTGTGTAGCCATTTCATGACTCTCTCTGAAAAGAGTCCCTGCCTTATTATCTCGCTCTGGTAGTAAGTTCTTTTTCCTTCCTCGTCTTCGGTATAGAGGATTATTCTAGGCTTTGGCATGTATCCTGTGGCAAGAAGAGAAAAAGCACTACAGAGGTTAAGCAAATTGGCAGAAAGACCTTGTCCTATGCTAGAATAAACTATATTTGCAGGGTATCTGTAATCTGGTAGCTTTGGCTTTACTTCTCCCGGAAGTATTCCAAAGCTGTCTTTAAAATGTATCTTCTGCATAAGTTCTTCCACATCTTTCCTTGAAAGAAATTTGGCTATCTTAACAGTTCCCACATTAGAAGACTTTATAAGCACCTCATCTAAGGTAAGCCTACCATAAGGA
Organism: Hydrogenobacter sp.; assembly: GCA_023255875.1. Lineage (GTDB taxonomy): Bacteria > Aquificota > Aquificia > Aquificales > Aquificaceae > Hydrogenobacter. The sequence goes on along the minus strand of JAGDVY010000016.1, from coordinate 40,563 downwards.
TGTACATCCCTTATTATCCTACCGTAAACCTCAGTTTTTCCATTCTCACCATCTACGGTGTATTTCTCAGATATGTAGCCTCTGTCAAGAGCCATACCTATAAAAAAGGGTTTCATCACGGATCCAGGCTCAAAAATATCTGTAATTACAAAGTTTCTTCTCTCCCAAGGTTTGTACTTATTGTAGTTGTTAGGGTCATAATATGGGTAAGTAGCCATACCCAATATGTCTCCACTTTTGGCATCCATAATAAGTATGGCAACTCTCTTTGGTTTCCAATCCTTGACTATCTTATCTCTTATGTCCTCAAGTATGCTCTGAACTCCTAAGTCTATAGTGGTGTAAACAGTTTTTGAATTTAAAACTTCCATGTAAGAAGATGGCTCTAAGGCTAAGCTACCTTCTGGAGAGAAAAGAAAGGGTATCCTCTGTCTCTTCTCATTGAGGAAAGGATTAAGCATGTACTCAAGCCCTTCAAGACCTATGCCATCATCTCCTGAAAAACCAAGCAGGTTACTTGCCAAATGCCCATGCGGATAAAACCTTTTGAAATCTTCCTGAATTCCCACATACCTAGAGTTCTCTGTATCCTTTATAACACCCTTTATGTAAGGTAGAAGGTTCTTATCCACCTTTTTGACAAGCCACACAAATTTTTTCCCCGAGTTTAGTCGCTCAAGTATCTTATTCTCAGGTACTCCTGTTGCAGCAGATAACCTGCTGGCAAGCTCTTCTTTGTTTTGGACGTACTTGGGAAAGGCATAAACAGATATGGTAGGAATACTTACAGCAAGATCGTTGCCATTCCTGTCCTTTATTGAGCCCCTGTAAGTGGGTATATCCACCAGCGCAACCTTTGAAAACCTCTCCGCTACTCTTTTTACGTACTCTGTCCTTCCTATGAGCTGAAGGTAAGCTACTCTCAAGAGAAGCACAAAAAGACCTAAAAAAACTAAAAAGGAGAGGAACAGAATTTTTGTGTTTTCCTTTTTAAGCTCTTGCATAACATAGTTGGATGAATTCTTTGAAAATGTTCTTTGCATCGTGGGGTCCAGGAGAAGCCTCAGGATGGTATTGCACACAGTATATGGGTAAGTACTTGTGTCTAAAACCTTCCAAGGTATTGTCCAACAGGTTTATGTGAGTGATCTCCACGTCCTTTAGGCTTTCTGGGTCCACCGCAAAGTTGTGATTCTGTGAGGTTATCTCTATGTGTCCATCTCTTAGGTCCTTTACAGGATGATTTGATCCGTGATGTCCAAACTTGAGCTTGTAGGTCTTACCTCCGAGAGCTATCCCTATTATCTGATGCCCAAGGCATATACCCATTATGGGTTTTTCTTCCATAAACTCCCTCACAAGCCTTATGCCCACTAACACCTTTGCTGGATCTCCAGGACCGTTGCTAAGGAGTATGGCATCTGGGTCTATTTTTCTTATGAGCTTACGCGCACCATAGGGAGGCAAAACTACTACCTTTGCACCTTCGCTGACAAGCCTTCGGAGTATGTTTCGCTTTACGCCAAAATCCACCACCGCTATGATGGGCTTTTCTGAATCCCTTCTTATATAACCTTTATATAGATCCCAATCCCCTTCGTTCCAATAATAGATCTCTTTTGTTGCCACTTTATCCACCAGGTCCTGATCTGAGATGTCCTTGACGTTTTTTGCTCTATGCACCAACTTTCTTGGATCTTCTTCTTTTGTAGATATTACGCCTCTTACAACACCCCTTTCTCTGATCCTTTTGACAAGAGCCCTTGTGTCTATACCTTGAATTCCCACCACACCGTTCTCTTTTAGATACTCATCAAGGCTCTTTTTGGCTCTCCAATTGCTATAGAAAGTGGAAAGCTCTCTTATTACAAACCCATTTACCTGAACTTTTTCTGATTCTATATCTTCATCGTTTACCCCACAGTTGCCTATCTGTGTGTAGGTCATTACCACTATCTGACCTTTATAAGATGGGTCTGTGAGTATCTCCTGATAGCCTGTCATTGATGTGTTAAAAACCACTTCCCCTTCTGTCTCTCCCTCCGCACCAAAGGAGTATCCCACAAAGTATGTCCCATCTTCAAGAGCAAGAATGGCTCTTTTCATAGCTCTTCCCAACGGAGAGGGCGGGATTCGAACCCGCGGTAGGGCTTTTAACCCTACAACTCCTTAGCAGGGAGCCGCCTTCGACCTCTCGGCCACCTCTCCTGCCTTTTATCAAGTTGCGGGGGCGGGATTTGAACCCGCGACCTTCGGGTTATGAGCCCGACGAGCTACCAGGCTGCTCCACCCCGCGTAATACTTTAAAATATTATAAGTTTACAGCTCTATCAAGTCAAGGCTTATCTCCGAAAGAGGTTGGCCTATGCCTTTTTCAATGGCTACTATGTTCTCAAGTCTAACACCAAACCTTCCTGGGATGTATATACCCGGCTCTATGGTAAAAACCATGCCTTCCTCTATGGTTTTTTTGCTGTCTTTTCCTTTATAGTAGACTCTTGGATACTCGTGTATATCAATGCCCACACCGTGGCCCGTGGAGTGGTTAAAGAGCTTTCCATAACCTTTCTTTTCTATGTATTTCCTTGCGGTTTTATCCACATCACCTAATGTATTTCCTACCCTTGCTTTTTCAAGAGCAAAAAGATGAGCGTCCTTTACAATCTGATACACCTTTTTAAACTCATCATCTGCCTTACCTATAAAGATGGTTCTCGTAAAGTCAGTACAGTATCCTTTCCAGATGAGTCCCATATCCACAAGGAGGTTTTTACCCGCTTCTATTTTGTAATAGGATGTTTCCCAGTGAGGGATTGCAGAATGCTCACCAGATGCAACTATGGTAGGAAAACTCTCTCCGCTTGCACCCACTTTGAATATCTCCTGAACTATGAAGGCTCTTATTTCCATCTCTGTCATGCCAGGCTTTATAAACTCCAAGAGTTTTCTGTATATGCTGTCGCTCTTTTTGACGCCTTCTCTCATTATGCTTATCTCTTCTTGGCTCTTTATGGCTCTGATGTAAGAAAGAAATCCAGAAAGTCCTACCCACTTTATGCCTTTTGTCTTTAGTGCCTGCCTGAACTCGCAACTCACTTTATCCTTTTCGTATCCCACTCTTTGGACCCCAAGGTCTTTGAGAAAGCTTTTTATGTACTTTATTGCACTACCTTCTATAAGCCTCACATCCCACTGAGTTACTTCCCTCTTTGCCTTTTCGTAATACCTTCCATCAGTAAGAAGATGATGGCTATCTGGAGTGATCACGAGGTAAGCGTGCGTTGATCTAAAACCAGTAAGATAAAAGACATTGGACACAGAACTCACCAAAAAGGCATCGAGACCACTTTTTTCAATAAGCTCTTTTACCTGCCTTAGCTTCATCTCAAACCCAAAAGTTTTCTGTACTTGGCTACCGTTCTTCTTGCTATGTTTATGCCCTTCTCTTTTAGCATATTAGCCACCTTGCTATCGCTTATAGACCTATTTTCCTGCAACACTTCTTTTATGGCTCTCATTAATTCCTCCTTGCTCATACCGCTTTTACTTTCCTTTACAAAGAAAAATCTAAGGGGATATATCCCTGCTGGCGTGCTTGCGTATTTGGAATTTACCAACCTGCTAACCGTAGATAAACTTACTCCTGCGCTCTGTGCCACCTCCTTTAGTGTTAGAGTTTTTAAAGGTTTTCCCCTCAGAAGGAAGTCTTCCTGCCTTTGAATGATGAACTTACCTATTTCCCTAAGTAATCTCCTTCTCATCTCCAAGATGATCCTTAGGTTTTTTGCTCTTCTTAACTTTTCCTTTTGCACCTCGTTTTGGATTGGCAGGTCTTCCTCTATATGAAAATCTATAAAGTCCTCCTGAATGAAGATGTACCAGTTTTCCCCATCATGTTCCAAAACTAAGTCCACCGTTCCCGTCCTTTGAGGACCTGCCTCACCTCCCAAAGGTTTTAGCCTAAGGCGAGAGATGATCTCCTTTATCTGAGGGTCCGCGTGTCCTGTTTTTACGGCTTGCATTACCTTTTCTTGTATTTGAATGTCATGCGGATACATCTCTTGCAACTGCACTCTTATGAACTCCTCAAGGTTTTTGGAAGCTATACCCACAGGCTCTATCTCTGTCATTATAAATTCTCTTATGTCTTCCACATACTCTGCACTTACTCCGTAAATCTTTCCTATATCTTCCGGATCATCTTTAAAAAAACCATCAGCATCGCACCTGCATAGTATCTCTAAAGCTATATCTTTGTCTATACCGTCAAACTCAAGACTTATCTGCCTTGAAATTTCCTCAAAAAGGCTATCCTTTGCCACAGGTTCTTTTTGCTTAATCTCCTCTTTGAAAAACCACCTTGGTATACGCTTAAATACATGTGCTATGTATGGATTTTGCTTTTGCTCCTCTTCAAGCACCTGCTTAAGTTCCTCAGAACTCTTAGCTAAAAGGTCTATGTGATGCTTTAAAAGTAGCGAGAGGTTCAGTTTTGGTTTTACTGTGGTCTTTAGTTCGCCTTTTATCATCAGAGTAATAATTTACACCTTTTGGCTTTCCGTTGTCATTATATAAAGGCTAACTATGCGGTTTCCTTCCATCTTGTCCACCACAAACTTAAAGCCTTCGTATTCAAACTCATCACCTTCCTCTGGCACTTTTGAGAGGTTTGCCATAACAAAGCCCCCAACTGTATCGTACTCATACTCTTCTGGAAGGCTAAAGCCCACAGTTTTTGCCACCTTCTCTATGTCCGCCCAACCATAAACTTTGTAGATGCCCTTTGATATTCTAACTGTGTCTTCTTCCCACACCTCTGGCATACTTCCCAAAAGCCTCTTTAGCACATCGTGAAGAGTAATAAGCCCAGATACCTCTCCGTGTTCTCCTACCACTATGGCTATCTGCATACCGCTTGATCTCATTTCCTTTAAAAGTGTAGTTATGCTTGAGATTTCTGGAATAAAAAGAGCAGGTCTTTTGAATTCTTTGAGTTTCTTATTGGCATTCTCCTCAAAAGGTATTATGTCCTTCACATAAACTATGCCCGTTATGTTGTCAAGAGTTTCTTTGAAAACGGGAATGCGCGAGTGTTTTTTCTCAATGATCTTCTCAAAGACTTCCGCAACAGTACTTTCTTCATCAAGGGCAAATATGTCCGGTCTTGGCGTCATAACTTCTTTAACCAAAAGATCGTCCAAAGACATGGCTCTCTCTACTAAATCCCTCTCTTCTGCACTAAAGAGTCCCTCCGAGTATCCCATCTCAAATATTTCCCAAAATACCTGATCCGTTTTCCTTTTTTCCTCTATTCCCTCCATTTCAAAAAAGTTCAGTATCCTCTCAATCTGCGTAAAGAAAAGCTTTCTTATTGGCAAAAATGCTGTGTGAAACACATAAAAGATGGGAGCATAAAAGAGCGAAAGTCTTGTGGTAAAGGGTAAAACTAAGTTTTTGGGTATCACCTCTCCAAACAGGAATATGAGAAAACTCATAAGAAAGGCAGAAAAAGTAGCACCTTTCTTTCCAAAAGTATCAACAAAAAGCTTTGTCCCGTAAGAGGATATAAGGACATTTACCACCTCGTTGCCTATAAGAATGGAAAGGAGGAGTTCCCGAGGTTTTGAGAGGAGTTTGTTTAGAAGTTTGTAGAGTTTTTTGGATGAGTACCTTCTAAGGAGGTATCTGTTTGCACCAAAAAAGACTACCTCAGAGGAGGCAAAAAAACCAGACAAAAAGAGCAAAAACAGGAGTATGGAGAGTTCAGTAAAGGTTACAAGCGACGAACCTTCCATCCAAAACCTCCTCCTTTATACTCTGCTTACAAGCTTCTAACCTTTGACTGCAAAGCCAGTAAAAGGGACAACCTCTGTCCAATACCTCTTGCACGCTTTCCTCTTGCATGCGCACCTTTCTTTCTTTGGGATGTCTTACAGGAACATTTTCCAAAAGATACTTAGTGTAGGGATGCTTTGGGTCTTTGAGGACTTGCTCCTTTGTGCCCATTTCCATGATCATACCTGAGTAAATGACTGCCAATCTATCCGCTATCCTTTCTACCGCCCTTATATCGTGAGTTATGAGCAGAGTGCTTATTCCCCTCTCCTTTAGTTCCCCAAAAAGCTCAAGTATCTCCTTCCTGACAGTGGCATCAAGGGATGCTGTTGGCTCGTCCGCAACTATTAGCTCGGGAAACAGAGATACCGCTCTGGCTATGGCAACTCTCTGCCTTTGGCCTCCAGAAAGCTCTTGAGGTTTTCTATCAAGAAGCTCTATAGGAAGCTTTACCATTTGAGCCACTTCTTCCACTCTCCTCTTTCTGTCCTTTAGTTTGTGGATCACCATGGGTTCTTCTATTATCTGTCTTACCTTCATGTAAGGATTGAGAGAGGAAAAGGGATCTTGAAAGACCGCAGAAACCCTTTTTGTGTATTCCCTGCCCATTTCCCATATATCTTTATCCCTTAACTTCACGCTACCTTCTGTTGGTCTTTCAAGCCTTAGGATCACTTTACCTATGGTAGTTTTACCAGAACCGCTCTCACCTACTAAGGCAAAGATCTCCCTCTCCTTTATACTAAAGCTAACCTTCCTGACCGCAGGATGATATGTGTGTCTAAATAACCCTCTACTTATCTTATAAACCTTACTCAAAGAGATGACTTCAAGAAGACTACTCATATGGTTCTGGAAAACCTAAGCTCCTTTTTGTTTCTGATATGTTCGTCAAAGACCATGGCTATGTTTCTTATAAGAAGCCTCCCTTCGGGCTTTACCAGTATCTTTCTATCTTTTATCTCAAGAAGACCGTCAGATTCCATACCTTTTAGCTCCTCAAGTTCCTTCTCAAAGTGCTCCTCAAAACTTATACCAAACATATCTTCTATCTTCTTAAAAGAACACTGGAAGTTACACATAAGGTCCATGATCACCTCCCTTCTTAATATGTCTTCGTGGTTTAGCAAGTATCCCCTCATGATGGGTAGCTTACCTGCATCTATAGCCATGTAGTAGTCCCTTATGGTTTTGTAATTTTGGAAGTACGCGTCATAGAGCATGCCTATGGAAGTGGCACCAATGCCTATAAGGTCCACTCCCTTTTTGGTGGTGTATCCCTGAAAGTTCCGCCACAGAGTGCCTTCCCTTTGGGCTACTGCCAACTCATCGTTAGGTTTGGCAAAGTGATCCATGCCTATAAACACATAACCCGCTGACTGAAACATATCTATAGTCATCTCCAAGATGCGGAGCTTATCCTCTGGTGGTGGAAGTGTGGAAGGATCTATCTTTCTCTGAAGGGGTTTTATCCAAGGCACATAGGCAAAGTTAAAGACCGCAACACGGTCTGGGTCCAAAGCTATGGTTTTCTCTATAGTGATCTTAAACTTCTCAGGCGTCTGATAGGGAAGTCCATAAACGAGGTCTATGTTTATACTTTCAAAACCTAAGTCTCTCAGTCTTTTCATCACATCTTTCATAAGACTCTCTGGCTGAACTCTGTTTATTGCTTCTTGTACCTGAGGGTCAAGGTCCTGAAGTCCCATGCTTATCCTATTAAAACCCAGCTCCCTGAAGGTCTCCAACTGACCCTCTGAGAGGTATCTTGGGTCTATCTCTACGCTTATCTCCGCAGAAGGGTCTATATTGAAGGTGTCCCTTATCTTACTAAAGAGCTCCTTTATCTCCTGATTAGTCAAAAAGTTAGGCGTTCCACCTCCCCAGTGTAGCTGAACCACTTTCCTTGAAGGGTCTATGTAGTCTTTTAACATGTCCATTTCTCTGTAGAGATAATCAAGATACCTCCTGCTCACATCCTTTCTGTGGGATATGATCACGTTACAACCGCAGAACCAGCAGGCACTTTCACAGAAAGGTATGTGAAAGTATAAAGAAAGATCCCTTCCCCTTTCGTTGCTTTCCAAAAGCTTTTTCTTGTATTCCTCTTCCTTTACCCCTTCGTGAAATTCTGTGGCAGGTGGATAGCTTGTGTATCTGGGTCCGGGCTTGTCGTACTTTCTTATTAACTCTGCAGAAAAGACTGTTCTCATGATAGATTTAAATATATATTAAAACCTTCCAGGAGGTAAAAAGAATGGAGGAAAAGGAAAATCAAGAACCATTAATAAATGAGATTGAAGAAGTTAAAGAAGAATTGAAAGAGGAAGAGAAAAAGATTAAAGAGCTAGAAGAAAAGGTTTCCAAACTGGAGCAGGTTGCAAGGTTTGCAAACCAAAGGTATGTGGAACTCCAAAGGGAGTTTGAGCTTTTTAAAGAGAGATATCGCAGAGACATGGAAGAGCAAAGAAAGTATGGATACGAAAAGTTTGCCCTTGAGATGCTGGAAGTTGTTGATAACTTTGAGAGAGCCTTTGATAGTGTTTCTGAATCCCACACACCCATACTACAAGGCTTTCAACTCATATACAGAGAGCTAAAGAGAATACTTGAAAAGTATGGCATAAAGGAGATACAGATAGAGGGTAAGGAGTTTGACCCTTACCTTGCAGAAGCGGTAGAAAAAGAATATAACCCTGATGTTCCACCCAATACAGTTATCAGAGTTGTAAGGAAGGGCTATATGCTTCATGAGCGCGTGCTAAGACCAGCCAAAGTGGTAGTTTCTGTGCAAGAAGAGGAGATTACCTAAAGGAAAGATGGGCAGAAGGGCTGGCATATTCATAGACGGTGCTAACTTCTACTTTATACAGAAGAATATACTGCACCAAAAGATAGACCTGATAAAGCTTGTGGAGTACTTTAAAAAGGATTACACCATTTACAACACCTTCTTTTACTTGGCTTATAGAGAAGGCGATGAAAAGCAGGAAAGTTTTATAAAACTCCTTGCTTTTAGTGGTATAACGGTGGTTAAAAAACCAATAAAACAGCTAAAGGATGGGACCTACAAGGGAAGCCTTGATGTAGATATGGCTCTTGATATGCTACTTACCAAAGACAATTACGATGTTGCGGTGCTGTGTTCCGGAGACAGTGATTTTGAAAAACTCGTGTGGGTGCTAAGAGATTTTGGCAAAGAGATCATATGCGTATCCACCAAAGAGAGCTCAGCGGTGGAACTCGTAAATGCCTGTGATAAGTACATAGACCTTGCGGACATAATGCCTTACATAAAGCTTGAGGAGAAGGAATGAAGTTTTTAGTCGTGGGTGTTGGTGCGGTAGGAAGTGTCTTTCTGTCCTTTCTTTCAAGGGCGGGGTACAAAGTGGTAGGACTTGTAAAACCCGGAAGAAGCTTAAGCAAAATAAAAGTTGAAGGTATATGGGGAGAGTTTGAACAGGAAGTGATAACAGTAGAAGACCCAGGCCTTGTTGAATACACACCAGATGTGATAGTGCTAGCTGTAAAAAGTTATGATACGCAAAGCGCGTTAGAGCGATTATCACCTTTTGTGGAAAAGGGGTCCTACATTTTGATAGCTCAAAATGGCTACGGTAATTACGAAAAGGCAGTTAAGCTCTTTGGAGACGATAAGGTGATCCTCTCAAGGATCATCTTTGGAGCCAAGAGAACAAGTGCGGATAGAGTAAGGATAACTGTGTGTGCTGACTCTGTAGTTATAGGTAGTCCCTCAGGTAATATAAAAGAGGAATTTTTAAATACGCTTGCAGACATTTTTAGTAAAGCGGGAATACCCACAAGGCACGACAGAGAAGTTTACAAATACCTCTGGGAGAAGATAATATACAACTGCGCACTAAACCCTTTGGGCGCTCTGTTTGAATTAACCTACGGACAGCTTGTGGAAAACCCATACATTAGAGAGATCATTAACGGAATAATAGACGAGATATTTACAGTGCTAAAGGCACATGGCATAGAGACCTTCCACTCCTCCTCTGAGGAGTACAAAAGGCACTTTTATGAAAAACTTGTGCCACCAACCGCTAACCATTATCCTTCTATGCTTGAGGATATAAAGAAGGGGAAGACGGAAATAGATGCTTTAAATGGTGCTATAGTGGAGCTTGGAAAGCAGGCTAACATGGAAACTCCTATAAACAGTGTTATAACCAATATGGTAAAAGGGGTGTGCTATGATAAGGCTTTTGGTGGATCTGGACGGTGTTTTGGTTAAGGACAAAGCACTAAATCCTTTTCCTGATACGCTGGAATTTCTTGATTTCCTTGAGAAAAACTCTTTACCCTTTAGGGTGGTCTCCAATAATTCCACAAGACCACCCAAAGAAATGCTTGAAAACCTAAGACAAAAGGGAGTGATCCTCCCAGAAGATAGGTTTATTTCTCCCCTTGTGGTGCTACCTGAGTATCTAAGAAACAAAAAACTCCACAGACTTTTTGTGATAGGCACACCTTCTTTAAAGTCATACCTACAGGAAGAGGGCTTTCAGGTAGTTGATGATCATAAGGTAGATGCGGTAGTTATAGGACAGGATAGGTCTTTGGACTTTCAGAAGATAAAAACCGCTACATCTGCAGTATTCCTCCAGAATGCAAAGATAATACCTGTGAATTTGAGTAGGATAGTGAAAGATGACGATGGCTTATACTTTCCCGGTGCTGGTTCTGTGGCAAGTATGTTGGTGCATGCCTGCAACTACTCACAGGAAGTTCCCAACTTAGGCAAGCCCTCACCAGAGTTTATAGCTTATGCTACAAAAGGCATGCCCCAAGGAGAAACATACCTCATAAGCGATGACATATACACGGACCTTATAGGAGCTAAAAGCCTTGGCATTAAGACGGTTTTTATGACTACGGGTAAATACAAAGAGGAAGAGCTTTCAAAGACAGAGTTCAAACCTGATTTTATCTTCTCCAGCCTGAGCGAACTAAAAAGCTTCCTACAAACTTTCCTAAAATAGCTAAAAAGGACCACATGTCTTTTGGGACAGTAATTCTCGGAAGAAGATGCATATCTTCTTGCACTGTTATGTATCTTTTCTCTGTGGTGAAGGCAGAAACAAATCTCTTAGATAACTCTTCTTTTAGCAAAGGGTCGTAATCTCCAAAGGGATAAGCGGAATGAACTACATTTACCCCTGTTATGCTCTTTAGCTCTTGAAGAGATTCCTCTATCTCCTTTCTTATTCTTTTTACCCTCTCTTCCTGCGTTTCAAACTCTAAAAAACTATCAAAATTCTTCAAAAGTTCCTTTTTTAGGTGTTCTTTCCAGTTTTTTCTTTGAAAAAACTTATCATCTAAGCTCTTTATAAAAGTCTTTACCTCCTTTCTTACTTTGCCCCTGAGTACACAAAGAGATCCCTTCATGGGAAACAGAGGAAAGCCCCTTACAGGCTCTTCACCATAGGCGTGAATAACAGACCAGTGGTAATTCTTGCCATCAACAAGGTCTATGATCCTATCCTGAAAAAAGTCCTTTGTGTGATACTTAGAATGCCAACCTATCTCAAAAACATCCATCATGCTCAGAAGTTCCTCCTGCGTCAAAAAATCCGCTTCTTTCCCTTCTTTGAGGAATAGGTAATTGGCTTGCCACATGCTCTTGGGTGAATAAAGCTCCCTGTAGGATACCTTACCCTTCCAGTAATCTTCTAAGTTTTTTCTTTTACCAGATTCTTTGATGATTCTTGAGGAGGCAACAAAAAGTGTGGCTTTCAGGCGATGTTTTTTCAAAATAGGATAAGCGTATATATAGTTATCTGCATAACCATCATCAAAGGTTATGGCAACGCTTGGTTCTTTGGGAAGTTTTCCCTCGCTTAATGCTTCTATCACCTGGTCTAAGGTAATGACTTTAAAATGCTTTTTGAGTATGGAACATTGTAAGTCAAAAGTTTTCCACCACAAATCAAAGGTGGGATACTTTATCACTTTGTGATACACAAGAACTAATATCAAGACAGAAGCCTCTCAAAAAGGTTTTGATACTTGCTTGCCGTTGTGCTTATAGAAAAGTTTTCCGCAGTCTTTATAGCATGTGCAGAAAGTTTTTTGATTTCCTCTTGGGAAAGCTCTATGGCTTTTTGCATTTTTTTAAGAAGATGATCAAAATCTCCCACATCAACTAAAAAGCCGTTCTCTCCATCTTTTATCACCTGTCCTATTCCTCCTGCGTTTGTGGATATGACCACCTTGCCGCAAGCCATAGCTTGCAAAAGTGCGTTAGATATGCCTTCAAGATAAGAGGATAGCACAAAAACATCCGAAGCGTTCAATAAGGCTTCTACATCTTCTCTAAAACCAAGAGCCAAAACTTTGTCCTTTATTCCATACCTTTGCGCAAGTTTGGGAGCATACCGGTCTGTATCTATGCCTACAAGTATTAGGTAGCAGTTTCCACAAGAAAGTTTAGAGAAAGTTTCTATAAGCTTATCCTGTGCCTTTACCTCAGGATTCCAGTTGGCAACATTGATAAACACCTTAGCATCCAAAGGTATTTGGAGTTTCTCTCTTGTCTGTATACCAAGAAGTGAGTCAGGCCTAAAGCGCTGTGTATCTATACCACTTTCTATTACGCACACCTTTTGCTCAGGAAAGCCTGCCTTAACCAAGTTCTCTTTAACAGCAGGAGAGACTGCCACCACCATATCTGCATAGGCGTACTTGAACCTAAGGGACATTCTGTTGGGCACTCTTGCAGACCTTTTGACTACCACCAGCTTGGGCTTTTTATTCAAGAAAGGATAGACTAATCTTACATAGTCAAAGGCATGAGGAGAGTTAGCCAGTACTACATGAAATGCGTTTTCCTTTATTACTTTCCAAAGCCTGTAGTAGTTTGCAGGATTGTATCTTGAGAGTTTGTGATGATGTTCAAAAAAGTGAAACTTAATGCCATATTCCTTTAACTTTTCCACCATTTGAGTGTATTCAAAGGAAAGAGCCATGTGGGTTTCTATTGCTCTTTTTGAGAGCTCTCTTGCTAAGAGATACACTTGCTCTTTTGTTCCGCTCCACCCTATACCATCAACTACCGACAGAATACGCATCTGGGAGGATCTTTATAAAACTCTTCTTTTTCAGGTTTCTAATAAACTCTTCCCTTTTTTCCTCAAGCTTTTTGAGAAAGATCTGCTCTCTTAGTTCTTCTTCGGATACACCGCTGTAGATCTCCTTCTGATCTTTTATCTGCGCCAGGTAGATGTGCTTGTCATCTTCCGCTACTACCAAACTGCCTATGCCTGCTCTCCATACTTCTTTATCAAGAGGCTCAACGAGATCACCCTTTTCCACACTGACGCTCTCCACGTTAGTAGAGAAAGCCTTGGCTATTTCCTGAAGAGTCTTTTTTTGCTCCATCAAATTAAGAAGCTTTTGGCCATCTTTCTTATCTAACACCACAAGGTCTATATCCCTCTTTAACTTTACCTGACCCTTTTTGAGCTTTTCCAGTTCCACATCAAGCTGAGAGACCTTTATTTCTTTAGAAAGATAGGAGTTTAATCCTTGAGTGGCTAAGATCTCCTTTTCAAGAAACCTCTTTAGGTCTTCAACTGTGAGATCTTCTTTGGCAAGTTCCTTAGCAAGTCCTTCTATGTCAGTATTGTTAGCTTTGGCTATGTCCAAAAGTGTCTTATTTATGTATTCTTGGGGCACTTGTCCTCCTTTACTTTCCAAAAACTGAGCAATGAGGTATGTGTCAATAAGCTTATCTATTACCTGCTTTCTATCCTTAGTGCCGTAAAAGAGCTCACCCAATTTTACATCACTTTCAAGTATGGGCTCACCATTTACTGATGCTACTACCCTATCAACAAGCTTTTGGGCATAGGCACTAAGTACTATAACCGCCAGAAGAAGAACTCCACACGATAGTCTTTTAATACTCTTTGAAACCATTCTCGGAAAACCTCCTGTCTTTTTTCTTTCAAAAGTCTCTCTCTTACCAAGGGCTTTGCGTACTCAAGGGGCATGATGCCACCTCCCCTTTTGTCCAATATCTTGAGTATAAGATACCCTGCTCCAGTATCTATAGGCTTTGAAACCTTGCCTATTTCGTAAGGATATAACTGATTCTTTACTATCTCTGGCAGGGTCTGTATGGAGTACCACATGGGCTCTCCCTCTCTGACAAACTTTAAGTTTTCCAAGCTTTTTCCTACTGAAAGGCGATAATACACCTCGTTGGCTGTGTCCAGATCATCTGCCAGAAATCTTTTTACTAAAATTTGAGCAGGTAGTTTGAAATCTCTCAGGTTTAGATAGTAATAGGCTATTACCTGCCTGTCATTCACCTCTATGTCTTTGGCTATCCTGTCTATGATCTTGTTGGTAATTATTTCCGTTTTTACCAATTCTTTTACCGTTTCGCTTAATCTTTCACTTCCAATATTCTTCTGTATGTATTCTCTTAGCTCGCTTTCCCTAACACTTATACCCATCCTTTTAGCTTCTTGTTGTATTATCTGACTTCTTACATACTCTATGAGAAATTCTCTCATGTCACTTTTGGTAGCTTGGGCTATAGGCAGATGTATTATCTCACGCCAGTATGCATTAAAGGCATTAGTGAGCTCTTCCTTAGTTATCACCTTTGAGTTTATTCTGGCAACTACATCACCATAGGATAGACTAAGTGCTACAAGAAGCAGAAAAAGGACCCTTTGAAGCATGATATGAAATTATAGAGGAATGCTTTACATCATTGCAAGGTTTTATTCCTTTGTTTATATTTACAAAATCATGTTGGGACTGCTAAAGAAAAAACCTGTTGATAAGCTTGTGGAAGTTTTAGGTAAAGACAAGGTTATTACTTCCATTGTAGAGAGAAAGCTCTACTCTTATGATGCCACACCCATACCTATAGAGAGGGCGGTGCCTTCAGCAGTGATCTTCCCCGAATCCCAAGAAGACGTACAAAAGCTTGTAGAAATATGTTATCAAGAAGAGGTGCCTATATTCCCAAGAGGTGCGGGTTCTGGACTCACAGGTGGCGCGGTACCTACTTTAGAAAAAGGCGTGGTTGTCTCCTTTGAAAAGATGAAGAAGTTCAGTGTAGATGTGGATAACGCTACCGCGGTGGTAGAACCCGGCGTTATAACTTACGAATTACAACAGTATGTGGAGAAACTTGGACTTTTTTATCCACCAGACCCCTCTTCCTTTAAGTACTCCACAATAGGTGGAAATATAGCGGAGAATGCAGGTGGTCCAAGATGTTTAAAATATGGTGTCACAAGGGAGTATGTGCTTGGGCTAACCGCAGTTATAAAGGAAGGTAAGGTGTTAAAGACGGGCAACCCAGTCATAAAAGACGTGGCGGGATATGACATAACTAAGTTTTTTGTAGGCTCAGAGGGCACTTTGGGACTTATAACTTCCGCAACTCTGAAGCTAATTCCCAAACCTAAAGCAAGAGCGACGGCACTTGTGCTCTTTGAAAGGCTTGAAGATGTAGGAAGGGCAGTCACTAAGATAATGACCTCTGGCGTATTTCCCTCCGCTCTTGAGTTTATGGATGCAGATGCCATAAAAGCGGTAGAAGCTCACAAACCTGTAGGTCTTCCCAAAGATGTGTCCGCACTTTTACTTATAGAAATAGACGGTTCTATGGAAGGTGTGAAAGAGGACCTAAATACAGTTGAAAAGCTTCTTACAGGTATGGGACTAAGAGTTCAAGTAGCGCAAGATGAGGCTCAGGCAGAAAAGCTGTGGATGGCACGCAAAAACCTTGGACCAGCTCTTGCCAATCTCAAAACGGGCAAGATAAACGAAGATATAGTACTCCCAAGGATTTATCTCTCTGAGGCTATTCCCAAGCTCAGAGAAATAGCCAAAAAGTATGACCTTCATATGGTGATCTTTGGACACATTGGTGATGGGAACCTTCATGTGAATCTTCTCTATGATAAGAAAAACAGAGAGGAGGAGGAAAGAGCAGAGAGAGCTGTAGATGAGGTGTTTGAACTGGCTTTGCGTTATAACGGTTCTATAACAGGAGAGCACGGCGTTGGACTCACCAAAAGGAAGTTCCTAAGGTGGCAATTGGGTGACGTGGGAATAGAGGTGATGAAGGGCATAAAGATGGTCTTTGATCCAAAGAATCTCTTTAACCCAGGTAAGCTATTCCCAGAAAACTAAAGTAATCCTCTTCTTTTTAATGCGTCCTCATAGATCCTTCTGTAAAGATGATTCCACTCGGGTGTGCCTTCCACTATCCTTTTGGAGTATGACTTTATCCTTTCCCTGACCTCTCTGTCTATCTCTTCCTCTTCTTTTACCGCTTCCATGAGTATCTGTCTTATCCTGTTTCTTATGTAGTGGGGTTCTTCGTATATCTCTACGCTGTCTTCTGACATAATGAGGTCCTTTATCATGTTGGCTATTTGGTTCATTCTTTCCCTTCTGCCTGTATGTATGTTCATTTCTTCTGCAAGCTTGGCTCTTACCGCTCTGTACGCAGTCCTGTAATCAAGGCTTGTTTCTTCAAGCAGGTCAAGTTTTTCCCTTAGCACCTCTCTGGTTTTTTCATCAAGCATTCTCTCTTCTTCTTCTGCAGTTTTAAAAACCGCAATTATCTTTTTCTTAAATGTATAAGGGTCTTCCACTTCTATAACCCTCTCCTCTCCTAACTCTTTTATAATTCTATCTGCTATCCTCTCCACAAGTTTTTCTGGTAACCTCATAAATGTTAATTATATCACAGGAAGCTTTCAAGGATGTTTTTCACCTCTTTAGTATATTCACCACTTTGTTCATTTATTATTAGAGGTTTCTCAATAACTATGTTTCCTTTACGATTTTTGATAGCGTATATGTGTAAAAATTTGCCATTTTTATCCATTTTTGGGTAAAAAATACG